>NZ_CP050831.1:5240777-5549058 GCF_012113595.1 Bacteroides faecium
TTCTTCTTTTTCATTCGAAATTTCTCGTCCTAAAATAAGATCTAAATAAAGTTTTTTTATCTTCTGATTATAAACAGGATTACCAACAGCAAGTACTTTATTTGCTCTATCTAGCAAAAAAGTATGAAACATCATTTCTCCCGGAAAATGATTCAATTTATTTAACGAGTCTTTCTCATCGAAGCATACAGGATATCTAAAATTATCTACCATCAAATTATAAGAAAGTTCCATTTTATTTTTAGGATAAATAAAATATAAAAATTGAACAGTATTAGAAGATAATGAATCAATCTGAGCCATAAAACCTTTCCATGCCAATAATCTTAGTTTGCAACTGGTACAACCTACAGAATCAACATACACTACTATTTTATATTTATTTCTTTCAACCTGAAAGTTTACTGTATCCTTTCCACCAATTGTAAAAATAGGATTAATCGGGAAAACTATTTCTTTGCTTTCCCATTCTCGTATTAAATCCACTATTTTTTTTTGTTTACTATCTATACAAGATATAGACATAAATAATAGTATACAAAAAACAATATATTTCATTCAATTTAAATACTTAGTTCATTATTATCTATAATGCATTCAATTAACAGAAGAAGACATTATTGAATACTTTTCCAATATTGATTCTTTTGTTTCAAACGCATACACATTTCCATTCAACACACATAACGAAGAATATAATGAGCCAGCCAACTGATATACACCTTTTAATCTGATATCAGATTGCAACTCAAAAACAGCCACTGTATTAGCTTTATATCCCATAGTTTCATAAGAAGACAATAAAAGATAAATCTGATTTCCATCCATATATGCATCTTCACAAATAATGCCATAACTATTGGAAGACATAGGTTGTGTATCCAAATAAGCTAAACTTCTCTTTACTACCTCCAAACTTGAATAATCATAATCCATTATTTTCTTCTTATCAAAATTGTACACTTCAATTATTGCTTCATTATCTGAGATACTAACATATCCAGAAGAAGATTTAAAGAGATAGCGCCCATTTCTTACATACTCCATATCTGTATGTGCAAATAAAGTTCGTTCCCCCCAATATGAAACAGAATCAGATTGTAACTTCATTTTTCCAAAAGCTCCCCTTCTATCAGTTACACTCATTTCCATATAATCATTTCCTGATACTACGAAACGAAATTCCGGCATTAAACCAACCTTTTCTGATAAACGATATCTGGCTATTATATTACCATCCAGCCCATATGATATGAGTTTAGCACAACCTGCATCTAAAACATAAATTATATCATTATCTATTATGAAACTTGACACATTACACAATTCCTCCGGACCTTCCCCCATACGCCCTATTAGTCCTTTGAGATTCAAACAACTATCCAACTTTATAATTTGATTTCTATATTGTTCAACAAAATAGATGTCATTATTATACGTAAGCAGGTTTTTCACTCGCCCTAAGAATAAAGTATCAGAAAATTCTGATACTTTATCTTTTACTGATAATCTTCTTACTAAATCTTTTTCTGAACAAGAAAATAGACTCATCAGAAGAAATAATAATACAAATACATACTTCATATTATTCAACAACTGGTTTTAATTCCATCACATTTCACCCATCTTGACAAAACTGTAGCATGACGCTCACATACTCTTCCTGAGCATTCAACAAAATCATTAGGTCCTCCACCGCCACAAGAGACACGAGCAGTACACGTACCTTCAGTCTCACCGCCTGCTAAAGCTTCTACATTAACCAAAGCCAAAGTTGATAAATCTACAATAATTTGTGTTTTATACACATTAAATCCCGCAACAACGGCAATAACAACAACGGCTATAAGCCCCATCATTTTCTTTTTCATTCTGTCATTTTTTAAATTGTTCTTTTTCGTTTTTCTTCTGTATCTATCATTTCAACAGAATAGCAATAGTTTGCTACATTAATTTTTTATTCTTATGTTTGCAGCGGAATCTTTTTTTAAAGGTTTAGGAGCAGATGATATGTAAGCAAATCCGGCAAGATGAACAAACTCATCATTCTGCTCCTTTAATCAAGTTAATTATCTAATTCAACCAAAGCTAAACTTTAGTATTGGCTGATCGCTATTTACATCTGTCGCCATTATCGTTTTAGTAGTTTCATCTACATAAATACCATATATATATTGTTCGAGTATATATTTGCATAACGGTTCTCCTTTCAAACTAAATACATAAATATATTTTCCACCATCAGGAAGGCTTCCGCTTTGTCTCGCTATCTCCTTAAAAGGCGTTCCATGAAACACCGCATAAATAGCACAATCAGTTACTTGCACATCGCTAAATCCCATTATACCTGTTGGCATACCATATCCATCTGATATTTTGAATTCAGGTTCGTCGTGCTCACCGATACGAATTACATGAGTACTATCTTTTAAATTATAAACTTCAACCACTTCTCCCAACTGAGTAACAGCAGCCAAAATACTATTACGAGGATTATAATCTAAAAAGCTACGCCATGCCTGTGCTAATGCCGGACGGGCTTCTTGCAAGGCCTTCTCATTTGTTGTTGGTATAGCTCCTATTTTCTCTATTAGCTTACCTTCACAACTAACCTTCATAAAACGACTCTCACCTGAATAGTCAGGAATGACAAATGTTGTATCATTATATATGGCAAAATCAAGTGGTCGAAGTATATCTTCATCCAATGCCACCGTTTCCTCACGAAGCAGTGAATCACCGGATGAAGAAAAATCTAACCTAGTTAATTCGCTTTTGTTAGCATCTAAAGTCCATAATATATGGTTATGTAAACGAAAGTTCTCCATTGACAACATTTCTGTGGGAGAATCTCCTCGTCTACCAAAAGAAGATAGATACCGGAAACTTGGGTATTGGAATAAATGCCCATAATAATCGAAACCATGTAAATCCATCACAATAGCTTTATCCCCTTCTATCCGTATCCGAAAAGGATAACGGAACAAGGCTGTATCAAGCTCTATTACTTCTCCTTTCAATTCTTTTTCTTGCGGAAATCTGGAATAAGGTAATACATTGTCTGCATATTCCTTATATTTCGTTTTGCAAGAAATAAAGAGAAATAGAAAAAGAAGGAGAAGAAGAATACTATTCTTCAAGGCTATATCCTCCAAAAATATATTCAACCTTTTTATGAGATACAGGACAATCTAAGGAACCAGTTCCATAACAACGAGTAATGGCCGCGTGTTCACCAGCAGCTAACGCTTCAACATTATATAATAGAAAAGTATTATGCACTTTACTATTACTATGTGAAACAAAATATTTAGTAGACAAAGCAGCTACCATACACAATAACAAAACTATTAATTTCTTCATACTATCTTTGTGTTATAAGATTAATTATGGCAACAAAAATAGTAGTGAAAAAACAGATTAGCAAACTATGCTGCTGACCATTTCGGACATGGCAATATTTTTTTCTCTAATAATCAAATGCAAATTAAAATATTCCCATTTCATCGATATTTTAGCTATTTGACTCAAAAGAAGAATTCTCTGAAATAATTAGTTGATATGCACCAACTTTCCTTAATATATTTAATGAAGGATCTATTCCATTGATAAATGAACGTAAACGTCCAACCGCTTTATGCATTCGTTTGTCATTACCTGAACCATCAGACCACAATGTATCTATAATTATATTATCCTTTAGAATATAGTCATTATTACTTGCATTTAGAAATAATTCCAAAAGCAAACAAGCTTGAGCCTGATTTTTTTTCTCAATGCCATTTACCATTACAACATTACGGTCTGCATAAAATATTATATGTTCACCCAATTTGTATGAGCGTATGGGAGTAGTACTCACTTTCTGAACTTCTTCGATTACATGAATTTCTACAGGAACTTCCTTTATCACTTCAACAGGAACCTCATTTATAATTTCCACTATCTCTTTACAATGAAATGAATGTATCTTGCGACGAAGAGCAATAAAAGACTTATAAAATCCATATCCCAAAATCAAATATAATGATAAATACAATAGTATCTCTTTATAAATCATACTCCATATAGAATAATACAAGTAACCCTTTACTTCTATCTCACAAGCATAACCTATATAACGGGTAAATACTATATTGGAAGAGTTACACCATTCGCTCTGATATGTATTTTGCAATTTTACACCACCATCAGTGCTCGTTAAGGATATGCACAAAGCTGATCTTAAAACAATAGTTGATAATTCCAATTGTGTTCTCCATCTAACATTCAAAGAATCAGGTTGAAGTGGTTTCTTTTTAAATGCAACAGAATGCAAAAGACGTACATTAGTATCATCAGTTATATTCAGGGTACTTTTCTCTATATCAAGCAGATACTCATGTCTTCCAGACTCATCTTCCCAATAAACAATACTCGAAACATCATCAGTCACTGTAGCTAGATTAAAATTAAGCGAAATATCACCCTTCAAATTCCTGTTTATCAGCTCCTGATTTATTGCCTCACCAAAGGCTACTTCCGCTTTCTTCTTAAGTTCTGATAATTTCGATTCATAAGTGTACTTGCAAGCAAAGAAAAATATAACTCCACCGATGCAGGCAGCAATAAACAACAAAATAACATTATAAGTTCTCATCATGTTTCATTTTATATCCTTTTTCAAACACAAAGGTAACATTATTTAATTAATTCGCGAATAAGCCAAACAATATCTATAGTGCGAGAAACTATATTCTTGCAGTTTCAACAGAGAATGGAATGTCAACTATGTCTCCCACAATAAGAGATTCTGTTCTATTTTTAAGATTTCTCCTTTTAATATTCAATTCAAAATCGAGCAAATAGAAAAATAAATGTATAAATTAATGTAAGAATATGCCATTCATGAGCTAAAAACTGCATAAATGAGGAATAAAAAACGAGTTATTCTCCCCTAACTAAGCTCCGTTCCTTTAAAAGGAACACATCGTTGGTCGGTGAGAGTCGATGCTTTTCTCACCGACCAACGACGTGTTCATCGGTGTGGCTTGATATAACCTGTATATTTCCGGCTATTTCATGCCTTATTTTGTCAAAAACAAATATAGCAAAATATTATATAGATTCCCAATCTTCCGACAGATACATACAATTAGGTCATTATTGCAAACAATAGGTACTATTATAACAGATAAATAGAAGCATCACAGATTCCCACAGTGCCTGATCACTCACATATTTACTTGCACAACATACTCTGTCTAAATTTCAAGCAGGAAAAACGCATAAAGTATCCTATTTTTATGTATGGTCTTATTTTAATAAAAGAGCACTTTTAGCAAATAACGATTAAAAATAGAAAATATACGGCCAGACAGTTCCATATTTGGGAACTTTATTCTATCTTTGTATTAAATAAACAAGGAAGATATGAAAATTATCGATGCGGAAAAACTGGAGAAGTTTGTGAAAAAGCACGCCGATGCAGAGAACGCTATTGAAAGATGGATAGAAATAATCCAAAGTGCCGAATGGAAAAATCACAATGAATTGAAAAGTGACTTTCTTTCAGTTGATTACGTAGGGAACGATCGATATGTTTTCAATATCAAAGGGAACAAATATAGGATTATTGCCGTTGTAGTGTTTTTCGCAGGACGTTTATATATACGTTTTGTAGGAACACATGCTGATTATGACAGAATAGATGCTAAGATTATATAAAAGGAGGTGGATTATGAAAATAAAAAGTGACGCTGAATATAGAAGGTGCAAAAGAGGAATAGATAAAATCATTCACACTGGCACTAACCTTGGAAGTATGGACTTACTTGATCAATCAGACAAGGATGAACTTATTCGTTTGTCTGATATGGTAGAAGAATGGGAAGCCGCTTATCATCCTCTACCGGGAAAAGTTTCAACTTTAATAACGGACGAGATTAGACGTAAAATGGACGAAGCCAATCTTAACCAAATTGAAGCGGCAGAAAAATTAGGCGTTTCCAAATCTCGAATAAGTGAACTATTATCTGGCAAAAGAGCGCTTAACTTGAATTTAGTGAAACGTTTGCGGGACAATTTCGGAATTCCAGCTGATTTTATCTTAGATAATATGTAGAAAAGAATAAGATGAAATAAGGGCGTGCCGTGACACGCCCTTAAAAAATTATGTTCAAATTCTACTAAGAATATTCTATCTCCCACTCTCCCAAAGTCCTTGTTGTGCTATCAAAATTCACGCCAACTTTAACAACCTTACGATGGTCTATCTCATAAGGAATGGCATATTGTTTACTATTGATTTGTGCCAACGCTTCTTCGGGAGTTCCGTCTACCTTAAACTCAAGCACATAAATCGCATCAGGCATCTTTATCACTATGTCAGCCCTGCCAATTGCATTCTTGACTTCTACATCCACATATTGCCCCATCAAACGGAATAACAAATAGAATATGGTTTGATAGTGTTTTTCCTGATTGTTTTCCAAATCATAGGGTATAGAAGAAAAGAAAGAACGAGTACGAAGAAGACATTGCTCAATATCACCTTTCATCAAGTCTCTTACGAAAGAAACTACATAGAAATTACTTTCTCGGGTGGGTTGGTTGAGATAGGAAGGAATCAGCGTCTCAATAAAGCCTATTTTAACTTCTTCGTTCGGATAGCCTAATGTGTATGTACGAAAAAGAGGTTCATATCCTTTGATAGTCAGATAACCACTCTGATAGAGTACAGGAATCGGGTCTGTGATAACCTCTGTCGCTTTATCAAAGTCTTCATCTTTCACTTCCATCTTTTCCAGTAGATTGAGATTGAAGTCCATTCGCTGTAACATCTCAATCAAGAAAGTGGGCGTACCGGTAGAGAACCAAAAGCTTTTATATTTCCTTTGAGAAAAAGCATTGAAAAGACTAAACGGATTGTAAATATCTTCACAATTTTCACTAAAATGATAACCGTCATATTGGCGTTTCAAATGCTGGCAGGCTTCTTCATAAGTCTCATTGTTCGCTTGGGCTATCCTCTCAATATCCGGTTGCATCTGACTCCGCAATTCCGGCTCTGTTATACCGCAAATAGTACTATAATCATCACTCATACTAATATTCTGCAAGTTGTTTAACTCACTGAATATGCTCATCTGACTGAATTTACTGATACCTGTCAGAAATAAAAAACGAAGATATTGCCCTTGGGCTTTGAGAGGGCTGAAGAATTTACGCATCTCGGTTCGTAATTGTCCTTGTAAAGCAGAGTCACTATTACTATCCAATAAAGGTGCATCATATTCGTCAATCAATACGACAACCTGCTTTCCTGTCTGTTGATAAATTCGTTGAAGCAAACCTGTCAAACGGGCTGCATAACTCGTTTCTTCTTCATTTTTCCCATAAGTCCTCTCCCATCCGCTCAGATAAAGATTCAATTGTTCCTGTAAGTCTTCAATAGCGGTATATTTTGTTCTGCTGAAATCAATATGCAACACAGGATAAACAGTCCATTCCTGTTCCAACTGCTCTATTGCCAGTCCTTTAAATAAATCTTTTTTCCCGGAGAAATAGGCTTCCAGAGTAGAGACTAGAAGACTTTTTCCGAAGCGGCGGGGACGGCTAAGAAAATACACAGTATCAGTATGGACTAATTGATAAACCAATGCAGTTTTATCAATATATACACAATTCATATTACGTAACTGCTCAAAATTCTGTATCCCGATAGGATATCTTCTGAATATCTCTTTCATATAATTCTAATGCTTTTGTTGAAACATGAACAAAGATAACGTTTTTACGCATACCTTGTATAAATATGATCCGAATTTGAGATTTGCCCCATATTATTGTCATTTTAAAATAGTGACGCTATCCCACCAACATAGTGACGGTATGTGCTTAGGATAGCGTCACTATCCCGGGCACATACCGTCACTATATTCAAACCGGATATTTCCGGCTGTTTTCCTTAGTTTCCGCGCTGTGTAGGCAGGGTAAATTCCTGCGAATCGCAAATCATTCCGTTCTCGTCCGCCACTGCTACACGGAAAGTCACTTCACCGTCTTTCAGTCTTTCGCCTGCATGAATCGAGGCAGTGTATCGGATACCTTCGCCCGGAAGAACTTCCTCTATCATCACCGAAGGAGAGATGCCGAGATGTTTCACCTTTTCGACTGTTTCTACCACAGGAACCACATTATATACAGGCTTCCGGCCATCATTCATAATCTCAAAGATTATCTTGCTGTTCTCCCCTGCATCAATCACATGGTTGCGGTTATCATCAATAAAACGAATCCTGCGCAATTTCAGTTGGGCAAGCGGACGCTGAACCTGCTGCGGCTGTTTCTTGTATTTCTGAACACGGACTTCACGCACTTCAGGAATGTAGGCATCTTCTTCTATTTGTTCCTGTCTCGGCGCTGTCAACGCACTTCCTATTGCCGCGCCGGCAATGGTTCCTACGATATTTCCGATGGCAGAACCACGGTAACCGCCACGCCAGCCACGATTATTATCCCCGACAAGCCCGCCTATCGAACTTCCCAGACTACCACCGATAGAAGCACCTGCTACGATAGCTCCCGGATTCCCCATACGCCCCGACGCACATCCGCTCAAAATCAAAGCGGAAAGCAAAATTACTGTTAGTTGTTTCTTCATGAACCTCTCTATTTAGTGTTACTTCTCTTATTCTACCACTTTAAAACGAGCAAAACGCAATAATAGTTGCTTGTCACCCGCATTTTTGAAATGAATGGTGGCTTTTGCGTTATCTCCCGTTCCTTCTACTTTCATCACCTCTCCCAGTCCGAAACGTTCGTGCTCTATCATTTGTCCGGCTTGCACTCCTGCCACCGATGCAGAACCGGAAGACGACGCCTGAGTTCCCCCACTGCTGCCTACCGCACTTACCTTCTTCAAGTTTCTCGGCACACTGGGAGCTATTATCTGCGCCTTCGGCCGTTCGCGCTGTTCTGAAGAAGAGGTACTTCCGAAAGGTGCACGCGACGGAGAAGCAGAACGGGTAAATCCGCCTTCTATCTCTCTGCGGAAACGTCCCGCACCTTCATCCACCGAACGGCTGACTCCCGACTCATGCGGCATCTTCAAGAAATCAACATCAATATCCCGCAAGAAACGGCTGGGACTTCCAAACTCCATCTTTCCGTAACGGAAACGGGTTTTGGCAAAAGACAGAAAACAATGCTCTTCCGCACGGGTAATGGCTACATAGAACAAACGACGTTCTTCTTCCAACGCACGTGGTGAGTCTCCTACCATGCCGCTAGGGAACAGGTTTTCTTCCAGACCGACCACAAACACATTCCTAAATTCCAATCCCTTGGCGGAATGGACGGTCATCAAAGTTATTTTCTCCCCGTCATCCGCCTTATCGGAATCCTGGTCGGTAAGCAATGAAATCTCCGAAAGGAAATCGGTTAGGAATATATTCGGATTGCCTTCTTCCTGCCGTAAAGCACAGAAGTCGTTCATACCGTTTACCAACTCTTCTATATTTTCCTTGCGGCTCAGATTCTCAGGAGAAGTGTCCTGGCAGACATCGTTGATAATGCCGGATTGACGGATAATATCCGTTCCAATCTCGTATGCGTTCTTATCTGCCAAGTCCGCAATAAAGCCTTCTATCAACTCACGGAAACCTTGAAGTTTCGTATGTGTCCCTTTGTTGATATTCAAGCCATAGCTCAACGGCTCGCAGAGCGCCGCCCACAGGCTGACTCCATTATCGGTGGCTGCCGATATTATCTTGCCGACGGTAGTATCTCCGATACCACGGGCAGGATAATTGATGATACGCTTGAACGCTTCTTCGTCATTCGGATTCACCACCAGACGGAAATAAGCGATAACGTCTTTTATCTCCTTTCGTTGGTAGAACGAAAGTCCGCCGTAAATCTTATAAGGCATCGTCCGCTTCCGAAGAGCTTCCTCAAAAATACGGCTTTGCGCATTCGTACGATACAGGATAGCGAAATCAGCATAGCCGTAGGAATGTTCGCGGCGCAGTTCGGCTATCTTATTCGCCACAATATCACCCTCTTCCACATCGCTGTATGCCTGGAACACACCGATAGCTTCCCCTTTCTCTTTTTCGGAGAATACGGCTTTCCGTATCTGACGCTCATTCTTCTCAATCAAGCTGTTGGCAGCACAGACAATGGTCTGTGTGGAGCGGTAATTCTGCTCCAGTTTGAAGACTTTCGTATTAGGATAGATTTTCGTAAAATAGAGGATATTGTCGATATCCGCTCCACGGAAAGAATAGATGCTTTGTGCGTCATCCCCTACGACACAGACACGCTGGTTCTCTTTGGTGAGTTGCAGGACGATGCTGTGTTGGGCATAGTTGGTATCTTGATACTCGTCTACGAGCACATAGCGGAACTGCTCCCGATAGCGGGCCAGGACTTCCGGGAAGTCACGGAACAAGATATAGGTATATACCAACAGGTCGTCAAAGTCCATAGCTCCCGCCTGGCGGCATCTTTCCCAATAACGGGTATAGATGTCGCGGATAGCAGGCATCTTGGCTGCCATATCGCCTTCGTACGCTTCCTTATTGGCAGCATATCCCGTAGGAGTGACCAGATGATTCTTGGCGTTGGAAATACGGGATTGCACAGTTCCCGGTTTATAGGTCTTTTCGTCAAGCCCCATTTCCTTGATGATGGAACGGAGCAGGCTCTTACTATCGGCCGTATCATAAATGGTAAACTGGGAAGTAAATCCGATATACTGCGCTTCGGCACGAAGGATACGGGAGAATATGGAATGGAAAGTCCCCATCCACAAATAACGCGCCCGCTCCATACCTACCAGGCGGGCAATACGTTCTTTCATCTCACGCGCTGCTTTATTGGTAAAGGTCAGTGCAAGGATGTTCCACGGATTGTAACCGTTCTCCAGCAAATAGGCGATTTTATAAGTCAACACGCGCGTCTTCCCCGAACCTGCACCGGCTATCACCAGTGAAGGACCGTCGTTGTAAGTCACTGCTGCACACTGACTCTCATTCAATTCCTCTATATAATTGGTATTCATAACAGCATTATAAAAACAATGAGGTTTTTTAACAAACCCTCGGCGTTCAATTTTGTTCTCAATACAAAAGTATAATATTCATTCGAGAATGAAGGTATTTTTATGATTTTTCATCACTAACTATTTTAACCTAACCCCCAAAAGCAATGAAAAGAGGTATATTTTTGACAATTATTTTAAGTTTGTGTCTGGTCGCCTGTATTCCACAGGCCATGGCACAGAAGCAGAGCCGTCTGGAAAAACTGCTCAGGTATCTGAATGACAACGACGCTGACAAATGGCAGAAGAACCGCGAAAAGGTAGACGATGAAACGCAGGCATATTATGCTGAGGAACTGGAACTGCTGGATGTCCTCAACGGACTGTGGAACAAACAGAGCGAACAGGCAGCCACCGATTATTTCGGTTGTTATGAAAAGGCAGCCAAATCCTATTTCCCCAACATCTGCGATGAGGAGAAGATACAGCTTTCCAACGTGCAGAACAAGGCGGAGCAATCTATCGTCTATATTTTAGAGACTTCGAATAATCAGATTCCTTTCAGCCGGACACTAATGGACAGCATCCGTTCAAGCGGTTATCCCGCAGATTCCGCACTGATACAGAAGTTACGGGATATCCGCGAAATGGCACTGCTGGAAGGTATGCTGAAAGCACCTGCACCCGGCATTTATCAGACGTACATGACCGAGTATCCGAACGGAAAATTCATCTCCCAGATCAATGCCGCCGAGAACAAGCGACTTTATCAGATTGTGAAGACAAATCCAACACCGGAGAATTTCAAAGCTTTCTTTGATAATCCCGCCATGCAAAAGTTCTTCACGGATACGGATACCCGCCCGTTTCTGGGTGAAGTGCAAGCGTTATATGACAATTACCTGTTCCATAGCATTGACAGCTTACGGGAAGGGGGAAATGCAACGGCTATCCGACAAATCATCGATGACTACAAACGCACTCCTTATCTGGATACCGCGGCGCGTACTCATCAGAACGACTTGGAGTATCTCAGTGAAAAAGCGGATTTCGAACTTTTAAAGCCGGCGATAGTCAGTTCCGAATCTTTGAGTCTGTTGCAGGAATTTCTTAGTACGCACAGATACAAGGAGTTTCGTGACCAGGCCAATGCGTTACGGACACCGTTTATCCTGCAAACAATCATTTCCACTCCCACTTCCGTGAAATATTATAATGCAGGACGGCTGATAAAGTCTGCCGAAAACGACAGCACGGGAAATATCTCTACCACTTATTCGTATGACGACAAGGGGCAGCTCATCTCCACGTTATCACTGACCATGAAAAACGGGCAGGCAAGCAATGAAATGCAGACAAACAGGCTGTACGACCCGCAAGGTCACTGCATCTTTGAAGTACAGACGAATCCGAAGACCAAGACGGACATTTACCGGCGGACACGCCGTATCGGTGCTGATGGAAGTATCGAGAGCGATTCTCTGAGATATACGGATGGCAGACTCATCATTAGTACTTACAATAAGCAGGGCTTACTGACCGAAGCCAAAGAATATAATAAGAACGGAGAGCTCCAAGGCTACACCGCAAACAAATATGATGATAAAGGCAGATTGATTGCCTCGCAACATCAGAACCTGCTTTTCGCCAACTCGTCCGATCAGATTATTTCACAGAAAGATGCTTATGAATATGACAAGTACGGGTATCTGACGCAGATTGTCTACCAGCGGATTTTAGGGAATAACCAGAAAACGTCCGGCTGCCTGACTTGCATGTACGATAAATACGGGAACCGGATTGATGGAAATTCTTACTATGAGTATGACAATACGGGACAATGGATTTGCCGCACGAACCGGGACAACCCGAAAGATATGGAACGGATACAGTATATTTATAAATAAAAGAAGATGCTGTGAACATTTTGCGGAAGGCTTCTGTTATTATAGTATAACAAGCCAATTAAAACTTGTAACATTATGAATACTATATTAATGTCTTTAATTATGATGACCATGACTTACGAAATGCCTAAACTTCCTTACGCAAACAATGCGTTGGAACCTGTAATCAGTCAGCAAACGATAGATTTCCATTACGGAAAACATCTACAAACGTATGTAAATAATCTGAATAGCCTCGTACCGGGAACAGAATATGAAGGTAAAACGGTGGAAGAAATCGTTGCCGCAGCACCGGATGGAGCTATATTCAATAACGCCGGACAAGTATTGAACCACAATCTGTATTTCCTGCAATTTGCCCCGAAACCTGCGAAGAAGGAACCGGCAGGCAAACTGGGAGAAGCTATCAAACGTGACTTCGGCAGCTTTGAAAACTTCAAGAAAGAATTCAACGCAGCAGCAGTAGGATTGTTCGGTTCGGGATGGGCTTGGTTGTCCGTTGACAAAGACGGCAAACTGCACATCACCAAAGAAGGAAACGGCAGCAACCCTGTACGTGCCGGACTGAAGCCGCTTCTCGGATTCGACGTGTGGGAACACTCCTATTATCTGGATTACCAAAACCGCCGTGCCGACCATGTCAACGCCCTGTGGAACATCATCGACTGGGATGTGGTTGAAAAAAGAATGTAACCGGATTTACTGACTAAACTATACTAATGAAAAGGTCGTTGTGAAAATCACAGCGGCCTTTTTTCTCACATAAAAAATCAATATTTATTGTATATCAGCTACATTAGTTGTATTTTTGCAACACTCATATCAGCATAACAAACAATTATGACATTACATAAAGGAAAAAACATACGATTGATTACCGCCATTGCCTTTCTCCTTTTCTTCCCTATTTTCTGCAATGCCGCCACCGCAGAAGAATCTGAGGAAGAAATACTTTTCATCACTTCTTATAATGCCGATACTAAATATACTTACGATAACATCAGTGCATTTATAAAGACTTATACGCAATTGGGCGGAAAATACTCTACCATTGTAGAAAATATGAATGCAACGGATTTAACCCAGGCCCATAAATGGAAAAAGACACTGACCGATATTCTGGACAAGCATCCGAAAGCGAAGTTAGTTGTCCTACTGGGTGGTGAAGCATGGAGCAGTTTCCTTCATCTCGAAGATGAGAAATACAAGCAGCTCCCCGTTTTCTTCGCAATGGCTTCACGCAACGGCATCCATATCCCGGATGATTCTATTGATATCCGAAGTTATGAGCCTCAAAGCATTGACTTAACGGAGAAGATGAAAGAGTACAATGTAAAATACTGTAATACATACGAATATGACATCAACAAAGATATAGAAATGATGCAGGATTTTTATCCGGAAATGGATAACCTGGTATTCGTATCAGACAATACATACAATGGACTGGCTGAGCTTGCCTGGTTCAAAAAGAACCTGAAAAATTATCCGGAATTGTCGGTTACTTATATCGACGGTCGTATTCATACCATTGATACGGCTGTCAGCCAGCTACGGAATCTTTCGCCAAAATCAGTGATGTTACTCGGCATCTGGCGGGTGGACAACCGTGGAATTACCTATATGAATAACTCCGTTTATGCTTTTTCCAAAGCCAACCCTTTGCTGCCGGTGTTCAGCCTGACTTCCACCGCCATAGGATACTGGGCTATCGGCGGATATGTTCCCCAATATGAAGGGGTGGGAAAAAGTATGGGAGAATATGCCTACCAATTTTTAGACCGGGGGAAAACTGATATCAGAAGCATCAATATTCTACCTAATAAGTATAAATTTGATGCCAACAAGCTGAAAGAATGGGGATTTGAAGATAAGAAACTGCCTGTCGGCTCGCTTGTTATCAATCAGCCGATTCCTTTCTTTGTGGCTTATAAGACGGAGGTACAGTTCATCCTGCTCATATTCCTGGTATTGATAGGCGGATTGATGATTTCACTATATTACTATTACCGGACTAAAATCCTGAAAAACCACCTCGAAAGAACGACGGAACAATTGCGGGAAGACAAAAAGAAACTGGAAGCGTCCGAAATCGAACTGCGTGATGCCAAGGAACGTGCCGAGGAAGCCAATCAACTGAAAAGCGCCTTTGTGTCGAACATGAGCCACGAAATACGGACACCGCTGAATGCCATCGTAGGCTTTTCCAGTCTGATTGTTGATTCGGTAGACCATAACGGCGAACTTCAGGAATACGCGAATATTGTTCAGACTAATTCCAATCTGTTACTCCAATTAATTAGCGATGTATTGGATATATCACGTTTGGAGTCAGGTAAATTGCAATTCAAATATGAGTGGTGTGAATTGATGAATCATTGTCAAAACATGATTACTCTGACGAATCAGAATAAAACGAAAGATGTAAATATCAGTCTCCAGATGCCCAAAGAGCCGTATCTATTATATACCGACCCGCTGCGCCTGCAACAAATCATTATCAATCTGCTGAATAATGCGTTGAAATTCACGCCTGCGGGAGGAAGTATCACACTGGACTACAAAGTGGACGAAGAAAAGCAATGTATGTTATTCTCCGTGACTGATACCGGTACAGGAATCCCCGAAGAGAAACAGGAACTCGTATTCCAGCGTTTCGAGAAACTGAACGAGTTTATTCAGGGAACGGGACTGGGACTGGCTATCTGCAAGTTGACCATTCAGTACATGCAAGGTGATATATGGATTGACAAGAACTACAAGAATGGCGCACGATTTGTCTTTTCCCATCCTATCAAAAAACAGGAATCGGCAGAAAAATGAAAAATAATCTGTCGATTTAGTGTTTTTCTGTTTCTTTTTCGCTTACTTTGCCCCCGTAAAGACAAAGGGGTGCCCCATGAGGGGCTGAGATTATACCCTAGGAACCTGAGGCAGTTAGTACTGACGTAGGGATTGTGTTTCTTCTTATCGCCTTTCCATAAAAGCACGCTCTTTGTATTTACTTTCAACTTATTTATTCTGATAGGACAATGAAAGTACAAGTGAACAACAAAGAGGTGGAAATGATTCCCGACTCTACCCTTACACAACTGACAGCGCAACTCGAACTTCCGGTTCAGGGTATCGCTATCGCCGTGAACAACAAAATGATTCCCCGCACCGAGTGGGAACGTTTCACGCTTCATGAGAATGACAACCTGGTAATTATCAAGGCAGCATGCGGAGGATAAAGTGATGGTCAGTCTACAATTTATCACGCATCAGACCGAACGGTATTCATACTTCGAATCGGCACGTATGGCACTCGAAGGCGGGTGCAAATGGATTCAACTACGCATGAAGGATGCTTCTCTCAAGGAAGTGGAAGCGGTGGCACTGCAACTGAAACCACTTTGTAAAGAGTACGAAGCGGTTTTAATTCTCGACGACCACGTCGAACTGGTCAAAAAACTGGAAGTGGACGGCGTGCACCTGGGTAAAAAGGATATGCCTATCGACCAGGCAAGGCAAATGCTCGGAGAAGCCTTTATTATCGGCGGCACGGCAAATACATTCGAAGACGTCGTGCAGCATTATCGCGCCGGAGCCGACTATCTCGGCATCGGGCCTTTCCGGTTCACTACTACCAAGAAGAACCTGAGCCCTGTACTGGGCTTGGAAGGATATTCGTCCATCCTTTCCCAAATGAAGGAAGCGAATATCGAACTGCCCGTAGTGGCTATCGGTGGAATCACGAACGAGGATATTCCTGATATTCTCCGCACAGGAGTCAACGGGATTGCCATGTCCGGCACGATTCTCCGGGCTGAAAATCCGGTAGAGGAAACACGAAAAATTCTAAGTAATTCATAAATCAACATCTATCATTCTAAATTCCAAAAAACATGGAAAAGTTAGTAATTGCAGGACGTGAATTTAACTCACGCCTTTTCCTGGGAACAGGAAAATTCAATTCCAATGAAGTAATGGAACAGTCCATTCTGGCTTCAGGCACAGAAATGGTGACGGTTGCCATGAAACGTATCGACATGGACAATAAAGAGGACGACATGCTGAAACATATTATCCATCCGAATATCCAGTTATTGCCCAATACTTCCGGTGTACGTGATGCGGAAGAAGCTGTTTTTGCCGCACAGATGGCGCGTGAAGCGTTCGGTACGAACTGGCTGAAACTGGAAATTCATCCCGATCCCCGTTATCTGCTCCCCGACTCTATCGAGACACTGAAGGCTACGGAAGAGTTGGTAAAACTGGGCTTTATCGTATTGCCCTATTGCCAGGCAGACCCTGTGCTTTGCAAACGTCTGGAAGAAGCCGGTGCAGCTACCGTCATGCCTCTTGGTGCTCCGATTGGCACGAATAAGGGATTGCAAACTAAAGAGTTCCTGCAAATCATTATCGAACAGGCAGGTATCCCCGTTGTTGTCGATGCCGGTATCGGCGCGCCAAGCCATGCTGCCGAAGCAATGGAACTGGGTGCTTCTGCCGTATTGGTGAATACGGCAATCGCCGTTGCCGGAAACCCGGTAGAGATGGCAAAGGCTTTCAAAGCTGCCACCGAAGCCGGAAGACGGGCTTACGAAGCGGGATTAGGACTGCAAGCGAACAACTTTATAGCCGAAGCAAGCTCACCTCTGACTGCTTTCCTGGATAAATAATATGAATGAGTAGCTGACTACTAAAAAAACAATTATGGAACAAAGAATAAAATTTCCCCGCTCTCAAAAAGTATATTTACCCGGCAAACTTTATCCGAATATCCGTGTAGCCATGCGGAAAGTGGAACAAGTGCCCAGCGTCAGTTTTGAAGGCGAAGAAAAGATTGCGACACCGAATCCCGAAGTATATGTATATGATACCAGCGGTCCGTTCAGCGACACGGATATGAGTATCGACCTTAAAAAAGGCTTGCCGCGAATGCGCGAAGAATGGATTGTAGGTCGCGGTGATGTGGAACAACTTCCTGAAATCACATCCGAATACGGACGCATGAGACGGGATGACAAGAATCTCGACCACCTGCGTTTTGAACATATCGCCCTGCCTTATCGTGCAAAAAAAGGGGAAGCTATCACCCAAATGGCGTATGCCAAAAGAGGTATCATCACTCCCGAAATGGAGTATGTGGCTATCCGTGAGAATATGAACTGTGAGGAATTGGGAATAAAAAGCCATATCACCCCTGAATTTGTCCGCCGGGAGATTGCGGAAGGACGTGCCGTACTGCCTGCCAATATCAATCATCCGGAAGCCGAACCGATGATTATCGGACGCAACTTTCTAGTGAAAATCAATACGAATATCGGAAACTCCGCTACTACTTCGAGCATTGACGAAGAAGTGGAAAAAGCATTGTGGAGTTGCAAATGGGGCGGTGATACTTTGATGGATCTCTCTACGGGAGAAAATATCCACGAGACACGCGAGTGGATTATCCGCAATTGCCCCGTTCCGGTCGGCACGGTTCCTATCTATCAGGCACTTGAAAAAGTAAACGGTGTAGTGGAAGACCTGACATGGGAAATCTACCGGGATACTTTGATTGAACAATGCGAGCAGGGAGTGGATTATTTTACGATTCATGCAGGTATCCGCCGCCATAATGTACACCTTGCCGATAATCGCCTGTGTGGTATTGTCAGTCGCGGGGGAAGTATTATGAGTAAATGGTGCCTGGAGCATGACCAGGAGAGTTTCTTGTATGATCACTTCGATGATATTTGTGATATTCTGGCAGAGTATGATGTAGCGGTGTCTTTGGGAGACGGACTTCGTCCGGGTTCTATCTATGATGCCAACGATGAAGCTCAGTTTGCAGAACTGGATACGATGGGAGAACTGGTACTTCGCGCCTGGGACAAGAATGTCCAGGCATTTATCGAAGGCCCCGGGCATGTGCCGATGCACAAGATTAAAGAGAATATGGAACGTCAGATTGAGAAGTGCCACGATGCACCGTTCTACACGCTCGGCCCGTTGGTGACGGATATCGCTCCGGGATACGACCATATCACTTCCGCTATCGGTGCCGCACAAATCGGATGGCTGGGTACGGCAATGCTTTGTTATGTGACTCCGAAGGAGCATCTTGCCCTGCCGGACAAAGAAGATGTCCGTGTAGGAGTTATCACCTACAAGATAGCTGCTCATGCCGCCGACCTTGCCAAAGGGCATCCGGGTGCACAGGTACGTGACAACGCACTGAGCAAAGCACGTTATGAGTTCCGTTGGAAAGACCAGTTCGACTTGTCACTCGACCCGGAACGGGCACAGACTTATTTCCGTGCAGGACACCACATCGACGGGGAATATTGTACGATGTGCGGGCCCAACTTCTGTGCGATGCGATTATCACGTGATTTAAAAAAGAGTAAGAAGTAAAAAGAGGAAAAAGGTTCTGACAACCTCTCAACCTCATTTTTCAATTCTCAATTTTTAATTTTTAATTTAATAAGAATGTTCTCTGACGAATTAGAAAAAATACCCTGGGAAGAGACGACAAAAGCCATCTATTCCAAAACTGATGCCGATGTACGCCGTGCATTAGGTAAGAAAGAACATTTGGACGTCAACGACTTTATGGCGCTGATTTCACCTGCCGCCACTCCTTATCTGGAAGTGATGGCACGCCTTAGCCAAAAATATACAATGGAACGGTTCGGCAAGACAATCTCTATGTTTGTGCCGCTCTATCTGACTAATTCATGTACCAATTCCTGTGTCTATTGTGGTTTTCACATCAGTAACCCGATGAAAAGAACGATACTGACAGAGGAAGAAATAATCAATGAATACAAGGCTATCAAGCGATTGGCTCCTTTCGAGAATCTTCTGCTCGTGACGGGTGAGAATCCTGCGGCAGCCGGAGTTCCGTACATCGCCCGTGCACTGGATTTGGCAAAGCCTTATTTCAGTAATCTGCAAATTGAGGTAATGCCGCTTAAAGTGGAAGAATATAAGGAACTGACGGATCATGGACTGAACGGAGTGATTTGTTTCCAGGAGACTTATAATAAGTCAAATTACAAGACGTATCATCCAAGAGGCATGAAGTCTAAATTTGAATGGCGCGTGGATGGTTTCGACCGTATGGGACAGGCAGGTGTGCACAAGATTGGTATGGGTGTCCTGATCGGACTGGAAGAATGGCGGACGGATGTCACCATGATGGCTTATCATCTGCGTTATCTGCAAAAATATTACTGGAAAACAAAATACAGCGTCAACTTCCCGCGCATGCGCCCGTCGGAGAATGGCGGTTTCCAACCGAACGTAATCATGAACGACCGGGAACTGGCTCAACTGACATTCGCCATGCGTATCTTCGACCATGATGTGGACATCTCTTATTCCACCCGCGAAAGTGCTGAAATCCGGAATAATATGGCTACACTGGGTGTAACGACTATGAGTGCGGAAAGTAAAACAGAGCCGGGAGGATATTACAGTTATCCACAGACACTAGAACAATTTCATGTCAGCGATGAACGGAAAGCGGTAGAGGTTGAACGTGATTTGAGAAAGTTAGGCCGTGAACCGATTTGGAAAGATTGGGATCAGTCTTTCGATTTTAAAAGATAAACGGATGCGATACGACAGACAAATGATTCTTCCCGAAATCGGAGAAGAAGGTCAGAAAAAGTTGTTGGATGCCAAAGTTCTTATAGTAGGCGTGGGAGGGTTAGGCTCTCCCATCGCCCTCTACTTGGCGGGTGCCGGTGTAGGCTGTATCGGGTTGGTGGATGATGACGTGGTAAGTATCAGCAATCTGCAACGGCAAGTACTCTATTCCGAGAAAGAGCTGGGTAAGTCCAAGGCAGTATGTGCAGCGGAGCGACTATCCGCCCTTAACAGTGAAATCAAAGTACAGCCCTACTCTACCCGACTGACAGAAGATAATGCTCGTGATATTATCGGGGAATATGATATGGTCGTGGATGGTTGCGATAACTTCACCACACGTTATCTGATTAATGACATTTGCATCGAACAGGGAAAGCCGTATATATACGGTGCCATCTGCGGTTTTGAAGGACAAGTTTCGGTATTCAATTTCGGAAACCGGAAGAAAAGTTACCGTGATCTCTATCCTGACGAGGAAGAAATGAAGCGAATGCCACCGCCGCCAAAAGGTGTAATGGGGATTACTCCCGCCGTCGTAGGAAGCATTGAAGCAACGGAAGTTCTGAAAGTTATTGGTGGATTTGGCGATGTTTTGGCAGGCGAACTATGGACTATTGACTTGCGGACATTGCAATCTAACAAATTTTCACTATAAACGTTGGTTTCTGATATAGTTAATCACTAACTTTGCTAAACAATCCAAGTTAACAAAGGAAATGAAATTAATTGTAGTCACCACACCCACTTTCTTCGTTGAAGAAGATAAGATTATTACTGCTCTTTTCGAAGAGGGCCTGGACATTCTACATCTTAGAAAACCGGAAACTCCGGCCATGTATTCAGAACGATTACTGACTCTTATCCCGGAAAAATATCACCGCCGCATTGTCACGCACGAACATTTTTATCTGAAGGAAGAGTTCAACCTGATGGGGATTCACCTGAATGCGCGAAATCCGAAAGAGCCGCATGACTACGACGGACATATCAGTTGTTCGTGCCACTCTGTCGAAGAGGTGAAAAACAAAAAGCACTTCTATGATTATGTTTTCATGAGTCCTATCTATGACAGTATCTCTAAAGTGAATTACTATTCAACATATACTGCCGAAGAATTGCGTGAAGCCCAAAAGGCCAAAATCATTGATTCCAAAGTCATGGCATTGGGGGGTATCAACGAAGACAATCTGCTGGAAATTAAAGATTTCGGTTTTGGGGGAGCTGTCGTACTGGGAGACCTTTGGAACAGGTTCGATGCCTGCTCGGATCAAAATTATCTTGCTGTAATCGAGCATTTCAAGAAGTTGAAGAAATTGTCGGATTAAAGAAAGAGACTACATTTATTAATCTCAATAATAAAAAAGCCGTTGCGAATCATCTTCTGCAACGGCTTTCTTTTTTCTATGGATACTTACCAGAATTTATATCCCACGCTGATTGCAAAATTCATATTTTTGCCACCACCGGTTTGTAATTTAGTCAATCCAAACTGTCCGTCCAGACCAACAATAAATTTATTGTATTCCAACGCAACTCCAACACCTAAACCAAAATCAAAACGATCCAGTCCTTTCGCTCCTGACAAGTCTTCACCAGTTTCATCTTCAAGATCTTTAATAGAAACATCTGCACTTTGTCCATTATATTCAAGAGTTACTTTGTCTATATCTCCAAAAGTATTAAACTTTACCTTAGCTTCATCTCCCTGCATTTTAACAGTAGCCTTTGTTTTACCACCTACACCATAAGCAAAATAAGGACCTGCGCTAATAACCAAATTCGTATTATCAGCCACACTAAAACGAGCAGCAGCCATTACTGGTAATTCCAGATACATTTGGTTCACAGTCACTTTTGCACTAGCTCCCATAAAATCACCATTATCAGCTTTTGTTCCTTTGGTAGAAAAGAACAAAGAAGGTTGCAATGACCACATATCATTGAATGCATACTCTGTCCCAACCCCAACTCTGAAACCAACTTTCGCATTCATGTCATCTGTTGTCCAGTTACTGACATTCATACCAACTTTGGCATTCCAACCAGTAATCTGAGAAAAACCTGCTACTGAAATCAGCGCAAATAATACAAATAAGACACTCTTCTTCATAATTTTAAAGTTTTAAATTAATACTCAAGGATTATACTTCCTCATTGTTTAACAATACAAATGTATAATTGTAATTCGTATTAAACAAATTTTTCGTTAACAAGTGCGTAAATTATAGAGTTTATACATAAAGAAAGGGAATTTCCTATTTTAGAGAACTCCCTTTCCTATTTTTTGTTCGGTTTTTCTTATCAGAATTCGTAGTGGAAGCCAAATGACAAGTCTTCGCTACTCAGTTTAAGACCGAAAGAATCTCCGGAAGTATTAATGTTTCTACGATAGCCCAGGAAACCATACTTAGCAACAAAAGAGAAATGCTTGTTCAGTTTCACAGCAATACCCGGTCTGATACCGATCTGTCCTGCTTTGCTGGTATCACCATCTTTGATTTTCACAAAGCCGAGAGCAGCAGTTCCGTCCATAAACAGGCGAACAGCACTGTTCTGATAATAAGACCAACGAACGTACGGAGCTACAAATACTGCATTGGCAGTTACGCCTTCGTTATACTCATGTGAATAATTCAATTCGGCACCCAATGCCCATGTTTTATTAAAGTTATATCCAATTTCCGGAGCAACTTTAAATGATGTAGTGTTGCCTGTGCTGTTACGCCAAACGTTCAAAGATCCGCCTACGTAAATGTCTTGTGCTTTTACAGCGATAGCTACCAGCATGATAACTACCAATAATAAACTCTTTTTCATCTTCTTTTTTTTAAAATTATACCATTAGACCCCATTTAGATCCGTTTCCGGGGTGCAAAAGTATAACCCTTTTTTCATTAAAACAACTTTTTAGTTAGTTTTTTATAAAATACACAACTTCTGTTTACACAAAATAAAATAGACTGCAAATACTTTTACAAGTATTCACAGCCTATTTATCAGATAGTTAAGTACCTAACCAGTGTATTTAGCTATCCCTCAATGGCTGCCTGCGCCGCCGCCAGTCTTGCCTATTAATCAACAAGTTAGTCTTTCATTGCAAGCATGCTGAAAACTTCATTAATTCTATAATAGTTCTTCAGCATATTCAATACAGTCTGTCATTGATTGCTCTGCTACAAAAGTAGCAATATTATTTTAATATAATAGTATATAAATACTAAGTTTCTTCCTTCTGTTTCATAACTTAATTAGTTTAAAGTTTCATTCAATAGATGTTCACTTGGCATAAGTAGGCATCAATAAAGTACAAATCTACCTTATCAGAGTTTTAATAAAGTAGGGGGTACAAGTGTTCAAAGTAACTTACTTCAAATACTTCATGTGCCCCTTCTCTTCTTACATATGAGAACTGGCTATGATTGTCAGTATCACCATGATGATGATTAATAAGACTGTACCTGCAAATAGCATGATACCAGTCCACTTGTTAGGTTCTGGATTTGGCATAGTAGTGTTGTATTGGGTTAATGGATTAGTGTTAAATTTAAGAATCAATACTTTCTAAATGCCCTTGAATAATAATGCACATAATAATTAGTATCCATCCTACCTACTTGCACATAAAACTCATCAAAGAAGTATTGTCTATTCCAAAACTTATCTTCTGGAGTGAAATCCCCAATTACATTATTAGGAATACAGTCCAATAATAAACTATCATATTTAATGAATTCTTCATAATCAAAAAGCATGCTACAACCTTGCCATACAATAGAGTCATTCTTAACATATATATCAATAGCAAAATTATTATAGCTACCTGACTCATCTTTGATAAGCCTTGAGTACATTTCTATATTATTGTCCTGTGCACCCATATCTTTAAAATGAGACCTATATTTATAGGTAGACCATTTTGTATTGACTATTGTACCTAATTTCTCAGCAAGAACATTTTCAATAACAGTACCATTCTCAACTGTAATACTATTAGATTGCTCTGCTTTTTGTTTTCCTGTACATCCTATGTTGAGAGTTAGGGTTAATGTTATAAGATAAATAATGTTATACTTTTTCATAATCATCCGCAATATTAAGTTGTTTGAAGTCAATAATCCACTTGTTCTCTAGTAAGAAGTCAGTACCAAATAAGCCATGTACCCGTATTCCACTTTCATCCTCAATGCTTTTAAAAGCATCCAATAAGGGTCTTACACAGAACTTGGGCTTATATATCTGACCTTCAAATGTGAAAGGCAGAGTAATCATATCTACCTTGTGCTTAGTTCCTTCAATTCCACTGATACAATAGTCACCAATAGGCTCTATTATATCCTTGAAGTATTCTACTACAGTGCTGTCTATCAGACTACAGGTACTTCCAGTATCCAAGATGAAGCAAAGGTGTTCACCTTTAACATCAACTAATATAATGGGAAGTCTGGTACTATTTAATCCATAATATAAGGAGTAGTACATTGGCTACCTATATTTATAGATGAGTATGATACTAACTATTAGGAAGACCATTCTATGTATCACTCCTACTAATGTCCACTCTAGCCATGTCCATGCAATGCTCCATATGCTTATCCCCAATAGAAGTAAGCCTAAAACATATAATATCTTTCTCATATCTTTTGGTGTTTAGCTCTTTTAGTTTATCATGTCATTAATGATTTCTTTAAGTGATTTGCCATTATACATTTCAAGTATAATACCTATGATAAAGATGATTAATACTCCTACTAAGATTTTCCAGAAAGCCAGTAAGTATAAAGCTATTGCTATCAGCACTAGTACAATGGATAATATCTTCTTCATAAAGCAATAAGTTTAAGGGAGTAGATAACCTAGTCCCTGATTAATACTAAATCTGTACTCTATAGATGTCAATCTCACCAGTCTTTTCTAAGGTGAGCAATTTAGCTTTAGTTATATCCACAATCTCGCCTGCAACTGAAGCACTATTCTGTTCTATTGGAATATAGGTCATCCCACCACTAATCATAGTGAATTGTACACTATTGCCATACTGACTGGATACCACAACTGCTTGTGATACAGCATTGATTTCATCTTGAGTAAAGTCTCTAATTGATTTAATATGCCATTGGTTAGGCTTCTTTTGTGGTGAATTATTGATAGGGCTAGAAGTAACTACCTCTATCATTTCATGTACATCTTGAGGGGTATAGCCTAGCTTCTTGGCAATAAACTCAACATAGTTTACAGCTCTCATAGTGTGTTTGCTATTCACTTCCATTAGATACACCAACTCATGCAGATATTCATCCTTCTCCTTTTTAGTAATAGGATAAGCATCTTGTACACTATCAGGGCTTATTTCAAGCATTTGATGAAACTTACTACTACTAATGTTGTGCTTTGCTGCTATTTCAAGAATAGTATTTCTCTCTTTAGCTGTCATTTCTCCACTTGCATAAGCAATAGTTAGTAAGTCTCGTAATCTACACAGTTCAGGGTCTTTAATTTTTCTCCTGAATAAGTCTAGTATTCCCATAATTATATTCCTTTGTAGCCATACTACAAAGAAGGTGTGAGCTTAACCTTAGTTGCTTATCAGAAGGTATCGCCAAACACCTATAACCATGCAAATAAGGAAAGCCCACACCTATATGGTATGAGCATTCACTAACCTGCTTTTGATGGTTATATCTGATTGAAATTGGCGATTTCTCTGATAACATCAAGCAAGAAGCAAACACTTCTTCTTCTAATATGTCTTAGTTAAACATCTATTTCATTAATTGTCATTTAATTAATACTGCTGCAAAGATAGAACTTTCCAGTCATACTTCATCATCTGACAGTCATAAATTAATAGGTTTCAAGGCATATCAATACCATAGATGCAGGCTATATCCTTATAATACCAAGGTAGGGCTAATTGTTCACTTTCTGTATGCCCAATTGATAAATAGAGTACCAGTAACTATCAATATAAGCCACTGTAATATCATATCTAATGCTGTCATATATACACAAGTTAAAGCCCCAGTCCATGATGAACTAGGGCTATCAACAACAATAAAAACACATAGTAAGAGGTATATAACCTCTTAATCCTTAAGTATCATACTTGTGAGGACAACCCCCACTAGAATCAAGATTATCTCACACATAATTCAATCGACATTTAATTTAATCTAACTTACTAACTATTGCTATAATTCATGTTTACATACTTCACCGAACCTCAAGTGGTTAAGTAATTATAGCAGTACATCTCTTTACCCTGTAATCAAATACCCTCAACCTATATTAGAAGAGGCATTCAACCTCTATAAAACTATCCCCTGATTTGCCATTCTACATCACTTACTTTGTATATATAATATGCAAGAAAGTGAGGCAGGAGAAATTTCCCATCATAATGGTATAATAACAGCAGAGGGGATGGATTTAATAGAAGGTAGGATATTGTAGACCTTAGAAGGTTAAGTATTTATAGTTTTCCTTCATCATGATAGGAGTAGTATTCTTTCTCTGGACTTAAGATTATATGGTCTGCTACATGAATCTCCATGAGTTCAGCCACCTTCCTTACTTTTTCAGTCAAAACATCATCCAAAGTACTGGGTTTCATGCTTCCAGAAGGGTGATTATGTGCCAATATTACCTGTGTTGCATTAGCCAATAAGGCAGCTTGTAATATCAACCTTACATCTACATAAGTTGCAGATATTCCACCTTCTGAAATAGGTACTATACCCAGTACTTTGTTAGACTGATTAAGCAGTACCACTTTAAAGCTTTCCTTGTATTCTATAGTGTCATCAGGGAAGCACTTTATCAATAGTTCATAGGCATCCTGTGAACTATTTATCTTGTATCTAGTTGATGATTTGACATTACTTTTATAGCTCAATTGAACCTCTGCTACATTCATTATACTATCCATTAGATACACTAATTAATGAACCAACTATATTCACTTTCACCATATAAAGCCTTATTAAGTCCTTCTGCCAATTGGGTGGCATTAAGTGACCTGTCCAAGAAGTTATCAATGTAGCTGCTCTTATTAGCTCCAGTTAGTAAGTTGTACACATTCCACATGCTGATTTCCCTGCTATCCAGAAGAGTACTAAAGTTATCATCATTATAGTATGCTTTGGCAACTAATCCTATTTGAGTATCAGTCATTAGCATCTGTGGTAACTTCTTCTTTTGGTCAACAGGAAGGAACTGATATAATCTGCATCTGCCTAAGAACTGGGCAAACTGGGATTCTCTCATATAAGTATCCTTATAAGCTGACATGTAATACAAATGCTTAGCTATATTGTATTCTTGCAATAGCCTCATCACTGAATTGAATAAGTCTGTGGTACTCATAACCTTTAGCTCTGACCTGTAACCATCTGTTGATACACACATGTTACAACATACCATGTTTTGAAATCCAATAAACACTTTGAACTTCTCTGCCCCCTTCTTGCTGTACAGATTCATGTGATTATAAGCTCTTACTCCACCTATGGTTAAGCTCAATCTGTTACCTGCAATATCCTCATATATGGTTGGTATCTCAAAACAGAACATCATCCTTTCAAAGTAGATGGTTTTATCAGATTCCAGTAACTGATTCACTGGTTTATGAATAGCTTCTGGTATTCTGCCTTTGATAACATGGCTTACCCTGATGGCAGGTTCATCTATTCTCTCATTAGTAAACACCTTATTAGCTGCTTCCCATACTGTTTCTATAAAGCTAGAGTGTGATATAGTAACCTCATTGTCCTTAGAGAACACAGGTGTAATACATTCCTCCTTGAGGTACTGCATGGTTACTTCCTTTGTATTAGCCTCAATAAAAGGTAACTTATTACCTTCTCTGGTGCTTATTAGTTCAGCTTCTACAGGATTTGTTGATATAATGCCTGTGTTGGTGACTTCTATTGGCTCAACTGTTTGAATATAAGGATTATCTACCTTATTTCTATTAGGGTATATCAGATTAGCTCTGACTGGCTGCAACTGCATTGTTTCCATATCTAATGTAATTAGGAGTATAGTTAATAGTTGGTTGATTCTGTTTGTCCATAAGTGCTGCTTTCCTTTGCATGAAGTCTGATGTAAGCTGCTGATACCATTCTGGATAAGCATGATAGATAGCAGTTAACTCTTCAATGGTCTTACTGCTGTTAATCTTACTTCTTATCATCTCTAGGTTAACT
The DNA here is from genome assembly GCF_012113595.1 of Bacteroides faecium. Taxonomy (NCBI): domain Bacteria; kingdom Pseudomonadati; phylum Bacteroidota; class Bacteroidia; order Bacteroidales; family Bacteroidaceae; genus Bacteroides; species Bacteroides faecium. Next base: position 5,269,544 of record NZ_CP050831.1, read on the forward strand.
CCATCATTACACCAGTCAAGTATTATCTGACCTGTAGCAGGTGTAATGCTAAAGTCAGGCTTACCAATAAACAGGTTTGTCCTGTCTTTGGATGCAATAGTCTGGTGCTTCATGTTGATGTCAAAGACTATAGTAAACTCATAATCTATGCCATCTCTCATGACTGCTTTAAGTCCTACTTTCTCTGGTATCATCTTGCCATTCTTCTCACTTAAAACATAGTCTTGTTTGCATCTCATAGTGCATATTACATGGCTTCCAGACTGCAATACTTTCTGCATGAAAGCATTAATCCTAGGTGTCACCTTCTGCCAATTGGTGAAGCTGTTACCTTGTAGACCTGCATGGTATTCAAGCAAGGTATCCCAACATTGAGAAATGCTATCAATAATGATAACTTCCATACCTGCACCTTCACAAACTTCAATAGCTTGTATATAGGTTTCAGGTGTAAAGTTATCACTTAGGCTTAATACATTATAAGCACCTAAGTGAGCATAAAGGTCTGCACTTCCATGTTCACTATCAATAATGGCTATCTTAGTCCAGTCATTGCATAGACCATAAGCTAAAAGTAATGCAGAGTAGGTCTTACCTGAACCTGCACAACCTTGTAGAGCAAGCTTAATCTTAGCCTGCTTCTTGGATGAAACTCTTAAGTTCAACATATCTGAATAGTATTAATAGTTGATGTATAATCTATAAAGAAAAAAGGAAGCAAGTTCTAATAGACTTACTTCCTTGAGGTCAACATTAACAACCATCATAAAGTTGCCAATGTCATAGCTCCACCTTCACCTCTTTGGTGCAGCATATAGAACATATCACCTGTATCTGGTGAGCATACTTGAGAGATAACAGGATTGGTAACCTCTCCATTAAGGAACTTGTCACTAACTGCACCAGTTTCACATCCATAGACAAAGAAGCATTTACCTGTATGAGGATTCTGCTTTACTTCAATCTTACTTACTCCCTTTTGAGCCTTGAACTCATTCACTGTTACTGTTTCTAAGAACTTTAATCTTTCCATAATATTGTAATTTTATTGTTGTGCAGACAGACCATTCTGCTGCTGTTGATTCAGTTACTATGGTGGGGTAATGAGCTTACTGTAATGAGTTCATAATGTGAATCCAATAATCCCCAATATCCACAGGGGGGATATCCCACTCTTAAGGTCTGGGGTGGGTGAAAGTGTGACTTAGAGTGCACTTGTAGATATCAAGTTTGCAGAAATTTAAAATAAAAATTTAAAAAATCAGGGGACAGTATATCAGATGACAGTAGGGAGTGCTATACATTAGTTATGTACATATACAATAATCCCCTATCTTCTAGTGTGAAAACAGGGGATATTGGGTATGTATCATTCATATTCATTCATCATTAACAGTATCAATGTAATGCTTGATTTCATCATCATCTGGTACATCTGATGTAACTTTGTCTATCCAAGTATTATAACCTAAGTGAGGGTATAAGAGTACTTTAGCTTCCATATGTTCACTCCATGCTAGTGTCATTGGAACATCATTGGAAGACCAGATAACTTTCTTTTCAATCAGTAGGTCTCTATACTTTTTATATGTGTTCTTTGCCATATCCAAGTGGCTATAAATGACTTTATCTGATAGGTCTATCCTGAACTCATTGTTAACACAAAGGCAATATAACCCTATCATAACTCCTTTCTCTTCAGGACTTAAAGAGCTATCACTGAACAACTCTGCCCATATAATCCTGAAATCCTCTGGTGGATTAGGTAGATGATAAATATTTCTCTTGACCATATAGTTCTCCTGTATGGTCTTAACTTTAACATAGTTGCTTTCTTTTAATCTGGGGATAAAGGCATCCTTGATATAATCAAGGCTTACTCCTGTAGTGTCTGCTAACTGTTCATAGGTGGTGTTTGTTACCAAATATTCTTCTCCTATCTTATAAGGTGCATTAATATACAAACCTGCCAGTAGATAAAGGTCTTTGGGCTTGAAGTATTTACAAGCTTCAATGGGGATGATGGTGAATTGTTTAACTGTTGTCATTAATTCTTGTTTTGCAGGGGTCAAAATCCACCCCATACTAATTACCTACAGTAATAAAGGATAAGAGCTTATCCTAAAGTAATTAGTATAGGGTGATATTTGACCCTTATGATAAGTAAAATTGATATACATTTTGTAACACCTTAAAGTTAAGTATAATTAATCATATCACAATGCTTGCACTTGACTTATTGGGTTGGCTGTCAGTGATTATAAGTAATTTTAACAAATCATTTTCTTCCTTACTTATCCTCTCTTTATGAATGTTAAACTTGTCACCTGCCTGTATGATATACTCTCTCTTAGGTCTTATAGTCTTGAAGAAGCACTTAAACAGTGCAATGGTCTTCCTCTCATTGCCTGCCCAATCCTTATGTAGATGATATTGTATAATAGGGTTCATCCTCTCTCTAATTTCAGTATTACTATATTTCTTTCCAACCTTGAATGCCTTATTAACAGATAGTTTTAGGGGATGCTCATCATCAAGTGCCCAATATATGACAGAGTTATTGAATGTCTTGAAGCCTATTCTGTTGCCACTTTTGATAGTTTTTAGTCCTGCTATAAGCTCTTCTATTGAAATATAAGGATATAATACTTTGACTTCTTCATATATCTTTCTATTTGCTCTAGTGCCTCTTCTACTATTCATTTCAAGATATGGCATGTTAAGTTTACCTTCTGTATGTAGTTTTAGTATGTTATCTAATACTGCTAATCTTCCTTTGGCTACTTTATCTTTATATAGGGTTTTCTCCTCCTTTTCTCTCTCCTTTTGCTCCTTAGAGACTTGATTGTCATTAAGCTTATCACTGGTAGTAGTAGGATATAATTTGTTAAGTGCAGTACCTAAGCATTCCGGTTTATCATAATATGACTTGTATAAGTTAGTCCTTAACAATAAGCTATCTATATTCATATAAGCTACAGCACATCTATTCCAAGCATCAATCCTTGTTAACTTGATGTTAGGGAATCGACCTCTTATCCTGCCAGATGCTTTGTTCTTTATAGTGCTCTTTACAATGGAGAATAATCTCTGTAAGTTGCTATCACCTCTGCTTAGTTCATCTGCTGTATTTTGTAACTTGGATATCTTATCAGCTCTTTCTATTAATAGAGCAATATCATCATTCCACTTATCATAACACTTTATAGTATTATGGATTACAGTATCACTCAATATGTTGTCAGGTTTGCATAAATCATATACACTGGTTATATCCTTTAATGACATTGTTGTACTACCTCTGCTTGTATCGGATACAGTAATTAGATGACATTTGTCATTCACCTTAATATCAAACTTATTGAGAGCTAAGAATGTGATTCTTTTAGATAGTATTTCTGATAGCTCATCTATTGAAGCATAGAACTCTCCTGTATCTTCCTTATTATAAGTACTACATAATATGCAGCATTCTTTCTGTATATCTTCCTTAAGGTTCAATATGCTTAACCTTGCTTGTGATACAGATGTATATACAATTAGTACCTTATCTGTATCAGGTAGCTTTTCTATGGTTTCTTTCAATACTCCAATAGTATTACTGCATGGTCTTACCTTGATGTTTCTCTTAGGTAAATGATGCCATTTGATGATGTGTACATCTTCACTCTTAAGGACTGGATGACTAAATGCTTTATAATCTGTGGTACAGATACATCTTTTGTCTTTAGGGTATGCCATATAATAGTCTAAGATAGTAGATATATAAGGCTTATAGTTACACTCTGATTGAAGTTTCTCCATATCCTTAATCATAAAGAAACACTTTAATGCCTCTTCTTGACCTAGATAGTCCAACAGTCTACTTATGCTACTGGGAGTAACTAGAAACTTCTGTTTATTATTATCAGACCTATAGGCAGTTATCTCCTGTTCAAACATCATTTCTTGTATGTCTACATAGAAGCTAATTTCAGGATACTCTTTAGCATATAACTTAGCTTCATCCTCATGAGGAAACAGAATAATAGAATCTCTGTCAGCATGTAGCTCCAGATAAGTAATGCCTATATGGAGTACTTGGCATTCAATGATACCAGAGGGAATCATAGGTAGTTTCTCTGATATGTAATTAATACTTTCATCACACTCTATAATCTCTGCTGATTGTAGACTATCATTATTGGAAGCTTCAATAGTAGCAGGTAGGGCACTAAAGAAAGATTGTTTGGAGTCCTTAATCTTTAATGTTTGAGACTCTGTTATGGCATTTGACTTGCTATCAAAGTCAATAACAAAAGCATTCTTGAGGTCAAGATTAGCTAACTCATCTTCTAACTCTTGAAAGTCTACTACTTCCTCGGTTAAATCAACCTTAAGGTCTTGGTTGCTTCTACTCATATAGTATTTACATATAATATACACCTTAGTGCGCAAAGATACTAAAGAATCTCTATAGTTACTAGCTATAAAGATTCTTTTTACCACTTGGGTGCTATTAGCACCAACTAATATTCCCCAAATACATATTCAATAACCTTATTATTCAACATACTAATTGGAGAATAATCTTTCTTAATGTACCCTTCTGTTACCCTATGTGCGGATGCATGATTCAATGCAAACCCAACCTCTGCTGTACTAGCTCCACAATTATTCTGGGCAATGGTAGCCCATGAATGCCTGAAATTATAAATACAGATATCAGGAAGTTCATTATACTTGCAATAAGATTTTAAACCATTGTTTACATTTACATTAAAACAGTTACCATCCTGATACCTTTTATTGAAATTCAGAAGGTATTCATTATCTGACTTGTATTTCTCGAATAAATATAATATCCTTGATGGTATCTTGATTTCCAAATATGCACCATCACGCCTAAACTTCTTTGTCTTTAATCTATGATAACATAATACTCCCTCTCTTAAATTCTCCTTACGCAGTTCAAAGATATCTGCTGTATTCATCCCTGCTAGACAGAAAACCATTTCTGCTACATCTCTACTTAATTCTGGTAGAGATACTTTTAAATTAGATTCAGGTATTTCACCTGTAAAGAATCTCTTTAATATATCTATATCCAAAGCTCTCTTCTCTGGAACATCAGCTTTAGGTATTGAAATCTTCCTAAAAGGTTGTAATTTGATTCGGATGATATTCTTATCATAATCATTATACTCTTCAAGAGCTGCATTATATATCATCCTAATACAAGTTGGATACATTTCCTTTGCCCTATTTGTAGATGCTAAAGAGCTAATCCAGTCTTGAATAAACTTTGTAGTAAGCTTTGAAAACATTATATTCTCTGACTCTGCAAACCTTTCCAATGATTGATATGCCCATCTGTAGTTCTTTGCATTCCTAACCATCCCCCTAACAGTAGCCATCTCCAAAACATACTTCCTAGCATATTTAGAAAAAGATATATCTTCATCTATGTGTTGTAAATAGGATACAACCTCATTGGTATCCCAACTGGATATATCTACAGCATTCAATCTATCACTATAGAGTTTAATAAGGTTGGAACAATAAGAAAGTATTTCAGGGTCTTTAATTTCCCCTTTACGCAATTTTGATTTATCCACTGTTTTATCTGTATTTATATATCTTGCAACTCTATTATGAGTAACCCTTATTAATACAGCAAACAAGCCATCACTTCTCTGTGACCTAACACAAGCTTTAAAAGTTGCCATAATCATCTAATATTTAATTGTTTAACATAACATATTCACTGCAAACACCATGCTTTCCTTCTGCAAACATAGAGTCAAACAATCATTAAAAACAGACTATTATAACAATAGAAAGAGGGACTTACTATAAAAGCAAATCCCTCTATAACTTACTGATTAATATTGATTTATCAGATAGTCAAGTACCTAACCAGTGTATTCAACTATCCCTCAATAGCTGCTTGAGCCGCCGCCAGTCTTGCGATGGGCACGCGGAATGGAGAACAACTAACGTAGTTCAAGCCCACTCTGTGGCAGAACTTCACTGAAGAAGGCTCACCACCATGTTCACCACAAATACCGCATTTCAAATCCGGACGGATAGCACGGCCTTTTTCTGTTGCCATACGTACCAGTTGTCCCACACCATTCTGGTCGAGCACCTGGAACGGGTCTACTTTCAAAATCTTCTTTTCCAGATAAACAGGAAGGAAAGAAGCGATATCGTCACGAGAATAACCGAAGGTCATCTGCGTCAAGTCATTTGTACCGAATGAGAAGAATTCAGCAGAAGAAGCAATACGGTCGGCTGTCAAAGCTGCGCGCGGGATTTCAATCATTGTACCTACTTTGAAGTCAATGCTGTCTCCCAACTCTTCGAACAACTTCGCAGCTTCTGTGCGGATCACGTTTTCCTGTTCCTTGAATTCATATAAGATACCGGTCAACGGAACCATGATTTCCGGATGTGTCTCCACTCCTTCTTTCTTCAATTCCAATGCAGCCCCCAGAATAGCACGTGTCTGCATCTGCGTAATTTCAGGATATGTATTTCCCAAACGGCAACCACGGTGACCCAACATCGGGTTGTGTTCGCACAAGGATTCTACACGCTGCTGGATATAATGCAGACTTACGCCCATTGTATCCGCCATTTCCTGCTGTCCCTTCAAATCGTGAGGAACAAACTCATGCAAAGGAGGATCGAGCAGACGTACAGTCACCGGACAACCTGCCATTGCCTTGAAGATACCCTTGAAGTCAGCCTGCTGGTATGGAAGAATCTTAGCCAATGCTTTCCGACGTCCATCTGCATCTTCTGCCAGGATCATTTCACGCATTGCCTTGATTTTCTCACCTTCAAAGAACATATGTTCCGTACGGCAAAGACCGATACCTATCGCGCCGAAATTACGGGCTACTTCCGCATCATGAGGAGTATCCGCATTCGTGCGTACTTGCAGACGGGTATATTTATCAGCCAACGTCATCAATTCGGCAAAGTCACCGGAAAGTTCGGCAGCCTGCGTTTCCACCTTACCATTATATACAACACCCGTACTTCCGTTCAGAGAGATGTAATCGCCTTCTTTCAGCACTACACCATCAATTTCTACCGTACGGCCTTTATAATCAATATTCAATGCACCCGCACCCGACACACAGCATTTACCCATACCACGGGCAACCACAGCAGCGTGAGAAGTCATACCGCCACGAGCTGTCAGGATACCTTCGGCAACTGCCATACCTGCCAAGTCTTCAGGAGAAGTTTCGATACGAACCATCACTACACGCTTTCCGGCAGCATGCCATTCGGCAGCGTCGTCGGCGAAGAATACAATCTGACCGGTTGCAGCACCCGGAGAAGCCGGAAGACCGCGAGTCAGGACTTTAGCTTTCTTTAAAGCATCCTTATCAAATACAGGGTGAAGCAATTCGTCCAGCTTATTCGGCTCAACACGCATCAAAGCTGTCTTTTCATCAATCATACCTTGACGAAGCAAATCCATAGCAATTTTCACCATAGCGGCACCCGTACGCTTACCGTTACGTGTCTGAAGGAACCAAAGTTTACCTTCCTGTACGGTGAACTCCATGTCCTGCATATCTTTATAGTGATTTTCCAGTTTAGTCTGAAGCGCATCCAGTTCTTTGTAGATTTCCGGCATAGCTTCTTCCATAGAAGGATATTTTTCTGCGCGCTCTTCTTCGCTTACTCCGGCCAGTTGAGCCCAGCGTTGAGAACCGATCTTAGTGATCTGTTGCGGAGTACGGATACCTGCCACTACGTCTTCACCTTGCGCGTTAATCAGGTATTCACCATTGAAAAGGTCTTCACCCGTACCGGCATCACGTGAGAAACAAACACCGGTTGCCGATGTCTCACCCATATTACCGAATACCATCGCCTGAACGTTTACGGCTGTTCCCCATTCATCAGGAATACTTTCCATCTTACGGTAAAGGATAGCACGTTCATTCATCCATGAATCGAATACTGCGCAGATGGCACCCCAAAGCTGTTCGTATGCACAAGTCGGGAAATCTTTTCCTGTCTGTTCTTTTACGGCAGCTTTAAATTTCTTCACGAGTTCTTTCAAGTCTTCCACTTCCAACTCGTTGTCGAGTTTCACACCCTTCGATTCTTTCACCTCTTCGATGATTGCTTCGAACGGGTCGATATCTTCCTTATTGGTAGGCTTCATACCCAATACCACGTCACCGTACATCTGTACAAAGCGGCGGTAAGAATCCCATGCAAAGCGTGCGTTACCTGTCTTACGGATAATACCTTCCACCACTTCGTCATTCAGACCCAGGTTCAGGATAGTATCCATCATACCCGGCATAGACGCGCGGGCACCGGAACGTACAGACACCAACAAAGGATTTTCAATGTCACCAAATTTTGATTTCATCAAGCCCTCTACATTAGAGATGGCTTTCACGACATCATCTTTCAGTAACTCAACCACTTTGTCCTGTCCTAATGTATTGTATTCCGTACAAACATCTGTAGTTATTGTGAATCCTGGAGGGACTGGAATTCCGATCAAATTCATTTCAGCAAGATTGGCACCTTTACCACCTAGCAAATTCTTCATGTCAGCCTTTCCTTCTGCCTGACCATTACCAAAGGTATAAACTCTTTTTTTATCCATAATACTGTGTTTAAAGTTACATTATGATTATCTTCTGTTCGCAAATCTAAGGATATTTCGTAAACCAGAAAACTTTTTGCGAAAAAACTTTCTATCAAAATGCAATTTCGACATTACAATCTGGAATATTTCTACAGACACGAAATTTTTCCAAAAAAAATACCTACTTTTGCAGAGTAATTATTAGACTGGTGTAAAAGTGGCAAGAAAGAAAAAAGAGCTTCCCTTATTAGAGAAGGTAACAATCATGGATGTGGCTGCCGAAGGAAAAGCCATCGCAAAAGTAAACGACCTGGTAATTTTTGTCCCCTACGTAGTGCCGGGTGACGTCGTAGACCTTCAGATCAAGCGTAAAAAGAATAAATATGCCGAAGCAGAAGCGGTGAAGTTTCATGAACTATCGCCCAATCGCGCCGTTCCTTTCTGCCAACACTATGGCGTATGCGGCGGCTGCAAATGGCAAGTGCTCCCTTACGCGGAACAAATCAGATATAAGCAGCAGCAAGTGGAAGATAACCTGAAACGTATCGGGAAAATCGAGCTGCCTGAAATCTCCCCGATTCTTGGTTCGGCAAAAACTGAATGGTACAGAAACAAACTGGAGTTCACTTTTTCCAACAAACGTTGGTTGACAAACGAAGAAGTGCGCCAGGATGTGAAGTACGATCAGATGAATGCGGTAGGTTTCCATATTCCGGGTGCGTTTGACAAGGTGCTGGCTATCGAGAAATGCTGGTTACAGGACGATATATCCAACCGTATCCGTAACGCGGTACGTGATTATGCTTACGAGCACGATTATTCCTTTATCAACCTGCGCTCACAGGAAGGTATGCTGCGGAATATGATTATCCGCACTTCTTCGACAGGCGAATTGATGGTTATTGTGATTTGCAAGATCACAGAAGATCACGAAATGGAACTGTTCAAGCAACTGCTTCAGTTCATCGCTGACTCTTTCCCGGAAATTACTTCTCTATTATACATTATTAATAATAAGTGTAACGATACCATCAACGATTTGGATGTGCACGTATTTAAAGGAATGGATCACATCTTTGAGGAGATGGAAGGACTGCGTTTCAAAGTCGGACCGAAATCGTTCTATCAGACTAATTCGGAACAGGCATACAATCTATATAAGATAGCCCGTGACTTTGCCGGACTGACCGGAAATGAACTGGTGTACGACCTTTATACCGGAACAGGAACGATTGCCAACTTCGTTTCACGACAGGCACGCCAGGTGATTGGTATCGAATATGTACCGGAAGCAATCGAAGACGCAAAGGTAAACGCGGAAATCAATGATATTAAAAACGCTTTGTTCTATGCCGGTGACATGAAGGATATGCTGACGCAGGATTTCATCAATCAGCACGGACGCCCGGATGTTATCATTACAGACCCACCCCGCGCAGGTATGCATCAGGATGTGGTTGACGTCATTTTATTCGCCGAACCTAAACGGATTGTTTATGTAAGCTGTAATCCTGCTACCCAGGCACGCGACTTGCAATTACTCGACGGCAAATATAAAGTGAAAGCTGTGCAACCTGTAGATATGTTCCCCCATACTCATCATGTGGAGAATGTAGTATTGCTAGAATTTCGATAAAAGAGAAAAGAATGGAAAAAAGACCGAGAAAGACGCTTGCAGAAAAAGCACGCGCCCAATATACGAACTACGCAGTCAAAGAGCCGATGGAACTCATGGATTTCCTGGCTGCTAAAATGCCGGATGCAAGTCGCACGAAACTGAAGGCTTTGTTGAGCAAACGAGTGGTGCTTGTAGACAATGTAATCACTACGCAATTTAATTTCCCGCTTCAAGCAGGAATGAAAGTGCAAATCAGCAAGGTAAAAGGAAAGAAAGAATTTAGCAACAGATTGCTGAAGATTGTGTATGAAGATGCCTATATTATCGTCATTGAAAAGACGCAAGGACTCTTATCCGTCAATACGGAACGTCAAAAGGAGCGTACCGCTTACACCATACTTAATGAATATGTGCAGCGTTCCGGTCGCCAATTCCGTGTATTCATCGTTCACCGCCTGGATAGAGATACTTCCGGTTTGATGATGTTTGCAAAAAATGAAAAGACACAGCAAATTTTGCGTGACAATTGGCAAGAGATAGTGACCGACCGCAGATATGTAGCCGTAGTGGAAGGAAATATGGAGAAGGATTATGATACGGTAGTATCTTGGTTGACAGACAAGACTTTGTATGTCAGTTCCAGCGAATATGACGATGGTGGTTCGAAGTCAATCACACATTACAAGACAATCAAACGTGCGAACGGATATTCTTTGTTGGAACTTGATTTGGAAACAGGCCGCAAGAATCAGATTCGTGTACATATGCAAGGGTTAGGTCATCCGATTATCGGTGATGGAAGATACGGTGGAGAAAACTATTCGAATCCTATCGGACGATTAGCCCTTCATGCTTTCAAACTTTGTTTTTATCATCCGGTGACGAGGGACTTGATGGAGTTTGAGACTCCTTATCCGGCAGATTTCAAGAAGTTGTTTTTGAAGAAATAGGGTTGATAAAAAATAAGGCCAGAATCATTTTCTTATTGATTCCGGCCTTATTTTTTATATTCTACTATCTCATTGTTTTATTGACGACGCATATAAAATGGCTGACCATTCACTCTATCTCTATAGTCTTGCCAAGTGTTATACCATGTTCCACTAAATGTCCTACCGGTTGCTTCTGCTCCCCAAATGTATGCATAACTACGACTATCATAGAAATATAATTCCATCGAATTATATCCTTCGTTAATCCACTCCCATTCAAAAACCAAATAATTCGGATCACCCACCGAACCAATTGTTCCTTGATTCCTCGCATTAAAAGTCATTACCGTACCTCTCCCCCAAGTATATGAATCAAAATCTATTTCTTCATTGGTATACCATGTACCCGGCAGATTAAATTCTGTTTCTTCTTCACTTTCACACGAAGTAAAACCAACCAATAAGGTCAGCATCATCAAGATACCTGCATATCTCTTAATCATTTTCATAATTATCTAGTTTTTTGCGTTTATTGATACAAATATATAATTTCGTTTTCACAAAAACAATCTCTTTCTTAAAACAAATATAAGAGACTCAAAGTTTTTGTTTTCTACCGAAATATGAATTATGCACAAAATTAGCGTTTTTTATTCACTATAGGCAGCAAGCCATAAGTTTTTTGTACCTTTGCCACATAATATTAAAATTTTCACATGAAACTTCTTTGGCTTGATTTAAATAGTTCATACGCCCATTCATCTTTGGCATTACCCGCCCTACATGCACAAATAGCAAATGACATCACTATCGAATGGTGTATGGTTTCTGCAACAATCAATGAGAACATAGGTAACGTTGTCAAACAAATCTATCACCATCAACCGGACATCATTGCAGCTACCAATTGGTTATTTAACCACGAACAACTATTACATATTGTTTCACGTGCAAAAGCATTACTTCCCCAATCTTGTGTCGTACTTGGCGGTCCCGAGTTTTTGGGAGATAACGAAGACTTTTTAATCAAAAATAAATTTGTCAGCGGAGTATTCCGCGGCGAAGGTGAAGAAGTATTTCCTCAATGGCTTAAAGTATGGAATCACCCAAAGCAAGCATGGAAATCCATAACCGGACTTTGCTACATTGATGAGACGAATCAATATCAGGATAACGGCATTGCCCGTGTCATGAATTTCTCACAACTCATCTCACCAGAAAAGAGCCGTTTCTTCAACTGGAGCAAGCCTTTCGTACAGCTTGAAACGACCCGCGGATGTTTCAACACCTGTGCTTTTTGTGTCAGTGGCGGTGAAAAGCCTGTCCGCACCATTCCTCTGGAAGCTATCCGTGAACGTCTGAACGATATTCATCAACATGGCATCAAGAATGTACGTGTTCTCGACCGTACCTTTAATTATAATAATAAGCGTGCTAAAGAATTACTCGACCTGTTCCGCAACTATCCGGACATCTGTTTCCATCTTGAAATCCATCCGGCTCTCCTTTCCGAAGAACTTAAAAAGGAATTATCCGTTCTCCCTAAAGGTTTATTACACCTGGAAGCCGGTATCCAGAGTTTAAAAGAGTCTGTCCTACAACAAAGCCGACGCATCGGAAAGCTGTCCGATGCCCTTGAAGGATTGAAATATCTCTGCTCCCTAAAAAACATGGAGACGCATGCCGACCTGATAGCAGGACTCCCACTCTATCACTTATCCGAGATATTCGAAGATGTACACACCTTGGCAGAATATGGCGCAGGAGAAATCCAACTGGAATCTCTGAAGCTACTTCCCGGCACTGAAATGCGAAGAAGAGCAGAAGAACTAGGCATCCAATACTCGCCACTCCCACCGTACGAAGTACTGCAAACCCGCGAAATATCAGTAGATAAGTTACAGACAGCACATTATCTGTCCCGACTTTTAGACGGATTCTACAATACTCCTACCTGGCAAAGCATTACCCGGACATTAATTTTGGAGAATCCTTCTTTCTTACATGAATTCCTCAACCATTTGGTGCAAACAGATGTCATCGACACTCCTTTAAGTTTGGAAAGAAGAGGATTGATTCTATACGATTTTTGTAAAAGTCAATACCCCGATTACTTGACGCAAGTCAGCATCGCATGGATAGAAGCAGGAATGTCCCTGAAGAAAGCCCCTGCCGAAAGAGTAAGAACCAAACGGCAAGTTCCTCCCGAAAGTTGGGAAGTAATATACGGTTCATATCGTGAAAATCTACGTCTATGCTTTCTTCCCACCGACGAAGAAGGACATGGATACTGGTTCGGCTTTGAATCGGAGATTCAGAAGATACAACCGGTATTTAAAGCAACAACTTAATAAAGAATCCCCCCCGTAATCAGAAAACTGTCCAAATAAAAAAAGAAAAGTATTCCCATATTTTGTGAAATAATTACTATTCATTTATCATTTGTAGCAGCATTTCCTATTCTCCATCGTCCATACAGTAAACTTTACTAGCATAACACTGTATGGACATTCAAAAATATCAGTTGATGATTCTTTGCCTATCATTACTCCCTCTATCTGTCGCAGGACAAGAATGGAGTAAGAAGGACTCATTGAAACTACAGCAAATATTAGACTCCGACCAAGAAATTATAATAAACAGAAAACTCATTGAAGCAACAGAGCAAGGAACGTATTCTCCAAAGCCGTTTACAGATTTTGATTTAACATTACCAACTATAAAATCTTCTACAATCTTTTCAAAGCCATCCATTAACACCAATAACATACTCTACAGGCCACCTGCTTCTACCTTTTTACCCACTTATTCTTTTTTAAAAATAAACAAGAATCTTATTCTGCATAGCAAAAGCAACTTTGCAGAAAGTCAAAACAACTTCCATATCCAAACTCTTATTGACTATAAATTCTCAAAAAAATGGTCACTCAATATATATGGTACGCAAAATCTTGATACCCGAAAACACCGGGGACTACCTTCCGAAGTAGAACCAACCCAACTAGGAAGCAACATTGTTTTGAGAATAAACAAAAACTGGAAGATTAAAACCGGTATGCAATATCAATACAATGCCCTGCGAAAAAGATGGGAATGGATACCACAAGTCAGTGTTTCATATGAATGGTAAATACTACAACTTTTTCTATCCATTCTTACCATTTTCACCGTTGGCCAACGGTGAATTCATGGTTGGCCAACGATGAATTTGCCGTTGGCCAACGGCGATTTCGCCTATTCTTCTGACTTTTCCCTAGTTTCTCTTGCTAAAGCAGAACGGCAATCATACCAGAAAAGAAATACTGCTCTCTCTTAATCTTTGCAGATACATACGGAAAAGAATATCCGGAATATAATAAACGTTATCTTCCACAGTCAACAAATCCAATTCCATCAATTTACGGCTTGCCGCCTGAACAGCACTACTAGATGTCAATGCATATCTACGGATAAAAGAAGCACTCATTATCTTTTGGGCTTTTCCTTCTGTAGCGATTGCATATAAGAGTTCTTTCTGCCGTTCGGGAATCCGGGATAACATCTGGCGATAACCATCACTGGCTTCTTCCAGAATCTCATCAATCGTTTGTCTCAATATATCTATTGTGCATACACCACCTGTCGAAGTATTGATAAAAGCCTCATGAAAAGTCTTCTGTATATAATAAGTATTCCCGTAAAACAGTTCGTATATTTTCAACACGTCATTCTCATGGATCTCCCGTTCATATACCTTGAACCATTTGCAGACAAAAGGTATATATTCCTCTGTTGCAATAGGATGCAATTCCATTATCGACGTACTGTTATAAAAAGGTCTGGCAGAAGAAAGGAACATTTCCGTCACAAGATGACGCTCGCTACCGGCAAAGATAAAATGCACATTGGAAAGATGCTGGATATGCGAACGAAGTAAAGCTTCGATGTTCTCTTCCGGATATTTGGTAATCTGTTGAAATTCATCAAAAGCTACGATACATGGTTTGTCCGCCTGCTCAAGACAAGCAAAAATTTCGGCCAATGTAAGTTCCGGACGGCTAATATCGCCCAACTCCAAACTGAATGTCGGAGCACTGTTGACAGGATCAAATCCAAATTTTGCATTGATAGATTTTAATCCCTGTACTAAAGCCATAAATGCCTTTCTACTTTTTGTATTCAATGTTTCAAAAACCTTTTGCCCGAAAAGATAGGTGAATTCACGCAAACTGGATGTATGCAGGACATCTATATAAAAAGTATAATAATTATCAGCAATTTCAGGCTTGTCATAACAAAAACGAATCAACTTGGATTTTCCCATACGCCTTGGTGAAATCATACACAAATTTCCACCATTAGATAAGATACGAATGACTTTCTTAGACTCTTCACGCCTGTCACAGAAATATTTCTCCGGAATATTGCCGATAATAATAAAAGGATTTTCCATTATTTACATATTTAATGAACACAAATATAATTATTCTATTCATATTATACAAATCGTATAATACAAAATCAATAATATATCATCTTACTGTTAAGACAGAAAAGTTTTAGAAAGTAAGAAAGCATATCTTCCATTAATTCTCGTACCTTTGTTGTACGATTAAAAAAACATCCTATAATAATGAAGAATTTTATCAAGGGATTCCGGTTTACCCCCTCCAATTATCCGGCAGCAGTAGAAGAGAAAATACAGAAATATAGAAAACAAGGATATAAGCTTCCACCACGTAAAGTACTCCGTACCCCCGAGCAACTGGAAGGAATTCGTGAAAGTGCCAAAATCAATACGGCATTATTGGATTATATCTCTGAAAATATTCGTGAAGGAATGTCTACCGAAGAGATTGATGTAATGGTGTATGATTTCACTACCGGCCACGGAGCTATCCCCGCCCCGCTCAATTATGAAGGATTCCCCAAGAGCGTTTGTACAAGTATCAATGATGTAGTGTGTCATGGGATACCGAACAAAAACGAAATCCTTAAAAGCGGTGACATTGTCAATGTGGATGTTTCTACGATTTATAATGGCTATTTCTCCGACGCGTCCCGCATGTTTATGATTGGCGAGGTAAGTCCCGAAATGCGCAAACTCGTTCGGGTAACCAAAGAATGCATGGAAATAGGAATTGCTGCCGCACAGCCCTGGAAACAATTGGGCGATGTAGGTGCAGCGATTCAGGAACATGCCGAAAAGAATGGATATAGCGTTGTCCGCGACCTTTGCGGACACGGTGTGGGGATGAAATTCCATGAAGAGCCGGATGTAGAACACTTCGGACGCCGCGGCACAGGGATGATGATCGTACCCGGTATGACCTTTACCATCGAGCCGATGATTAATATGGGAACCTACGAAGTATTTATAGACGAAGCCGACGGATGGACTGTTTGCACCGACGACGGACTACCCTCCGCCCAATGGGAAAATATGATTCTGATTACTGAAACCGGAAACGAAATTCTAACCTATTGATGGAACTGATTCTACTTATTGTAATTGCCGTATTAGTGATAGTCCTGCTGGTATTATCACTGACAAAAGGCAACAATCAAACTCAAGCGGAACAATTACAGATAGCTTTGCGCCAACAGATGCAGGAGAACCGGGAAGAACTGAACCGCAGCATCCGGGAACTTCGCATGGAAATGACGCAAACGCTCAATCAGAATATGCAGCAACTCCAGGATGTCCTGCACAAAAACATGATGACCAGCGGAGAGTTACAACGCCAGAAATTCGACACGATGGCACGCCAACAGGAAGCACTGGTAAAATCTACCGAGAAACGCCTGGACGATATGCGCCTGATGGTAGAGGAAAAGCTGCAAAAGACACTGAACGAACGAATCGGCCAGTCGTTTGAAATCGTCCGTTCACAGCTTGAGAACGTACAAAAGGGACTCGGAGAGATGAAATCCCTGGCACAGGACGTCGGCGGACTGAAAAAAGTATTGAGCAACGTAAAAATGCGGGGAACATTCGGTGAAGTACAGCTCGGAGCATTACTCGAACAAATGATGAGCCCCGAACAGTATGACGCTAACGTTAAAACGAAAAAGAGCGGAACTGAATTCGTAGAATTTGCCATCAAACTTCCGGGAAAAGACGATGCCAACAGCACCGTTTATCTTCCGATTGATGCCAAATTTCCGAAAGACATATACGAGCAATATTACGATGCTTTCGAAGCAGGAGATGCCGCGCTGATGGAATCATCCGGCAAGCAACTGGAAAGCACGATCAAGAAGATGGCAAAAGACATCCATGACAAATATGTAGATCCGCCTTTTACCACCGATTTCGCTATTATGTTTTTACCTTTCGAGAGCATTTATGCGGAAGTAATCCGAAGAACAAGTCTTGTAGAAACGCTCCAAAAGGAATATAAGATAGTTGTGACCGGACCGACAACATTAGGGGCTATCTTGAATAGTCTGCAAATGGGATTCCGTACTCTTGCCATTCAAAAGCGTACCGGAGAAGTATGGACCGTATTGGGAGCTGTCAAAACAGAATTCGGAAAATTCGGCGGATTACTTGAAAAAGTACAGAAGAACCTGCAAAGCGCCGGAGACCAACTGGAAGAAGTGATGGGAAAACGGACACGTGCCATCGAACGGAAACTGCGGCAAGTGGAGCAGTTACCACATGAAGAAAGCCAGAAGATTCTACCGATTGACGGAATAGATGATGAGCTTACAGATGAACAATAAGAGAATAGGTTAAACAAACTTCATCATCCCGGTTTCATATACTAAAGCCTATACATAACAAATCAGGCACGGATTACACGGATTTCACGGTTTTTAGAAATATGATTGCATAAAGCAACAGCGTAATCCGTGTAATCCGTGCCTAACAGACAATATCAGTGCCCCTGCCCTTTTATGAGTACCAGCCGGAGTAAAGCATATCCTAATAACCCGGAAAGTATGGAGCCTGACAATACGCCGAACTTAGCCTGATTCAATAATAGCGGATAATCAGCACCGAAAGAAAGGTTCGCAATGAAAAGTGATACAGTAAAACCAATACCACCCAATAAGGCAACTCCCGCAAGATTCATCCAATTCATCCCCAATGGCCTGGGAGTCAGTTTAATTCTGATAGCCAACCAAGTAAACAAATAAATACCGATGAATTTTCCCAGCAATAACCCGGCTGCCACAGCAATGCCCACACTGCCGACCAACTCACCGCCACCACCAAGCACCACACCCGCATTGACAAAAGCAAAAAGCGGCAGAATCAGATAATTGACAGCCCCATGCAGATTATCCTCCAATGACTGCAACGGACTAATCACACGGTCGGAAGCCGATTCCACTTCTTTCAGTTTGGAAATCTGCTCATTGGTCAACACAATACTTCCCGATTCCATTGTCGGGAAACCGGCTATTGTATGACGGATGTGTTCAATATACTTTCCAACATTCAGACGAGGTTTCGCAGGAATCACAAAAGCCAGAATCACCCCTGAAATCGTACTATGAATACCCGATTGCAGGAATAGGTACCAAATTACTATACCAATCACCAAAATGAAGATTTTATTTATCGCTCCCCATTTTCCAATAAAGTAAAGCAAAACATAAAGTAACGCAGCCACTACAAGATAACCATAAGATACATGCGAACTATAAAAGATAGCGATAATCAAGATACCGCCAATATCATCCACAACCGCAAAAGCCGTCAGAAAGATTTTCAGACTTATCGGAACACGTTTGCCCAACAAGCTCAACACTCCCAATGAAAAAGCAATATCCGTCGCCATCGGAATGGCAAGTCCCCGTCCACCATCACTACCCGGCGGGCAAAACAGCATATAGATCAATACCGGAAACACCATACCGCCGCAAGCGGCAATAAAAGGCAATGACGCTTTGCGGAAAGAAGAAAGCTCGCCAACCAATAACTCCCGTTTGATTTCCAATCCCACCATCAGGAAGAAAATCGTCATCAAACCATCATTGATAAACTCAATCATCCGTAGATTTTCCCCGCCATGCGAAAGTAAGTTAAAACTACCAATCTGCAAATGAAGCTCATGAGACAGAAACTCCTGATAAACCGGAGCAACTGAAGAATTAGCAATAACAGCGGCGGAAATTGCAGCCAAAAACAAAAGGATGCTCGCCGTGATATTCATCGACGAGAAGTTTCGCATGGTCCGTAAGATCGTCATAAGAAAATGCTTTATAGTATTAAAGTCGGCAATATACGGATTTTTCTATTCAGTATAGCTCCTCAAAGCCAGGTTTTTCACCCAAAGCACAAAGATTCCTGTCAAAATCAGGTTCAACACCAAAGTCAGCACAGAAATCACCAGCGCAGGCCCTCCCAAATTGTATCCCAACGCAATGAAAATAATTCCGGCCCCCACTTCCCCGCGGGTAAACATTCCGATGGAAAGAGCCAGCCGTTCACTCAACTTCCGGTCGCGATAAAAGAACATCGGGCAGAGTTTTCCTACATTCGACAACAAAGAGACAATCACCACATGGAACATAATCATTCCCCAGGACATCATCTCCTGTGAGCCCGTTACGGAATGTGTGCCCGCATGAGTCTCCGCAAAGTTCACCCCGATAAAATGAGGCATACTCATCCCCACCAGGAACATAAACAAGAAAGAAATTCCGGTTGACATTTTTCGCTCCACGGGCGTATCATGCTCCCTATGTTTCATAATCATACCCAAGACAAAAGCCGGCAACAGCACTTCAATATGGATACTCCCTTCTTCTCCATACAACTCCTTGCTGCCTAAATAAAGAATCTGCGTAGCCAGGAATATAATAACCGAATAAAAGAGAATAGCCTTCCAGTCCTGACGCCAGTCATATTTATTCAACTTCTGCCAACCGACAGCCAACAACATAAACACGACCACCACCACAATAATCAATTGCCAGCGCAATCCGATCATCATTATCTGAAGAGGAATCATCAGGATAATCGTATCCAAATCATCAAAGATAGCCAACACCTGAATCTTCTTATAAATCCAACTGGACTTCAGCCCGATAGCAGCCAACATCGTAAATAAGATACCTGCCGATGTCGGCGCCGCAAAACGGCTCAACAACAGATTCTCCTTCCATGCTTCCCAACTATTCCAATAATCGGGCGGCAGCAATATAAACACATAATAAATGGCAATCATAAACCACGGCAGAGCTGCCGTCGCCATCGCTATGAAGTAATCCTCAGCATAGCTTTTCCACCTGACCTTATCGAGCACGAACTCCCGGCCCACATTAATCATTATAAAACTAAGACATACATAAAGCAGTACATTTGAAATGGATTTAACGGTTCCATAACCTTGCCCTGCCATTACCGGCAGGAATTGTGAAATAATGAGCCCCAACATAAGGAAGCCCGAAAAAGACAGAACTTTTCTCATATTTATAGTCGTTTGTTTTTTAAAAGTGACTGCCAAGGAAAGCTCTGCGGACAGAAGGCAATCACCCTGGTGTATTAAAAAACTAACCGCAAGTCAATTTGTTCAGAATATATATCCGAAAAAATTGCTTGCGGCTTTATTTTAATCCAGTTTCAGTACAGCGAGGAAGGCCTTTTGAGGAACCTCCACGTTACCTATTTGTTTCATTCGTTTTTTACCTTTTTTCTGCTTTTCAAGCAGCTTACGCTTACGGCTGACGTCACCGCCGTAACATTTTGCAGTCACATCCTTACGAACTGCCTTAATCGTCTCGCGAGAAATAATCTTCGCACCGATAGCCGCCTGAATGGCAATATCAAACTGCTGGCGGGGAATCAGCTCCTTCAACTTCTCACACATCCGTTTGCCCATGTCATAGGCATTGTCGACATGTGTCAACGTAGAGAGCGCATCCACAGGCTCGCCGTTCAGCAGAATATCGAGCTTCACCAACTTGGAAGTGCGAAAACCGTTCGGATGATAATCAAACGAAGCATACCCTTTGGAGATACTCTTCAGCTTATCATAAAAGTCAATCACAATCTCACCCAAAGGTATATTATAATATATCTCCACACGGTTACCGGAAATATACTCCTGCTTGATAAGCTCACCCCGTTTACCCAGGCAAAGCGTCATGATAGGACCTATATAATCGGTCGTCGTAATGATGGAAGACTTGATATACGGTTCCTCGATATGATCTATCATAGTCGGGTCAGGCATACCGCCCGGATTGTGCACCTCTTTCATATTCCCCTGCTTGTCAAAGATATGATAGGATACGTTCGGTACCGTAGTAATCACATTCATGTCAAACTCACGATCCAACCGTTCCTGCACAATCTCCATATGAAGCAATCCGAGGAAACCACAACGGAAACCAAATCCCAAAGCCAGCGAAGACTCCGGCTGGAACGTCAAGGAAGCATCATTCAGTTGCAACTTCTCCAAAGATGCCCGAAGATCCTCGAATTCCTCCGCCTCAATCGGATAAACTCCCGCAAACACCATCGGCTTCACTTCCTCAAAACCGGCAATAGCCTTGTCGCACGGACGGGCAATATGAGTAATGGTATCCCCCACTTTCACCTCTTTGGAAGTCTTGATACCGGAAATAATATATCCTACATCACCCGTACGAAGCTCGTTGCGAGGAACCAAATCCATTTTCAGCACCCCTACCTCGTCGGCATCATATTCCTTCCCCGTATTGAAGAACTTCACCTTATCACCCTTGCGGATAACACCGTTCTCAATCTTGAAATAAGCGATAATTCCACGGAAAGAGTTGA
Organism: Bacteroides faecium; assembly: GCF_012113595.1. Lineage (NCBI taxonomy): Bacteria > Pseudomonadati > Bacteroidota > Bacteroidia > Bacteroidales > Bacteroidaceae > Bacteroides > Bacteroides faecium. The sequence continues at coordinate 5,291,449 of NZ_CP050831.1, forward strand.
ACACAGAGTCAAAAATCAATGCCTGCAACGGAGCATCGTCATCACCCTCGGGATGAGGAATACGTTCGATAACAGCCGCAAGAATTTCTTCCACGCCCATACCGGTTTTACCTGATGCACGAATCACTTCCTCGCGCTTACAGCCCAGCAGTTCCACGATTTCATCTTCCACCTCTTCCGGGTTAGCACTCACCATATCACATTTATTGATAACCGGAATAATTTCAAGATCGTGCTCGATAGCCATATACAAGTTGGAAATGGTCTGTGCCTGTACGCCCTGCGACGCATCGACAATCAGCAACGCACCTTCACAAGCCGCAATAGAACGAGACACCTCGTACGAGAAATCCACATGTCCCGGAGTGTCGATCAGGTTAAGGACATACTTCTCGCCCTTATAGGTATATTCCATCTGAATAGCGTGGCTCTTGATGGTAATTCCTCTCTCCTTCTCCAGATCCATATTGTCAAGCATCTGTCCGGAAGTCACCTGAATAGTCTTGGTAAACTCCAGCAGACGGTCGGCGAGCGTCGACTTACCGTGGTCAATATGAGCAATAATACAAAAATTGCGTATATTCTTCATTCGAATTCTTATTATTTTATCTTTTTGGTGTGCAAAGATACGTAAATGGCGGAATAAAAAAAAATGCGTTGATAACATTCTGACAATGTACCAACGCATTTTTTTATTGCTTAAGTGAGTTACTCGCTTAGATCAATTTGATGAAGAGTTCACCTTCAACTTCTTCCACAGAGACTTTGTCTTCTCTCAATAACCAGCCAAGTCCGAGGAACAGGTCTTTGTCAACCAACTTAGTAGCTTTCTTCAGTTGCTTGGCAGTCATTCCTTCTGTTTCATTCAGTGCACTCCAGATACTTCCTGCGATTACACCTGCTTTTTCTTTCAACATTTGCTTTGAAATTTTAGTTAGACATGCTTTAAATCATCCGGTCCTAAAGACTTTCAGATTTTATTTCGGGGACAAAGATAGTTATTTTTATGTTATATAACACTTTATTGAATGTTTTTTTATTGATTTTGTAATAAAAAAGCATTTTTCCCCTCATTTAGGATGATTTTCGAGGTATTCTGACCAAATTCTTGCCGCTTCTTCCACCATTTTTGCGCAAGGGCGCTTGCTATAATATTGAGCATTACGCTCTTCCGGAACGGTGGAAACCGGTTCTTTTTTCTTTAATCCCAACAATTCGCCACAAATCAGCGAACCGTTTCTCTTCTTAAACTCAGCCGCCAGTTCCTGCACCACCGCATAATTGGCAGCTTTGCCTTCCCGGTCTGTCGCTTCCGTTGCTCCGGTTTCCAGTCCTGCAACGAGGAACATTCCACAGGCAGCCCCGCAAGTTTCGCGCATCCTGCCTATTCCCCCACCGAAGGAAGCACTCATGCGCAAGGCCTGTTCCTGCGTGAATCCATACATATCCGCAAAGGCAGCCACTACCGACTGCGAACAGTTATATCCGCTCTTAAAAAGCTCTACAGCTTTTTGTATTCTATCTTCCATACTATTTTTCGCTTTTTATTTTCATGCAAAAATATAAAAAAGTATCTTTGTTATCGGAAATTACACTAAGATTAAAATCTAAATTTAAAAATATGGGCAAATCAATATCATATAAAGAATCGACAGCCATAGCTATCCAGGCTATGATGAGTTCCGCACGTAAAGACGAATACGCTGATAGGAAAAGAAAAATCAATTTCCCTCAAAACAGAAAAAAGCGTGAAGTCACACTCAAAGATATACGCGAGTGGAACAAAAGAAGGACCTATAAAGAGGATGCCGGAATCACCGTGAACGCAATGATGGAATCCGCCATCAAAGATCCATATGTGGATTTGAATCCGCCATCCCAATTCTAAAAGCTCAACGCTCGATTTCCAGCGCCATCGGACAATGATCGGAATGTACAGCATCATTCAAAATCTGTGCACTCTTCAGTAAAGGACGTACCGGCTCGCTCGTCATACAGTAATCTATCCGCCAACCCTTATTCTTGGCACGCGAATTAAAGCGGTAGCTCCACCACGTATATTCCTGCTTTTCGGGATAAAGCAACCGGAAAGAGTCGATAAATCCCGCCGAAAGGAAACGTGTCATCCACTCCCGTTCTTCAGGAAGGAAACCACTGTTCTTCGCATTCCTCACAGGATCGTGGATATCAATCGGCTCATGGCAAATGTTATAATCCCCGCAAAGAATCAGATTCGGACGGGTTTTCCGCAACTCCGTCACATAGTTCTGAAAGTCTTCCAGCCACACCATCTTGAATGCTTGGCGTTCATCCCCGCTCGTTCCCGAAGGGTGATACACGCTGACAACCGACAAATCTCCGAAATCAGCACGGATAAAACGCCCTTCATTATCGTAGGCTTCCATTCCCATCCCATATTCCACATGATCCGGTTCCTGCTTGGTCAGTATAGCCACTCCGCTATACCCTTTCTTCTGTGCAGAATACAGATAAGACTTGTACCCCAGCGCTTCAAACACCTCTCCCGGATATTGGTCCGGTTGTAGTTTTGTCTCTTGCAGACAAAGAACATCGGGATTCTCCTGCGCCAGCCATTCCGCGAAACCTTTGGAAACAGCAGCACGCAACCCGTTCACGTTATAAGTAATAATCTTCATTGTCATATATTTATTAATTCATGTTCTTTTTATGAGAATAACAGCATAATATTCAGCACCGATACGATGATGGCAATGGTGTACAACACAAACGTACTCCAACGGCTGTTCACATAATCCCCCATCACCTTCCGTGAAGAAGTCAGCCCCACCTGCAAGAACACCGTGAAGGGTAACTGGATACTAAGTATCATCTGCGATATAATCAACCCCTTGAAAGGATCTCCGATAAAGAAAATCAGCAGCAGGGCAATCCCTAAAGACAGAAGAACCCCGACCTGCGAGTGGCTGTCCTTGATATGATACGATTCACCGAAAATACCTGCGAAGATGGAACCTGCCGCCATCCCGCTCGTGATAGTCGATGAAATGCCCGCCATCAGCAGAGCCAACGCGAATACGATGGCGGCATTACTTCCCAACAACGGTTCGAGCAGTGATTTGGCTTGTTGCAACTCCTCTACCTGAATACCGCTCTTGAAGAACGTAGCGGCAGCCAGCAAAATCATCGCACTGTTAATCGCCCAGCCGACAATCATCGAAAACAGCGTATCGAACAACTCATATTTCAGTACCTTCTTAATGGACGCATCATCTTTCTTATTATACTCGTGGCTCTGTATCACTTCCGAATGAAGGAACAGATTATGCGGCATCACTACCGCGCCCAATACACTCATGATAATCAGCATACTTCCTTTCGGAAAAGACGGAGTCACCCATCCCGCTGCCGCAGCCGGCCAGTCTATCTCCACGAGGAACAACTCATAAATAAACGAAAGCCCGATCACGGAAACGAACGCAATAATGGAACGCTCTATTTTTTTATAAGAATTGGAGAAAAGCATGATAGAGACAAAAACGGTCGTCAATATAGCTCCCCATATGATAGGCATATCAAACAGCATTTCCAATGCAATGGCACCACCCAGAATCTCCGCCAGCGAAGTAGAGATGGAAGCCAGCACCGCCGTACCCAATATCGGACGAGACACCCATTTCGGAGTATATTTAGTGGCTGCTTCCGAAAGGCAGAGTCCGGTGACAATCCCCAGGTGGGCAACGTTGTGCTGAAGGACGATCAGCATAATAGTGGACAAGGTAACCACCCAAAGCAATGAATACCCGAATTCGGAACCGGCAGCAAAATTAGACGCCCAGTTTCCCGGATCAATAAACCCGACAGTTACCAAAAGTCCCGGACCGATGTATCTGAAAACATCCAGTCCGCCCAAATAACGTTTATGATCTTTGCGTTTTAAGTCTTGAAAAATATTCTTCATTTTTGCATAATAGTTTATCCAGTACAAATGTACTTATAAATAACGACTGAAGATTCATTTTGGTTCAAAATACCAACAAATAAGTAAATAAGATTTAGGCACGGATTTCACGGATTTCACGGTTCAAAATCAATCAAAACCGTGTTATCCGTGTAATCCGTGCCTAAATAAAAATCAAAAGGGAGTTTTTTGCCACTCCCTTCCGATATAACTATAAAAAAGGGAAATGTCGACTATTAATATCCCATCTCGTGCAATGCACGACATAACTGGTCGGGACAAGATGTCGGTCTGCCGCCACAACGCACTCCTTCGAGCTTTGTTATCACCTCTTCTACTTTCATCCCTTTTACCAGGCGTGAAAGACCTTGCAGATTACCGTTACATCCACCCCAAAAGGCCACTTCCTTCACCACTCCATCTTCCACATTCAGTTCGATGTTCGTGCTGCAAGTACCTTTCGTCCTATACACATACTCCATGACCGCTTATTCTTCGCCTTCTTCGGGTTGCATATTAGTATAAACAGTCTGCACGTCGTCAAATTCTTCCAGGCGTTCGATCATCTTATCCAGAGTTTCACGCTGTTCGGAAGTCACCTCTTTCAAGTCGTTCGGGATGTAAGTGAAGTCTCCACCGACATCTTCGAAACCACATTCTTCCAGATGTTTCTGAATAGCTGCATAACTCTTGGGATCACCGTAGATAGTGATTGTTCCTTCTTCGTCATCCTCTTCGTATTCATCTTCCACATCATAGTCGATCAGGTCGAGAATCAACTCTTCCATATCCAGTCCGTCTTTCTTCTTGAAAGTGAACATACATTTGTGGTCGAAAAGGAATGCCAGGGAACCCATTGTACCCAAGTTACCGCCGAACTTGTTGAATACCGAACGGACGTCAGCCACCGTACGGGTAGTATTGTCTGTCAAAGTATCCACAAAGACAGCAATTCCATGCGGGCCGTATCCTTCGTAAGTCATGCTCTTGTAGTCGCTCTGGTCTTTACCCATCGCGTTCTTGATAGCACGTTCGATATTATCCTTCGGCATATTCTCACGCTTACAAGTAGCGATCACCGAACGCAGCGTCGGGTTATTTTCAGGTTCCGGACCGCCTGCCTTTACAGCGATAGCGATTTGCTTACCCAGTCTTGTAAATGTTTTAGCCATGTGGCCCCATCTTTTCAGTTTGGTGGCCTTTCTATATTCAAATGCTCTTCCCATTGGTTTGTATATTTTAGATTGATAATTTTAAGTTTATCAGATTATCTAAGTTTCGCACCCAGCTTATCTTCCAGGTTCTTCACCAGTTTCGACATGATCTTGTCAATCATCTTATCATTCAATGTCTGACTCTCGTCCTGAAGCAGAAAGCTGACAGCATACGACTTCTTGCCCGCTTCAAGGTTCTTACCCTCGTACACGTCGAAGAGTTCCACTTCTTTCAGCAACTTCTTCTCCGTATCGAACGCTATCTTTTCGATTTCGGCAAACTGTATGTTCTTGTCAAGCAACAAAGCCAGGTCACGCTTCACAGCCGGGAACTTGGAAATTTCCTTGTAGCTGATCTTCACGGAACGGATAGCCTTCATCAGTTCTTTCCAGTTCAGGTCGGCGAAATACACTTCATTATCAATATCGAATGCTTTCAGCAATTTCTTAGTCACTACACCGAAAGACGCAAGACGCTTGCCACCCTTCGTATTCACAGAAAGCGCAGCAGCAAAAACATCATCAGTCAGGTTGCCTACAACCAAATTATGCAGATCAAGTCCCAGACGTTTCAATATATTCTCCACGTAAGCCTTCAACTCATATACAGAACTGTCTTCGTCAGCGTGTGCCCATGAGTTGGAAACCTTCTTGCCGGTCACCCACAAGCCCAGGTGATAATCTTCCGAATAAGGAGCCAACACCTTTTCCGTGTTCTTCTTGTCTCCGTCGAAATAATAGCAATTACCGAATTCGAAGAATTTCAGGTCGGCATTCTTACGGTTCGCGTTATGAGCGATACTTTCCAGTCCGCCGAACAACAAAGTCTGGCGCATAGCGTTCAAATCCGCGCTCAACGGGTTCAGCAGCATCACCAGGTGATTGGACGGATACGTCTCCAGACCATCATAGTAAGCGGCACGGGTCAATGAGTTATTCAATATTTCATTGAATCCGCAGCCAACCAACTGCTCGGCAATCAGATTCTGCAATTTATTTGATTTGTCATGCTCACCTTTCGTAGTCAAACTAGACTTCAGAGTAGACGGAATCTCCACATTATTATATCCGTAAACGCGAAGGATATCTTCAATCACGTCACAGTCGCGCTGTACATCCACTCGGTAAGGCGGAACAGCCAATGTCAGACCTTCAGCCGTTTCATTGGTGATTTTCATTTCCAGACTGGTCACAATGCTCTTGATTGTCTCTACCGGAATCACCTTGCCTATCAGTGAATTGACTTTTGCATAAGCCAAGTCTACGATGAAATCCTGCGCAGGAGTAGTATATACATCCTTAATATCAGAAGAAATCGTACCGCCAGCCAGTTCTTTCACCATCATGGCAGCCAGTTTCAGGCAATAAATCACACTGTTCGGGTCGATACCACGTTCGAAACGGAAAGAAGCATCCGTGTTCAGACCATGGCGACGTGCGGTTTTACGCACCCATGTAGGATGGAAGTAAGCACTTTCGATGAATACATCCGTCGTAGCTTCCGTAGAACCGGAATCCAGTCCGCCGAATACACCGGCAATACACATGCCTTCCTCCTTATTGCAAATCATCAGGTCGCGTTCGTTCAGTTTACGTTCCACTTCATCCAGTGTGACGAACGTAGTTCCTTCGGGCATTGTTTTAACAATCACCTCATTGCCTTTTATCTTGGCAGCATCGAAGCAGTGCAAAGGCTGACCGAAAGCATGAACGATATAATTGGTAATATCCACTACATTATTAATAGGACGCACACCGATCAGTCGCAGTTTGTTCTGCAACCATTCCGGGCTTTCCTTCACCGTCACTCCTTTCACGGTAACTCCGGCATAGTGCGGACAAGCCTCGCTGTTTTCAACCTTCACTTCAATATTCAAGTCCTGGTTTTCCACTTTGAAGTCATCCACTGACGGGCGTTGCAAAGTAGCCTGCTTGCCGTTCTGAATCAGATAGGCATACAAGTCACGGGCTACCCCATAGTGTGAGCAGGCATCCGCGCGGTTGGGCGTGATATCCACTTCAAGCACATAGTCGCTCTTTATATTATAATAATCCTTGGCGAGGGTACCCGGAACAGCAGTTTCCGGCAATACGATGATGCCTGCATGATCCGTACCAAGCCCTATTTCGTCTTCAGCACAAATCATACCGGTAGATTCCACACCACGGATTTTTGATTTCTTGATGGTAAAACATTCGTCACCGTCATAGAGTTTTGTTCCCAAAGTAGCTACCACCACTTTTTGTCCGGCAGCCACATTCGGAGCACCACAAACGATCTGCACCGGATCGCCTTCTCCCAGATTGACAGTAGTAATATGCAAATGGTCGGAATTCGGGTGTTCCACGCAAGTCAGCACTTCGCCGATCACAAGACCTTCCAAACCACCTTTAATGGTTTGCACTTCTTCCACACCACCTGTTTCCAAGCCGATAGAAGTCAACGCAGCCGCCGTTTCTTCGGGCGTCAAATCGAAATTGACATACTCTTTCAGCCAGTTGTAAGAGATATTCATATCATTATTTTTTTATTGTTTCTCAAAAAGATTTGCAAAGTTAATAAGATTTTTCGGTTGACCGAAAAGGTTCTTAAAAAAGTTGAGAGTTATTTCACCACAGAGGACGCAGAGGACACAGAGGATAGCGGGAAGATGATAAACAAGTGTAAATCCGTAATAAGTAAATGTATATAATTAATTTGTGAACTAATTAAACATGAGTACTTAGTAAAAAGAAAGAACTCTGTGTCCTCTGCGTCCTCTGTGGTGAAATAATGAGCAACTAAAATGGCAGCGGTCCATCCCCTCCTATCGGTGCGGCAAACGGATTATCCGTCTGCGGAGTAAAGTCAGGCGCCGGCGGTGGTGGAACGGAACCCGCTCCCCCTGTATTCATTTTAGAACCAAGCATGGCACCGGCAGGCTCGCCCGGCATCGGGATAACCATGTCGTCTTCCGGATTCGAGAACCGGGTGAACTCACCCTTGAATCGGAGCAACACCTCGCCTACCGCACCATTACGGTGCTTGGCTATCACAATCTCCGCCATACCACGCAAGTCATTTCCCCTGTCATCCTGGAAGATCTTATAATATTCCGGACGATGGATAAAGCACACCATATCGGCATCCTGCTCGATGGCTCCCGATTCACGAAGGTCACTCAACTGCGGACGCTTACCGTCGATACCTTCACGGCTTTCCACACCACGATTCAACTGTGACAGCGCAATAATCGGAATATTCAACTCCTTCGCCAATCCCTTCAACGAACGCGAAATGGTACTCACCTCTTCCTGACGGCTTCCGAATGCCATACCGCTCGCATTCATCAACTGAAGGTAGTCAATAATAATGATTCTCACCCCATGCTCACGCACCAGACGGCGCGCTTTCGTACGAAGTTCGAAAACAGACAAAGACGGAGTATCATCCACATAAAGCGGCGCGTCCAGCAAGTCCTTCAACTTATAGTCCAACTGCTGCCATTCGTAATTTGCCAACTGTCCGCTCTTGATTTTCTCACTCGGAATCTCACAAACATTCGTAATCAAACGGTTCACCAACTGAACGTTACTCATTTCAAGAGAGAACAACGCCACCGGGTTCCGATAATCAACAGCTATGTTCTTCGCCATAGAAAGCACGAAAGCTGTTTTACCCATGGCAGGACGGGCGGCAATAATAATAAGGTCGGAATTTTGCCAGCCGGCAGTCATCTTGTCCAGTTTCGTGAAACCACTTTCAAGACCGCTCAAACCGTCAGTTCGTGCCGCAGCCTTCTGAATCAGCTTATAGGCTTCGTCAATCACCGGATTGATCTGCGTATAGTCTTTCTTCATATTCTGCTGAGAAATCTCGAAAAGTTTGCCTTCCGCTTCCTGCATCAAGTCATCCACATCCAGCGTCTCGTCAAAAGCCTTACTTTGGATATTGCTTGTAAATGTAATCAACTCACGCGCCAGTGACTTCTGCGCAATGATACGCGCATGGTATTCAATATGTGCCGAAGAGGCGACCTTACTACTCAACTGAGTAATATAGAACGGTCCGCCGACCTCTTCCAAATCTCCCCGTTTGCTAAGTTGCTCCTTTACCGTCAGAATATCCACCGGTTTCTGATTCACGGCAAGATCGGTAATAGCAGTATAAATCAACTGATGCCGGCGTTCATAAAAAGAATCGGGACGAAGAATTTCACTCACCAGTGAATAAGCATCCTTCTCAATCATTAAAGCTCCCAACACAGCTTCTTCCAACTCGGGTGCCTGTGGCTGGATACGACCATAGTCATTTACCGGTTGCACTTTAGTAGACTTTGTATTACGGGTATTTTTTCTCTGTTCGGCCATGAAGATATTTACTAGTTTTCAATTTACTATTTACTATTTTGCGACCGGACAGACTCCTTTATAACAGAGTTTTTCCAGTCGGGACGACAAAGATAGAATATAATCACGAAGAATGAATAAGGAAAAATGAAGATTTTACTAACTTTGCTCCCGAATCACATTAAGCACACGATTAATTGTGGTGTGCACCACTACAAATAGTAAATTGTAAATTGTAAAATAGTAAATAACCTTATGATCGTTTTTCCGAATATCAAAATAAACTTGGGGCTCTCCATCACGGAGAAACGCCCGGACGGTTATCACAACCTTGAAACGGTTTTCTATCCGGTAGCCCTCGAGGATGCTCTCGAAATCCGCACTCTGCCCGAAGCAGAAAAGAAAATCACTCTCCACCAATATGGAATGGAGATAGCCGGCAATCCGGAAGATAATTTGGTGGCAAAGGCTTATTCACTTCTGGACAAAGAGTTTCACCTTCCCCCTGTCGAGATTCATCTATATAAGCATATCCCTTCAGGAGCCGGTCTTGGCGGCGGATCGTCAGATGCCGCTTTTATGCTGAAATTACTCAATAATCATTTCCATCTGGAATTATCTGAGGACCAACTGGAAATATATGCCGCCACCCTGGGAGCAGACTGCGCCTTCTTCATTAAGAACAAAACGACCTACGCCGAAGGCATCGGCAACATCTTCTCGCCAATCGAACTTTCATTAAAAGGTTACCAGATTATGATTGTGAAGCCGGACGTCTTTGTTTCCACCCGCGAAGCCTTCGCAAACATTCATCCCCATCATCCCGAATATCCGGTCAAAGAGGTAATCCGTCGTCCGGTTGCAGAATGGAAGGATACATTAATCAACGATTTCGAAGCGAGCGTCTTCCCGCAGCATCCCGTTATCGGAGAAATAAAGCAAGAACTCTATAATCAAGGAGCAGTTTATGCTTCCATGAGCGGTTCCGGTTCTTCTGTATTCGGGCTGTTCGTACCGGAATCTTCCCTGCCGGAAATAGACTGGAAGCCCGACACCTTCTGCTTTAAAGGAAAACTGTAACAATAAAAGCAGTTTGCCTGCTTTGCGGGCAAACAAAAAACGGTACCACGACTCACGTCGTAGTACCGTCACAACACAAACACAAAATAAAACACGACAAAACTACTATGCAATCCACCTGTCTATACCGGAGAGGTATAAGTACTACTTATGTATATTCACATACTCACAAATAGCTTCAGGTTGATTAGCATCTATTAAACAAACCGCATGCACGGTTTGTTTAAACTTTTATGTTAATTAAAACATTTATCTCTTTTACTGAATACCTCTCTCACGGAGCTTCAGTTGCCAGTTCCATGCAGAACGTAAAGTATCTTCCAAAGTTTCTACGGCTTTCCAACCCAGTTCATTATTTGCGAAATCAGGGTTTGCCCAAACCTTTTCGATATCACCTGCACGGCGTCCGACTATCTGGTAATTCAATTTCACACCGGTAGCTTTTTCAAAGCCATTGATTAATTCCAAAACGGAAACACCACGTCCCGTACCGATATTGAATACTTCTACTTTTTCTTTCTGTCCCTTTTCCAAGATACGACGGATAGCGATTACGTGTGCTTTAGCCAAGTCAACAACATTGATAAAGTCACGGATACAAGAGCCGTCAGGCGTATCATAATCATCACCAAACACGCTAAGTTTCTCACGGATACCCATAGCAGTCTGAGTGAGATAAGGAATCAGGTTTTGAGGAACACCATTCGGCAGTTCACCCAGCAATGCGGTAGGATGCGCGCCAATCGGATTGAAATAACGCAGCATGATAGCATTGATCGGAGCTCCGGAAGCTACTGTATCGCGAATAATCTCTTCATTAATTTGTTTGGTATTTCCATAAGGCGATTCCGCTTTCTTGATCGGGGCCTTTTCCGTTACCGGCAGTTCATCCGGCTGACCGTATACTGTACAAGAAGAAGAGAACACGATACCTTCCACTCCATGTTTAGGCATTAACTCGAGGAGATTGATTAAAGAAACGAGGTTGTTGCGATAATAAAGCAACGGTTTCTCCACTGATTCTCCAACTGCTTTGCTCGCTGCAAAGTGAATAATAGCCTTAATTCCTTTATATTTAGTAAACACAGCATCCAGACCTTCCAAATCGAGACAATCCAATTTCTCGAAAACCGGACGAATACCGGATACCTTCTCTATATTGTCAACAACGTCAGCGCTTGAATTTGATAAATTATCGATGATGATTACTTCATATCCACTGTTTTGTAGTTCTACTACGGTGTGCGAACCTATATATCCTGTTCCGCCCGTTACTAAAATTCTTTCTTTCATATTCTTTATAAATGGTTAGTTTCTCGGCTTTTTGTCGTTTGAGCTACAAATTTATGGAAATAAAATGGATTTGCAATAAATTGTCACGAAATTATTTATCAAAAAACCGTTTTGGTACGATTCGATGGTATTCAGGTATAAAAAAACAGCATTCAGGTACAAAAAAGAATTGGAAACCCGCAGCCTGTATGTCGCCATACACCGGAGTTCCCAATCCCATATTTAATTATCAACTGTAAGTCTTACACCACACCTGAGAATCCCATGAATGCCATGGCAAGCAGACCGGCGGTAATCAGGGCAATCGGAGTGCCTTGCATCCCTTTCGGGATTTTCACCAGGCTCATCTGTTCACGCAGTCCGGCAAAGAGTACCAGTGCCAGCCCGAAGCCCAAAGCCGTAGAGAAAGCATACACAACTCCTGTCAGCAAATCAAAGTCTTTCTGAATCACCAGGATAGCCACACCAAGAATACAACAGTTGGTCGTAATCAGCGGCAGGAACACACCCAATGCCTGATAAAGGGCCGGAGAGACTTTCTTCAGGATGATTTCCACCATCTGCACCAGTCCGGCAATCACCAGGATGAAAGTAATCGTCTGCAAGTATCCCAAACCGAAAACATCAAGGACAAACTTCTGAATCAGGAAGGTTACGATGGTGGCGATGGTCAGCACGAAAGCAACCGCAGCGCTCATACCCATCGCAGTTTCCACTTTCTTGGATACGCCGAGGAACGGACAGATACCCAAGAACTGCGACAACACGATGTTGTTTACAAAGATTGCCGAAATAAAAATCAATATATATTCCATAATTATTAAATTGAAAATTGAGAATTAAAAATTAAAAAATCAGAGAATGTGAAAGTGAAATTAAGAACATAGTTCATGTCTATTATTTCTCAATTCTCAATTTTCAATTCTCAATTTATTAATTATTGCAATGAGGTATCCCAAAGCGATGAAAGCGCCCGGAGCCAGTACAAATACCAACATTCCGTATTCTTCCGGCATGATTGTCAGGTCGAAAATCTTGCCTGTTCCCAGGAATTCGCGAACAGCACCCAGCAGAGTGAGGGCAATAGTAAAGCCCAATCCCATGCCGATACCGTCGAACATGGAAGCAATCGGATTATTTTTCGCGGCGAACGCTTCGGCACGTCCCAACACAATACAGTTTACTACAATCAACGGAATGAAAAGACCGAGCGTAGCATACAAATCCGGCACATAAGCTTGCATTATCATCTGAAGCAGCGTTACGAAAGACGCAATCACCACGATAAATGAAGGGATACGCACCATGTCCGGTATCAGGTTCTTGATGGAAGAGATTACCACGTTCGAGCAAATCAATACGAACATCGTGGCAAGCCCCATACCCATACCATTGATAGCCGATGAAGTCGTACCCAATGTGGGACACATACCAAGCAGGAGCACAAAAATAGGATTCTCTTTGACAATCCCGTTCATCATTACTTTAAAGTTATTCATACCTGTCTCCTTTCTTAATTAGCACTGATAGAATCAGTAAGTTCAACTTTAATCGTAGCTCCAGTAGCTGCATCCGCGTCTGCATTTTCACCGGCAGCCTTTTGAGAAGCACCGGTGACACCGTTCACTTCCCCACCCTCTGCTTTGTATGCCTGGTACGCTGCATTCACAGCATTCAGGAATGCGCGCGAGCTGATAGTAGACGCAGTGATAGCATCTATCGAGCCACCGTCTTTGCTCACAGTCAGCGGAGCTTCACCCGGATTCATACCCAGGATAGATTTTGTACTTTCTTCATGCGTCACGCCTTGTTCGCCTTTCGTGGGATCATAAGCGCCAAACCATTTGTCAGCTTTCGAACCCAGTCCCGGAGTTTCCGCATGAGCCAGCAGAGAGTAATTATAGATTTTGCCTTCGGCATTAAAGCCTACCAGCACTTTCAATTCACCGCCGAATCCCATCGACTTAGCTTCAACAGCCGTGCCGACCAGCTCTTCGCCGTTCTTTGCCGGATAGACGATAAAATCAACGAACTTCTTTCCGTCTTTCTCACCGAAAATAGTATCGCTTTCCGCTACCGGATTATTGGTAAATTCGGGAAGAACCTTCTTCAGCGCCTCGTTCAGCGTCTTCGCGTTCGCTTCAGCGATAGGGCCTTTGGTCAGTTCGTTCACATAAGCCAGTAACGCTACGGAGACAGCAGTCACACCCGTAAGCACCAGCAACATATTCTTTAAAGATGATTGTAACTTTTTCATTTCTTCTTCGCTACCTCCCCAAAGCGTTTAGGTTTACAATAGGTGTTAATCAGCGGAGTGAACGCATTCATAATCAGGATGGCGAATGACATACCTTCGGGATAGGCACCGAACAGACGGATAATGACCGTCAGCAGACCGATACAAACACCATAAATCAACATTCCTTTCTTGCTCATCGGAGAAGTCACGTAGTCGGTTGCCATAAAGACAGCACCCAGCATCAGACCGCCGGAGAGTAACTGCAATACCGGAGAAACATATTTTTCAGGATCTGCCAGGTGCATGATACCTGCAAATACGAATACAGTCACCAGGATAGATACAGGGATATGCCAAGTGATAATCTTCTTCCAAAGCATATAAACCAGCCCAATCAGCAGCGCCAACGCACTGACCTCACCGATACATCCGCCGTTCTGCCCGATCAACAGGCTCAAAGCATCCGGAATCTGGCTCAACGCAGAGGTATCGCCATGAATCGCCTGCTTCATCAACGCCAGCGGAGTAGCGCCGGTGGTGGCGTCCGTGTAAGCGGTCAACTGACCGACTACCGGCCAACTTGTCATCTGCACCGGGAAAGAGAGCAACAGGAACACACGTCCCGCCAATGCCGGGTTGAAAGGGTTGCAACCCAGTCCGCCAAAAGACATCTTGCCTACACCGATAGCAAACAGTGCGCCGAGGACGATAATCCAGATGGGCAGATTGGAAGGTAAGTTAAATGCCAGCAACACACCTGTGATAACGGCAGAGCCGTCGCAGACAGTCGTGGTCGGTTTCTTCATCAAATATTTTCCGATTGCCCATTCGAAGAACAAACAAGCCGCAACGGAAGTAGCTGTAACAATCAGGGCACCCAGTCCGAAGAAATAGAGAGACACCAGAAAAGCCGGAACCAGTGCAATCAGCACGCCGTACATGTTCTTCTTCACGCTGTCTCCGCCATGAACGTGGGGTGATAGTGATACGATTAATTTATTTTCCATATTCGTTATTTTTTAGCTTGACGTGCGCGAATCATAGCTCCTACTTTGCCTTTACCCAGACGACAGTAGTCGAGCAGCGGACGGTTGGCAGGACAAGTGAACTGGCAGGAGCCGCACTCGATGCAATCCATGATTCTTTCTTTTTCCATTGATTCAAAATCCCCGTTTTCAGACAAAGCTCCGAGCAAGTACGGTTCCAGCCCCATCGGACAGGCGCTCACGCACTTCGCGCAACGGATACAGGTCTGCTCCTCGCCACGCTTGGCTTCCTTCCGATTCATAATCAGGATACCGGAACTGCCCTTCGCAGTGGGAACTTCGATATTCACCAGTGCCTTACCCATCATCGGGCCGCCACCGATTACTTTCCCCGTATCTTCCGGCAGACCGCCGCAAGCATCAATCAACTGCTTCATCGGCGTACCGATACGAGCCATGAAGTTGGAAGGTTTCGCAACCGACTTTCCCGTCACGGTAATCACACGCTCAAATAACGGTTTATTCTTCTGAACAGCCTGATATACAGCAAATGCCGTACCTACATTCTGTACCACCGCTCCCGTAGAGATAGGCAGTGCGCCGCTGGCCACCTGACGTTTGGTAATCGCGTCGATCAGTTGTTTTTCACCCCCTTGCGGATATTGCACCTTCAAAGGAACAACCTCGATACCTGCATAACTGGAAGCTATCTTCGTCATCAACTCGATAGCGTCCGGCTTATTATTTTCGATTCCGATAAATGCTTTGTTCACCTTCACAGCTTTCATCAGGATAGAAACACCTACCATGATTTCTTCCGCATGTTCCAGCATGAGCTGATGGTCGGCAGTCAGATAGGGTTCGCACTCTACCGCGTTGATAATCACACATTCAGCCTTGAAAGACGGCGGCGGACACAGTTTCACCTGCGTAGGAAAACAAGCCCCGCCCAGACCAACGATTCCCGCATCGGCAATCTTCTTCACGATTTCTTCCGCCGGAAGTTCACATACCTTCACCAGCGTCGTGCTGCGGTCGATTGTCTCTTCCCATTCGTCACCTTCCACATCAATGAAGATGGCAGGTTTCGCATAACCGCTGGCATCGACTATCGTATCAATCTTCGCCACTTTGCCACTGACTGAAGAGTGAATTGCTGCCGAAACAAAGCCGGCAGGTTCGGCAATCTTAGTGCCCACCTTTATCACATCACCTTTCGCGACAATCGGTTTTGCAGGCGCACCGATGTGCTGCCCCAGCAGAATAACTGCCTTTGCAGGAACTTCCGCCGTGATAATAGGTTGATGTGCCGACAATTTATTTTCGTGTGGATGAACTCCACCAATTGAAAATGTCTTTAACATACAATTCTGTATTTTATTCTGTTATTATTCTGTTACTTTCGGAGCTTCAGCCGATTCTTTGGCAGCAGCCGGTTTCGGAGCAGCCGGTTCCTTCGGAGCAACCGTAGCTTTCGGAGCAGCCGCAGCTTCTTCCGCCTTCGGTTTGCGCGGCGGGAAATTCAGCTCGATGATCGTATTCTGCGGACAAACTTCCACACACTTGCGGCAAGATTTACACTTGTTCGGATCAATGTAAGCCAGGTTGTTCTCCAGCGTGATAGCTTCGAACGGACAAGTCTTCACACACTTGCCACAGCCGATGCAACTAACGGTACAAGCCTTGCGTGCCACAGCACCCTTGTCCTTGTTCACACAAGAGATGTACACACGACGTGACTTCTTACCTTGCGGGCGGATCTCGATAATCGCTTTAGGACAAGCCTTCACGCAAGCGCCACAAGCCGTGCATTTTGCTTCGTCCACTTCGGGAAGCCCTGTTTCAGGGTTCATGTGGATAGCGTCGAACTGGCAGGCAGCCACACAGTCGCCACATCCCAGACAGCCGTAGCTGCAACCGGTTTCTCCACCATACAGTGAAGCGGCGATAGCACAACTCTTCGCACCGTCGTAAAAGTTCGTACGCGGGCGGTTGGCGCATGTTCCGTTACATCTCACTACTGCTACCATCGGTTCAGCTTCACCTGCTGCCAGTCCGAGAATATCAGCAATTTGTGCCATGACAGGTTGTCCGCCTACGGGGCAGAACTTGCCATCCAGTGATCCGGCTTTGACGCAAGCGTCGGCAAATCCACTACAACCGGGGTAGCCACATCCACCACAATTAGCCTGGGGCAAAACTTCTCCTACCTGGGCAATCCGCGGGTCTTCATACACGGCAAATTTCTTGGAAGCAAGATATAGAATAGCGGCCAATACGAGCGCTATCGCTCCCAATGAAATCACTGCAATCAGAATCAAATTCATAATGTTCTTAGTTATTTATTGGTTTTATAGTAAATGAAAATTTTTGTTTGAGTCGTGTTTTATTGAGCCACAAAATAAAATAATAAGGAATAAGGATAGCCAGAGAAAGAAGTGCTGCATACAATTCATTCCCTATCAGAGCCATAAAAAGAAACAATGAAAAAATCAGAAGTACGAAAGGAATTATGAATGCCAATACCACTGCCATCATGCCCATCGACATTTCGCCGACTACCATCACTCTCTCTCCCACCTGATAGGAAGAAACCGCAGTATCGATTATATCTATGATTTTGTCCTTACTATCCGCCGAGGAACAGTGCCCCTTTGCGCTACAAGCCGCGCAAGCCGATGTCTGAACAATCCTCACCGACAGATGAGAACCCTGTATGCTTTCCACAATACCTAGATGCTTTATAGTATTATTCGTCATTTTGCAAACTCAACATTACAAATCGCGGCAAATTTAATCATTATTTGTGAACTACGAAGCATTCTCCATATTTTTTCTACATAATAAATTGTTATTTCTTCTGTTTTCGTTATCGCACACGGAAAAAGATATGGCTACTATTTGAAAGACTTATCATCTTATCTCACACATATGCACTCACAACATATACAATATGAATAAAATTCTTTCGGACAGGTAAACACTTTCCTATCTCAAACAATTGGCAAACCTTTTCAGTACAAATCCCTGATTGTAATCTATAGAATGTGAGACACCAGCTTCAAAAGCCCATTGATAGCGATAATCGTAAGGAAGAGACTTTAATGCAGCCATCATAGAGCCATCATCACCTGGAATGTACAACTTTGAGCAAAATTCATCCCAAAGTCCTTTTTTAACCGCATCATAATGTTTATCTAATTCATCTTGTGTAAAAGCTGGTATATAATCTTGAATTTCATATCCTAAATCTTCCAATTCATGAGTTAGCTCTTCTACTGATGAATTAGAATTCATTATCTGATTAGCCAAAACAGTTCTATTAGACAGCACCATTCTATCACGATTGAAAGCCTTCCAATGATTCATCAAAATATCATCAGGGAAAAGGTCCACACCACCATGAAATTCATCAAATATACGTTTGGCAATTACAGAATCATGTTTAAATCGCACCATCTGCAATTTTGAGAGAAGATTAAAGTCTTGTCCTTTTTGTACATCATAGAGAAAGCCACACTGCCTGCCACTGCGTGGAAAGACCTGCAATCCTATCGTAGAAAGTGAATTCATTTTAAAATCACTTGCAATATCCAACGAATAATAATAGAGGACACCCGGTGTATGATTTTCATCCAGAATGGGACAATAACTATCAGTTTTCCAATCATAACAAGTTGTTGCGAAGAATGACGCCACTTGTGGTTTGCTAGTCAAATCTAATAATGAAGTTCTATTATAATAATGTTGAGTCAAACCAAACAAATTCATTTCAAAGCGGAATAGCCGACCATTTAGCTCAACACCAAGATCCAGCAACTGCACCAAAGGATGTGATAACATCAGAAGCATCATTTCCTGACCGGTAGCCAACTCTCCGATGTATCTCTTTTGTTTCACGTTGCGAAATAAATTAGGACTGCACGGAGAATGAAATTCCGTTTCACCACGGAACAAATATTTTCTTTCACGAAGATTGGGCTTCAAAGCATATCTACCTGACGCCAACCGAGACATAATAAAACTATCTGATGGCGCACTGTTAAAATATCCGCTTAAAGGAAAATCTAAATTATCCACTGTTATCTGCCTTTTTGTCACATTTGACGTCTGAAAAGGTGGTCTTATCATAATTGGAGCAGTCTGCCTTTTTGTATCTGCCGCCAACGCTCTTTGTTCATTATCCAACACATAAGCCAATGCGTCATCTATATTTGGAAATATATATTCGTTTCCTGTCACCATAATACCTTAAAAAAATCTTCCAAACTTATTATAAAACAATCTCCCAATCTGCAATCGTCCGGGTCTCCGCACTGAAATTTATCGCAACCTTCACCACCGGAAGCCCGCAGAGAGCGAAACGGTCGGAATATTGCTGCAAGTCAATTTGCTTCATGGCAGCTTCCGCGCTTTGATTCAACTTCAATTCCACCAGATAGAGAGTAGTCCTGGTACGAAGCACCATGTCCACCCGTCCTTTATGCGTATGCACCTCCACATCCGTATAAATACCCAGTAATGAGAATATCACATAAAGCATCTGCTGATAATGCCCCTCATAATCTGTGTTGTCGCAATAAGGCACAGTGGCAAGGAAAGTCTGAAGCAACTTCAAGGCGCCTTCCATATCTCCCCTCACAATGTTACGCGCCAAATTACGCACCACACTGTTCACCTCGTGCGTGTCGCTCATCACATAAGACGGTATCAAGCTTTTCATCAAACCGACTCGTACCTCCTTATTAGGAATATCAAGCATATAAGCGTCAAATTCCAAATCCGCCCCCTTTATCGTAAGATAGCCTGCCTGATAAAGCAACGGCATATAATTGGTAGCCAGCTCCAAAGGCACGTTAAAATCACTGGGTGATGCCTCCTCCCCACCGATCTCTGACGGCAACACGGCATATTTGCGCAGCATCTCTATAATATAAGTGGGTGTACCGCTCTCAAACCAATAGGAGCCAATCTCTCCCAAAGCCATCGCCTTAAGCAAACTGAAAGGATTGAAGACATCGGGTGACGGCCATGCGAAATGATAACCGTCATAATTTTCCTTTAATTTGTCCAACATCTCC
This sequence comes from Bacteroides faecium, assembly GCF_012113595.1. Taxonomy (NCBI): domain Bacteria; kingdom Pseudomonadati; phylum Bacteroidota; class Bacteroidia; order Bacteroidales; family Bacteroidaceae; genus Bacteroides; species Bacteroides faecium. The sequence goes on from NZ_CP050831.1 coordinate 5,311,611, forward strand.
TCAGCAGTAATCCCCAGGCGGACAGCCAGACGTTCTACATCCGGAAGCATCTGAGTACGAAGTTCCTCACCTGTAATACCACAAATGGCAGCATAATCAGGCAACATACTCACATTGGTTATATTATTAAGTTCACTGAACACGCTGAGTTGCGAAAACTTAGTTATCCCCGTAAGAAAGACAAAGCGCAAATAAGGGTCACACGCCTTCAACGGACTATAAAAATTACGCATCACGTTACGTAACTGCGGCAGGTTTTTCTCTTCATGAACCACATCGAGCAAAGGGGCGTCATATTCGTCTATCAAGACCACCACTTTCTTGCCGGTCTGTTTGTAAGCACGTTTAATAAGCCCCTCCAAACGCTGATTGACATACAGTTCTTCTTCTACACGTCCATAAATCTCCTCATAAGCCATGAGCTTCAATTCCAGTTCCGCGTTCAGTTGCTCCTTGTCTACATGTTTGGCAGTACTCATGTCGAAGTGTAATACCGGATGCTGTACCCATTCCGTTTCCAATGCCTCCATAGCCAGTCCTTCAAACAACTCTTTCCGTCCTTCGAAATAACAATGAAAGGTACTGGTAAGCAAAGATTTCCCGAAACGTCGCGGACGGCTTAGAAACAAATAGCTGGAAGCCGAATGTGTCAGTCGGTACACATATTCCGTTTTATCAATATAGAGAAAATTATCCTCACGTATCTTCGAGAATGTCTGTATCCCAATAGGGTATAATCTTTGCGAATCTGCCATATCAATCATATTTTTCACAAAGCTACAAAAAATATCCGTTCAGAAAAGGCAGGCGGGAAATTTTTTCCCGCCTGCAACTCTTTCACTTTATCTGTTTTTTCACTGTTCTCCTCGCTCCTCCTCTCTTCTCTTTCTGTGCTCCAGATACAGCAACTTCCATTTATCCCAATACGCCTCGATTTCCTCCTCACTAAAGGAGTCAAAAAAGAAATCGACAACTTCTACGTAATGACTCAATCTGCCATCCAGCCCTTTTTTACATCATTATAGGTAGAATGACCGATGTTTATTGCCTTATGTACTTCAGAATTCTTCAAACCCAAACGGTCTTGCAACTCCCAAATGCAAGCGCCCAAACTCTCATAACAAGCTTTTTCTTTTTTCATTCTTATTTATTGTTAAAAACACACCATAACGATTAATTATTTTAACTTTCATCCCATATGTCGGGATGATGTTTATTTCGTATTTGCTAATTTTACACCGTGTTTTAAAGCACATTCGTGTTTTTTTCGCAAAGGTAAAAATTTAAACTCATTACAGCAAAACAATATGCCAAACAACTACAGAATGTCCTATTTCATGCCACCCATCGCCCCCGTCAGGAATGAAGAAGGACGAATTGTCACCCCCGCCACCCTTCTCCCCTTCTGCGAAATCTCCGTGGAACAAGTTTTCCAGATGATCACCTGCAACGAAGACCTCAGGCTCCTGACCGAACAAGTACGCAACACCCCGGATATGCGGACGGCAAAAGCCACACTCCTGCCTTACGTGACCCCCTGCGGCACCTTCACCCGTCGCAACAGCAAGTGCTTCCTATCCCCCTCACGGCTGATAGTGATAGATGTAGACCACCTCGACTCCTACGAAGAAGCCGCCGGAATGCGCCGTACCTTGTTCGACGATCCCTTCCTCCGCCCCATACTTACGTATATCAGCCCCAGCGGCCGGGGCGTGAAAGCATTCGTCCCGACCGGCACGCCATTTCCGGCAGACGAGATACGGAATGTCACAGAAAGCATCCACAGAGCCATGCAATATGTCGAAATGGCCTACGCCCCGGCAACGGACATCACCGCCCGGACAACTGCCAAAGGCGTAGACGGTTCAGGGAAAGACCTGGTAAGAGCCTGCTTCCTAAGCCACGACCCCGAAGCCTTATTCAGAAACATCTGATATGACTTATAAGTCATTGCCTGACCATATACGAATTTATATTTCTCAATTGTATAATTCCCAATCCAAGAAAAATGAACGACATTGAATCACTACACCGCCTCACCGAGACAGTCGAAACGGCAGGAGCGGATATCGCCCCGACTTACATTGAGTACGTACAACTGGCATTTGCCATCGCCACAGATTGCGGCGAAGCCGGGCGCGACTATTTTCACCGTCTCTGCCGCATGTCCGCCAAATATCAGCGTGAACAAGCCGACAGGGTATTCTCCAACGCACTCACCACGAAACATGGCGACATACATCTGGGCACAGTGTTCCACCTCGCCGAAACCGCAGGGGTAACCATCCGCAAAGACGAAGTTATGAACAGCCCGGCGGGTACAAAAGGTACAGCAGGTACACCCCGCAATTTTCTCACACACACGTGCGCGCGTAATAAGGTAAGAAATGACGAAACTTGCGGAAACGGAGAAGAAGAACTATTGCCGGGCAGTGAACCGCAGCATCCGCTACCTACCTTCCCCGAAGCTGACTGGCCGGAGTTTCTGCAACGTATCATAAGCTATGGAAACACTGCGGCCCAACATGACATCATGCTATTAGGAGCATTGACAGCCTTAGGTTCTTCCATGGAACGGTATGTGCGTTGTTCTTATGGCGGTAAATACCAGTATCCCTGTATGCAATGTTTCGTCATCGCTCCTTCCGCTTCCGGCAAAAGCATCCTTTCCTATATCCGGTTGCTCGTAGAACCTATCCACGACCAGATTCGTACAGAAGTGGCCGTACAGATGAAAGCATATAAGAGAGAGAAAGCGGCTTACGAAGCAATGGGCAAAGAGCGTGCTAAAGTGGAAGCTCCGCAAATTCCTGCCAACAGGATGTTTCTCATTTCCGGTAATAATACCGGCACGGGTATCCTGCAAAATATCATGGATTCCGAAGGAACAGGACTTATCTGTGAAGCCGAAGCGGATACCCTTTCCACTGCCATAGGCTCGGATTACGGCCACTGGAGCGACACGCTCCGCAAAGCATTCGACCACGACCGCTTGTCTTACAACCGCCGTACGGACCAGGAATACCGGGAAGTTAAAAAGAGCTTTCTTTCCGTCCTGATTTCCGGAACACCCTCACAAGTCAAAACTTTTATTCCGACGACAGAAGACGGTGCTTTCTCCCGTCAACTGTTCTACTACCTGCACGGCATCTGGAAATGGGTGAGCCAGTTTACAGAGGACAAGATAAATTTGGAAGAGGTATTTACCGCTATGGGATTGGAATGGAAAGGGAAACTGGATATGATAAAAGCACATGGAATTCACACACTCCAGCTCACGGTTGGACAGAAAGAAGAATTCGACGCACTCTTCTCCCGCCTGTTCTCCCGTTCGAGCATAGCTAATGGCAGGGAGATGTACAGTTTCGTAGCCCGCCTGGCTGTCAACCTGTGTCGTATCATGGCGGAAGTAGCTGTATTGCGTGCTCTCGAAAGTCCGCAGTCTTATCAGTTCAAGGTATCCCCTGCTTCCAGCTTTACTCCCGACAAGGAAATTCCTACTGACAACATCAATGACGGTATTATTACCCGTTGGGACGTAACTATTACTCCCGAGGACTTTAAAGCTGTGCTTGCACTGGCTGAACCTCTCTACTGTCATGCCACGCATATCCTGTCTTTCCTTCCTGCCGTAGAAATCAGTCACCGTTCTAATGCCGACCGGGATTTCCTCTTCGAACAGTTGGGTGAAGAATTTACCCGCGCACAGTTGTTGGAACAGGCAGCTGCCATGGGAATCAAGGAAAACACTGCCCTCACCTGGTTGAAACGATTGACCAAAAGCGGAGTGTTCATCAGTATAGACGGAAAAGGAACTTACGCGCACGCACGTGTGCGTGTGTAAGGGAGCCCCGGAAAAGTGTACCTGCTGTACCTGCCCGTTATTAACAACGTAGCGATTTGTCTGTATCAAAGCGGCGCTTTACGAGTGCTAAAGCTTAGCTTTACGTCCTCTAAAGCGCCGCTTTAGCAGTTGTAAAACGCTGCTCTCCTAAGGCTCGCCCAACGCATCCACAATCACCCTCACCTCCAACGGTGTGAAAGAGCGATGTTCCGGTTGATAACCCAAATCATACAAGCGTTGTAAAAGTCCGGGACACCGTAGGATCCATTTCTTCATTTTCCGGTAAGCGGCAATATCGGTAAGTTCGGGAGAATAGAGTTGCGCCAGCTCCATGCGTCCATACGCACGTATTCTGAATTCTTTCATGATGGATAAGTTTCTGATTTACTGTCACAAAAGTAACAAAATATTTCCACATAACCAACGTTTTTCCATTGAATAACCGACCCTAATTGCATATAACCGACAAGGTATGAGCATAACGGTACACAACCGATTTTCGGGTAGTCCGGGGTTGTATCTTTGTATCGTCGAAAGGGGAAAGAATCCCGGAGACACCATGTATAACCCTTTAATTTATTGTTTTATGATTCGTTACAAAATTTATCAGAACCAACAGAAGAAAGGCTTGAATGCGGGAAAGTGGTTCGCCCGTGCGGTAAGCGATGAGACGTATGATTTAGGCAAGCTTGCCGAACATATGTCGAAACACAATTCACCGTATTCCGGCGGTGTCATCAAGGGTGTGCTCACCGATATGGTGGACTGCATCAAGGAGTTGCTGCTCGATGGCAAATGTGTGAAAATTGACGACCTTGCCATTTTCGGTGTAGGTATCCGCAGCAAGGCTGCTGAAACGTTGGAAGAGTTTTCGCTGGAGAAGAATATCACCGGTATGAGACTCAAGGCACGTGCCACCGGCAATCTGTCAACGACCAACCTGAAGCTCGACAGCCAACTGAGACAGCAGGCGGAGTATCAGAAGCCTACCACTTCCGGTGGCGGCGGTTCCGGTTCGGATTCCGGCAATACGCCTGATCCGAACCCGGATGATGGTGGAGAGACTCCGGATCCGGCAGCTTAACCCTTGTCCCTATCTCCTGTCTCTCCTATTTTCTGTGAGCCCTTCTGTTTGCGAAGGGCTCGCTAATATTAAATTATTTAATCTTAAAAAAATCGACTTATGAGCAATTCATCATCACGCCGCTCCGTATGGAGCCTGGTTCTCAAAATTATCATCACTGTAGCCACCGCCATCGGCGGTGTGTTCGGGGTGCAAAGCTGTATGTAGGCTAATGAGGACTATTACGCTAATTATCATTCATTGCAGTGCTACGCCGGAGGGGAAATCCCTCTCGGCGGAAGCCTGTCGTTCAGACCATATCCACCATCGTGGATTTCGTGACATCGGTTATCATTTCTATATCACACGTGACGGGGAAATCCATCGGGGACGGTCGCTTGAAAAGGTTGGGGCACACTGCCGGAACCATAACGCACATTCGGTAGGTATTTGCTACGAAGGCGGGCTGGATGCGGAAGGAAAGCCGAAGGATACTCGTACCTTGGAGCAAAAGGGCTCGTTGCTTGCTTTGTTGAGGGAGTTGCGGAGACAGTTTCCGAAAGCGTTGATTGTGGGGCATCATGATTTGAATCCGATGAAGGGATGTCCGTGCTATGATGCGGTAAAAGAGTATTTGCAGGTATAAATTAAAAAGACGAATGGCTGACAGAAGATTTCTTTGTCAGCCATTCGTCTTATATTTTCTATAATAACCCTGAATTTATTCGTACTGCCAAATATCATCCATGGTAATGGGCACATAAGCACCATCTTTCATTTCTATGATAACAGAAGGTTCATGTACAATAAGAGTGTGCCACATTCCAACGGGGACTTGAACACCATAAACACCTTTCACGGGATTCAAATCATAACGACCGCATTCAACTCCTTTTTCGTTATAGAAAAGTTCGGTGACATGACCTCTAAGCAGAATTACGGTTTCACTAGTCGTTGTGTGACGATGAATGGGAACATGCGTTCCCGGTTGCAAGGCATTGAGCATACGTTGTGAAGTGTCTCCATCGCCATTACGCAAATCCAGATTGACACGGCGTCTCTCATTGGTCTCAGCTTGAGACAGCAACTCATCAAGCAATTGGTCATTAATTTCCATCATCCCTTTCGTTAGCTTTAGCACGCAGATACTCTTCGTGCAAATGATAATACTTCTTTTTGAACAATATATAGGCTACACACAGCAGCACCAACACCACTACGAGATACAGATACTTGTTCACCGGCAGATAGATGGCACCCAAAGAAATTACCAACTGTACAATCATGTAGATGGTGGACACCGTCACATGCTTAATATGCAGTTCATTAGCCATCAGTTGATAAGCATGCTTGCGATGGGGTTTACCTATATTCTCGTGTAGCATGATGCGGTGACAGATAGTAAGCACACTGTCCACACCATATACCATCAACAGCACTATAGCCCAATAGTTTCCGCTCTGTAAAATATAAGAGCCCAGGAAATAGAGCAGAATAAATGCGATGGAGACACTGCCCACATCACCGGCAAAGCATTTTGCCCTGGTGCGGAAGTTGAACAGGCAGAACACCAATACACTCAACAAAGTCACAATGATAAAGTTGTTATCGGTGTATTCCTCCTGCATATTCAAGAGCAACAAGGGAATCAATACCGCCAATGAATAGCCACCGGTGATACCATTTATGCCGTCCATGAAGTTATACGCATTGATAATACCTGTACATACTATAAGTGCAATGATAACCACCCACCAATACTCAGGCAGTAAAATGCCCCACTGATAGAACATAAGCGTCATAGCGGCGAAATGTACAATCAGTCGAAATTTATTGGGTACCGAATGAATATCATCGGCAAAACTGATGCCACCCAACATGGTGAGCCCCAACAGGAACCACGGACATGTGAAACCATAAAAGGCGGCATAAAGCCAGGCTCCAAACAAGAAAATAATACCACCGCCACGCAACACTATAGAACTGTGCGATGAACGCAAATTGGGTTTATCTATTATGTTACACTTATCGGCAACCTTGAAATATGCTAATTCAAGAACAAGCAACAATACTGCTATCAACAGATATACGACCATACTTATTTTGTATTTGCAAATGATTTAACGGTTTGTGTCAGTCCTTCTTCGGCACGTATGGGCATCTTATCTACCCCCAGCGCCCTTTTTATTTTGGCATTGCTCACCACATAGTTTTCGGTAAGTTTCGTCAAACGCTCCGAGTTCAGCGGCAGGTGCAAAACGTCTCCCACTTTTGCCATGCCGTTCATCAATCCCTTGGGTAGATGCCAGATGTGTGCTCTCTTACCCAGCGCATTGCAAATGACTGCAATAAGCTCGTTCGTTGACAAAGACTCATCATCTCCCATATTGTAGATGCCCGAAGCGACATCTTTGGTAAGCAAACCCTCAATGGCAAAGCAAAGATTGCCAACGGAAGTAAAACAACGTCGATTTTCAAATGCCCCCAACGGCCAAGGTATCCCTCTTTTCACTACACCGTAGAGCAGATTGAGATTACCTTTGTTACCGGGACCGTGTATCATACATGGACGCAGGATATACACTTGCTTACCGGTTGCAGGATGAGACAAGATATACTCTTCAGCCTTAATCTTGGACTCACCGTAAGGCCCCACAGGATTAGGAACAATATCCTCAGTAAGAATATCGCCCGGAACAAAATCGGCAGCAGCCTTTACAGACGAGAAGAAGATAAACTTTCCGGCCGATGACTGAAGGAACCAGTCATAGATTTTCTGTGTCAATCCAGTATTAATCTTGAAATAAATCTCCGGCCCCGATGTTTTCTTCAAATCATGTGCCTTGCCGGCAAGATGGATAACAGCATCTACTTGTGGAATCTTATTTTCATCAAGGTCATTCCAGGAAAAGGTCTTGACTACACCCTCCTTTTCAGGAGCAACAATGTCGAGACCATAAATCTCATGATTCCGTCCCATGGCCTTTACAATATTACTTCCGACAAAGCCGTGGATTCCGGTTATAAGTATCTTCATATTATTCTTTTGTAAAAATCAACTCAAAAACTTTCACAAAGTATTTCAATCCAAGCAACGGCATGCATGTCCATATTCCATTTTCACGACACGCACGGACAATTTCCTTATTCAATATCCAGTTACTCTTCAAGTTAGCGGTACTCTTACCTCCTGTTCGCATCTTCATGAAATCCAAATGCAAATACTTCGACTTTAATTTATTTGAATAAAGAAAACGAGTCAGCAACTCATAATCTGCTGCAATCTTGTAGTCATACTGGTAATAGCCATATTTTTCAAAATTGTGCTTATATGTATAAAACGAAGGATGTGCAGGCATAAAGCCAAATCGGAAACGCCAAGGTGCAAAGTTTTTCGATGAATAATAGCGTACCGTCTTATCCAAATCACTATCATTCACAAAACGGACATCACCATACACAGCCTCGACGGATTTATTTTGTTCAAAAGCCTCCGCTACCTTCGAAATCACATCCGTGCGATGAAAGAAGTCATCCGAATTGATGATGCCCACTACGTCACCGGTAGCCATTTTGATACCTTTGTTCATGGCATCATACATCCCCTTGTCTTTCTCTGAGAACCATTTCATGCGACCATTGAACTTAGGCTCATATTCCTTGATTATGCTCACGGTTTCATCCTTAGACAGGCCGTCGGCAATGATGTATTCCAAATTCTTGTAGTCTTGTTTCAACACACTTTCAATGGTATCACGTAGCGTTGCAGCGCTATTCCAAGTAACAGTTACTATAGAAATCCTCATATATTTATCATTAGTCATTAAACCATACAGCCCTACAGCGAAATATTCCAACGATTTTTAATAAATACCTTCATTTTCTCCTTATCCTCGCCACAAGCCTTCTTGCAGGCTAGGATATTACCGTCCACCATAGCACGATACCACCATCCTTGGATGAATGCAAACAAAAAGCCCTCCTTGCCATCAAGGAAACCGCCTCTCATAATGTAACGGTAGCAGAAATAGGCAAAGCTACGCCAGAACAACGGGAGCTTGTTATAATCATTCTTGCGGTAATGTTTCTCTTTTGCTTGTTTGCCAAGTCCCCCATTTTTGTCTCTATCATTACCCCCTGAAAGGTTGAACTCATCATTCAACACCTCGCAAGCTTCACGCTGTGCATAGTTGATGTGTTTGCGACAATAGTCACCCAAATCAATTAAAGAATGATCACAGAAATCATTATTCAACACTATTGAACGCCCCTCTTTCAGCGCAATATGCTCATCCATCAAGCGAGCATCGTCATATCTGCCCATACCTTTGCGAAACATACGCATAATCAACACAGGATATACGCCATGCTTTACCCACCTATCCATAAAGATGTGACGACGCTTCAACTCTATACCAGTCACCTCCTTGGGCAAAGTAGGCAACTTCGCTTCAATTTCTTCCATCAATTCTGGCAGAAGGTACTCATCTGCATCAATACGCAGCACCCATTCTGTCGATATCTCTACATTATCAAGTGCCCAATTAAACTGTTCCGCTTGATTACCCGGATATTTGTGAACAACAACTTCCACATTTTCAAATTCCTTGCAAATCTCTACAGTGCTGTCTGTTGATGGACTATCCACCACAATCACCTTTTTAGAGATTGGGCACACATTCTCCAAGCATCTGCGAATATGCAATTCCTCATTGTATGTAAGGATGATAGTTGTCAAATCAAGTTTATTCATTTTTCAGTTCTCTCTTCTTAATAAATTTTGCAGGATTCCCTCCTACTATAGCCCATCTTTCCACATCCTTAAAGACACAAGCCCGAGCACCAACTACAGCCCCTTCACCTATAGTTACCCCCATGCTCACAAAAGCATCAGCTGCTACCCAAGCAGCATCTTCAATCACAATAGGAGCGGTAATAAGAGGATGCAATGGTTCTGTTACATCGTGGCTGGCTGTACAAAGAAAAGCACCTTGTGATACAGTCACATTGTCACCTAATATTACAGAAGCTACATTGTAACAATCTACATTAGATGCCAAACATGAATATCTTCCCATGACCAAGTTCTTTGGATAATAAACCTTTGCTGATGAATACACCACAGCAGTGGAATCAATCTTAGCCCCAAACAATCGAAGCAACATACGCTTCCATCCGCTCCCCATACTTCTTGGTAACGGTCGCGCTAAACACCCCCACACAATACTCCAAGCCAAACGCACCCATTGATGCTTTCGACCTAATGTATTATGATACTTTGATAAATCTATTTTTTCCATCAGACACTAATCAAAGAGTATATACAAAATCCGGTTTGGCACATTTGCCAACCACCCATCTATATAAATCGTTCATCATACCAGCCACTTTATGTTGCTCATATTCTTCTTCCATCAGCTTGCGCCCACGAGCACCCATAGCTACAACTTCAGCTTCCGACATACTCAATATTTCAAGCATCACCTTCGCAATAGTCTCAGGTTCATTGTCCTTCCACCATCCACACTGACACTCATTCAATTCACCCCAAGGCGTACCCAATGAAGCATATACTGGTGTACCACAAATTAGAGCTTCAGGTACAATCATACCAAAGTTCTCTTGCGTACTGGGAACCATCAATGCCCATAAGCGTGATAGACGATCGTATTTATCTTTACCGCTCACAAACCCTACAAACTCCACACAATCATCCAGCCCTAAACGCTTAACTTCCGTTTTCAAGAACTCTTCATAACAATCATCGTATTTACCCATAATTTGTAAAGACAATCTGCTTTGCTCTTCTTCCGATAAAAGAGTAAGCGCATAAATTAGATTCTCTACTCTTTTAATAGGATGCAACCGTCCCAAAAAGCCTATCTGTTTACGACCTTCAGGTTTATTGACAATAGCTTCCACTCCTTTTGGAAAAACCACAGGATTAGGAATTACCGCAATAGGACCTTTATAGCCGAAAGTTCTACAATGTTCCATTTCTTGCTTGCAGGTAGCATGTAGACAAGTCGCGTTATGCACATCCTTATTAAACCATAATTTCAGCATAGGCCACTTTTTCCATCGCTTAATAGCAAGTGCAGAAGGATACAGCATACCATGGGGAGAAATAATATATGGCTTCTTTTTGGCACGTGCCATTTTACAAGTTACGTGGTTAGAATACATCCACAAACCATTAGTATGGTAAATGTCACAATCAGATTCAGCTAAAGCACGCTGCAAATTGGCAGAAAAAGCTAAAGGCGTTTTATAATCATTTGCCACTTCAATAAGCCAGCCACTCCCTTTACCCAAATTAGGTCCCTTACCATCAGCGCTTTCGGTAGTTAGTAAATGAACTGTAGCTCCCAAGTCTTCCAACCCCTCCAAAAGGTCACGAGTACAAGTACTGGGACCACCAGATGAAGCTGATAATCCCTGTATAGTCTGTAATACTTTCATTATTTTTAATTATTCTGCTTTTGAACAAGGACCGTCTTCTACTACATAATTTTCACCTTGTAACATCGATTGGCACAATTTATACAATTGCTCGGCAGCATTCTTTGGACTCCACACATCACGTATTGTCTTGTAAGCCTCTATGCTCATTCTTTCGCGTTCTTTAGGGTGTTTTATCAGCCAAAGTACTTTATCGAATAAATCATTCTTTTTCTTAAGATTAAATGAAAAGCCGTTTATGCCCTCTTTTATAAGATAAGGAGTTGAACCTGTCTCTATGGAACTTACAGGACAACATCCGCAGCTCATTGCCTCATTGAGTACGGCACCCCATCCCTCATTCTTATCACTGGTAAAACAAAAAATGTCATGCATGCGCATAGTCTCTATCACTTTACTGTTATGCATACTACCAAGCAGGTGAACAACCCCCTTCAAACCTTTACGTTGTATTAAAGCTTCTATTTTACTATATTCGGGACCCGTTCCAATCATATTGATTATAAAATCCACTTTTTCACGATAAAGCAAGGAAGCCAGTTGAAGCATCCGTTCCGGATGCTTCAACTGTAAAAATCTTGCTACCCACAAGATTTTTACAGTGGAAGCATTTCGCTTTGCCTTTTGTATAACTTCAATATCAATATCTGGTACAGCAGTAAAATATCCCCATTTATAACATTTCTTCTTGAATGACTGCATTAAACGAAAATCTCCTGCTGCATAAGCACTCGAACACAAAGCATAGAATGGCTTACCATGACAAGAAGTGTGATAATACCACTGTTGTTTAAGTAAACGAGGAGACAGTAAGTTTATCACCCCACGTTTCAACCAACGTTCACTATTAATAAATGTAATTTTGTTTGTCCGAATCCTCTCTTTTAAAAATATCAAAGGCGCAGCAGCGTATATCATCACATCTACCTCACGAATTAACCTCAATGCCTTCTGCACAGATTCCTTACCATCAGCCAACCGAATCAAGTAGGGTCGGCTAGAAAAGTCATTCATATCTCCACCTTTGCTATAGTCATTATCAACATCACCTGTCTCCACAAACCAAAAATTTCCATTGGTCAATTTATATAGTTCATCAGCAACACAAGCCTGATGAATATTCAATGCTATTGATACAAATACTATTGTCATACCTCAAGTATTATTTATTCCAACCTATTTTTCATTTTCTTATAATCAGCACAATGCCCAATCATCAACCAATAAACAAAGCAGAGAAACCCACCTGCATATAAAGCATACCCCTCAAACATAGCATGTGTTATCATTGCAAGAAACATATACATTCTCATTTGGGCCACTACGCTTCTATCCCTACGTACACTTTTGTATGCACTTAATAACACACATAAATAGGGTATCATACCAACCACTCCTGTCATAGAAAGAATAGATAAATGAGTAGAGCCTGACTCTACCCCACCCGCAGCATTATAATCTTCTGAGTTCCTCAAATCAACAGAACAAAACCCAATTCCCAAAACCGGATTCTCCTCAAATTCTCGTATTCTATTATCCCATTTATCCTCACGACTATCAAATGTGCTACCAGCCTTTTCATTACGTTGCTGCTTAGTTATCAATCCCGTTGCAATTCTATCTGCAATAGGTATAGCTACAATTGATGTTACTACCAGCAATCCAATAAGAGCCTTTCGGCCACCACCCAAGTCTTTCATAAAAAAAAGTGAATAAACAATAGGTACAACCATAGCCAATGTAGCTCCTCTACTTGCTGACATTACAACTGCCGCTGCCGCTATAAAAAAAAGTGCAATAAGAATCTTTTTACGATAAACTACATATGTGTTAAGAAACATCAATGCCACAAGTGCAGACATAGGTCCAAGTAACATTGAATGCGCATAGAGTCCTCCGAATACACCTGCTGACGTAACATCATGCATCAAATCTTTACGCACTAAATTAATGCCGAGGAAATAACACACAAATGAACCTATTGTAAGAAATGTGAGAAGTATTAATATATTACGGTACACAAGACTCCTAAAAGCTATTGCTGTAGGAGAAGAAATACATGACGTACATAGTAATGTTACACATAGAAACAATAAGTACCGGATATTAGAGTTGAAAAAAGGTTCAGTTGCCCCTAATGCACTTAGAAAAAAGGCTATATACATTACCACATACAGTCCATCGATTTTCAGTTTGCCACATGCCAATATATATAACAAACAAACCATACACACGGGAATATATATACTTCCTAATAATGGAATACTAAAACCTGTTATGCCATTTATCGCAATTATCGTAAACAACCACGCCATTCGCTTACAATTGATCGTAGCATCTACATTTGCAAAAACAGGTAAGTTTATCAAATAGTTAAGAATTTTATTCATTGTAATTCATCACAACGTATATAATAAAAAATTTATTAACTGATATACTTCAAATACCCTGAAACAAGAGTGTTTATATCATATGGATGTATCAAAGTCTGCTTCAAATTTTGCGATTTAGCATTAGCAATCAATCTAGCCAATGTTTTATAATCATGTGGTTCAAATGTCCACAAATCTTCATCATCTTTCCCAATATATTCAGCAACCCCTTGATACTTACATATCATAAATGGTACACCACAGGCTGCCGCCTCAGTACATACACATCCAAATCCCTCAAAATAAGTTGGCAACACAAATAAATCCAACGATTGGTAATATCCCCTCAATTGAGAATGCTCGAACTCAGAAAGTATCTCAATATATTGTGTCAAATTATTATTAACTATATATTGTTTACAGTTGCTCAATGTGGGGCCAGAGCCAACAAAAATTATTTTAATATCATGAATGCCATTGTCAACAAGTATTTTTAGTGCTTTAAGGAGTGTTATTTGATCTTTCAATTCCACAAAGTTTGCTATACAACCTATGGTATAAGGCTTAATGTTTACTCTTCTTTCTAAATCCTGCGTTTTTTCCAAGGGTTTAAACTTTTCACAATCAACTCCATTATATAATACATAAACATCCTTTATTTTTGGTTTACGAACTCCTTTCACAGCACTTAATGCATTGCGGTAGTCATCATAATAAAGATGTTGCGGTGCATTAGGAAAACTCAGTAAAGAATCTTTCATTCCTTCACTGACGCAAACATGCAAATCCACTTTCTCAAACAATTCAATACTTTTATTTGCTCTAAAAATTGCATTCCATTTTTTTCTCGCCCATTTTCCATTACGTATGGTAAAGGGATCGCAATCATGATGTTGAACGATAGCTTTTATCTTTGGGTTAAGATTCTTCAGAGCCAAAGCATAGGCAGCAAACTGAGAAGTATGACCATGAGCTACTGCAATGTCATTAATCTGAATACCAAGTTCTTTGACTCTCTTTATGAATAGGTAGGAGTTAATATCATTTGTGAGTCCATTCAGAATATAAGAAGGCATTTCAATACTATCGAAGTAGTACACTTTTATCCCTTCATAGTCATAGGTCATAGTCCTTGTCCAAGGACACTTAGGCTTAAATACTATGACTTCATAGTCACTATTCTTTTCAATTGCCTTTACTTGATCATACACATAAGGACCTCTAAAGGAATCTTTCGTAGGAAAAAAAGGCGTAATAGATATATATAGCTTTTTCACAGGATATATAATAAACTTTTCTACATTAATAAGATTAGAAATAGCATTCAAATTACCATTCTCTTTTCTTACTTTCGCCAAAAAATACCATTCTAGTGATAGGGTTAATAGAGATAATGCGGTCTATGATAAGACACAAAATTACCACAATAACAGCATATGCAAATGCTATGACAAATTGTAAGAAAAAGCCCATAGGTACATTGACTACATCATGCAAACATTGTGGCAAAGTTGTTATAAACAAATAATGAATAGCATATATAGGTAACGTGTTCTTGCCAACAATGCTCAATGCTTTAGCCCACTTTACTTTGTCAGGAATCTCTTTGCATGCCATCCATATTACCACGCAGCCACCAAGAGCTGTTGTAGCAAATATTGCATAGCTCTGCAAGTAAGAGAAATACCATCCCACAATAACCGTTACGAGACCTAATGCATATGTATATTTGTTCAAAACAGCACTATATATACATGGATATTTCCGGCACATTATACCCAGTGCAAAAAAAGGGAAGTAGTACTGTACATTTTGTATAGGCAACAGTCCTGCAAGTTCTATGTCCTCTATTTTGCCTATAAGTATAATCGCATAGAGGGTAGAATAAAGAACTATATCTGACACTATACCATACTTGAACTTCTTTGACGCATAAGCACACAATGTACTTATAACATCACACCACCATAATGCCAAAAAAAACCAATACCCACCCCTGTATACCATTGATAGTGGAGATGTTACAACACCATTGCAGACGTTTAGCAATACCGACCATACTATTAACGGAACAAGCAACGCTCTGGTGCGCAACACAAAACGATGTACAACAGCTTTCACACTCTCATCTCCGTCTTTATAAGCAAAGAAACCAGCTATCATGAAAAATATAGGCATTTGAACAATGCTCATAAATGCTCGTGGATAACTATCTGCCTGCATTCCAAATTCAAGAATGTGCCCCATAACTACAAATAACATTGCTAGCCCACGCATGTAATCTAACTCGGGAATTCTTAAATAAGTTTTTTGTATCATTATACACATCATATTGATTATATAGAAAAAATTTAATCCAAAAATTAAATCTTAGGCAAAAGTTTTCTATGCTTGATTATATATCTTAAACCGCTCAATTCAAAATGCAATAATGCAGGTTCAGGACTCAAACTCATCCTTGAACGAAACCATTTTCCTGACAAAGTATTCACAACATTAACATTACTAACTGCTGTAGAATAATTCATAGATTTCGCTATTTCCAAGCACTCACAATCTACTTCTTGAGGACCACCAAAAGGAAAGGACAACACTTTGCTAGAACATTTCAAATCTGACATCAGTTCTTTTATTTTTTCTTCATGTGAAAGTTTTGCTAATGGATAATGAGAATACGTATGCCAACCGATCTCCCAACCTTTTGTTCTAAGTTCATTCAGTTGTTCAATGGTTGGACATCCCAATCTTTGTTCAGCATACTTCTTTGGCAATGATTTTATGACTGAATCAATGGGATAAGTTGCGTCCAGTGCGTTCAACAGCCTCACCCCCTTTGAAATAGAATCATCCAGAAATGCAGGCCATAACACGCTTGACCATATCTGTAGACGATTATTGTCAGTAACATGAATATCTAAGCATCTTTCACCAAATCTAAGTTTGTATTCACCATTTGGCACATAGCTTACCCAATGCAAAAGCAAATCAATAGTAAGTGGTCTAGCTTCTTCATTTCTCTCACCATCATCACTATTTGGCGGCAATAATTGCCCAGAAACAAACAAATAGGCTGGGATACCTCTTGCAAACAAATATGGGGCTGCAATTTCCACTTGATTCTGATACCCATCATCAAAAGTTACCGTTACAGTCTTTGCATCGTCAAGATCCAATGAAAAACCATAAAAACGTGAAATTTCATCTATGATGGTTTTAAAATCAGATAGCGAACACGAGACTCCGTTTGCAACATTTTTTTCAAAACAATCGTCTGGCAATACATTATGAAATGTGATGATTCGTTTTCTATCCCTGTTGAAAAAATACGCCAATCTATGCAATTGTAAAATATAACATATTTGAGCTATCAATTTTGTCATGTACTACAAAATATTTCTGTTACTAATAAAGGCTATAACAATCTTAATATTTTCTTGCTAACCTGCTTTACGCTAACTACAACTATATGGATAAATGGTTTAGGATCATGCCAATCTAATACATAATAAGCATTTGCTGTTATTGCTTGCCAACACCATTTTAGGAATGAGACCTTTCCCTCAAATACATTATAAATATCCAATAATTGCATTAACAGATAAGGAGTTTTTATCCGAATGGATTCTATATAATCTTCAGTTAGTGTTCCTGTACAGTATTTAACCCAACACAGTGGATAGTTTACCCCCGCAGCCGTATACAAATACCCATTCCCATCATTACGCAAATTTATTTCCAAAAAATAAAACTTATCACCTTTGCATAAAAGTTCTATACTAAAAATTCCATCATATTTTATCTCCTTTAAAAATATAGAAATCGATTTTTTGATTTGCTGAGGGTAATCATTAATATCATCTAAACGTATGTAAACAGACTGTCGTTGCAAATCATCCCGAATCTTTCTCACTGCTCCTGTAATAATAGTGTCTTGACCATGATTATACGCAAAACCTACAACATCTATTTCGTAATCTTTATCAATATACTCTTGCAGCAGATAATCAACTCCTTCATGAAAACAGTTTTTTAATTCTTCTTCGTTTTCACATCTGAACATATCTGTTTTTAAACTAGTAACACTGCTATTACCTTTTATTAAACAAGGAAAACTGATGCATTTAGGAATATCCTCCTTATTTGCAATATGATAGGATTTTATTATTGAGAATCCACTCTTTTCAGCTATAGAAAATGTATTCCATTTATTCATATAATGATTTATCATTCCTTGCTGCTCATTCACATTAAAAATAAAGAATTTATCTTTCAATGCATCATAATGATTATCTAAAAAACATATTGAAGCATCGCTAGCACATAAAATAATAGGCTTATTAGGCTCGTTCCAATAATTCTTACGCAATATCTCAAGTGCATTGTCCAATGATTCAAGATGATAAAGTTCTGATATATATTTACTGAATCTCAAACTACACCAATCGAGTCTACAATGTTCCAAGAGTACTATAATTGGATATCTCTTTTTGCCTAAACTTTTTATCAATCCAAGTGTATTATAGTGACTTCCGCCAATAACAATAATCTTATTGTCTGTACCTTTTTTTTTCATAACAAATTACTTTTGTAATCAAGAAAAGCTATTTATGCAACTTATAAAGAATATAATCAAAAGAGCTCCCTAATACTCGTCTAGCCTTAAATCCAATTTTCTCAAGCAACGACATGTCGCTCACTTTTTTTTCCCCATTACTAGGAATGCTAGTCACAAAATCTGTATTATTTTGTGTACAAACAGAAGGAAGAACTACATAAAGTTTTATAGCCTTGTGCCGTACCCATCGTGCCCAATGATCACAAGGAACACAAATTGGCAAATTCTCTTTCAAGAGAGCTTTTGCTGCAGGTTGAGTAATTATATAAGCATCAGTACAATATCCGTTATTTACTTCTCTTATTTCTTCTCCATCAACCACCTCGTTAGTATAATTTGAAAGTAGAAAAACCTGAGGTAGACTGTGTTCTAAAAAGAGTTCCACTCGTTTTACTGTAGATTTGAAATTTTCCGTTAAAACAATATCATCTTCTAATATACACGCATAAGGAATATTTTCATCTATCATTCTCTGATAAAGTGAGTAATGAGATAAACAGCAACCTATTTCACCTAGCCAAATATCTCGCCCCGTACAACAACGAAACCGGAAATAATTCACTTTTGAATCTCTTTCTTCCTTTGGCATTTCCTTCGCATAAACAGCCGGGAAACGTTCATATGCGATACACAATCTTTTGAGTTGAGCATCTGCTGCTATAAGACGATCTTTGTCTTTATCTAAATTTATCAAGAATGTTTGCATGTTAATACTGTTTTAAGCTTTGTTGCCCAAGATAATAGCCATGGCAGCTTTGTCGCTAACCAAATATAACGAGCCGAAGTCAAATGAATCCTTTTTTGTTCGTATTTACTCATAACTTCTTTAAATTTTTTCTGTAAAGGCCGATTCCATATCTTGCCAGTTACAGCATGAGAAGGTATGCATGTTGCGAGATTTGTAAGTCGAGGAAGAAAACCATTAGTTGGTTTTATGTGATACTTGGAAATAAACTCATAAAGATTAGTCAAAACTTTGAAAGTATCATCTATAACTTGCTGATGAATGTTAGCATTATGATATGCAGAACCTTCACGAAGACGATAGTAATAATTGGTATAATGAATCTTTATAGGATTGGTTGTCAGCAACTCGCACTTACGCATGAATTCCAAGTCCTCGCCCAATATTATACTTTTTGTAAAACGAATGGCATACTCTCCATTTTTATCCCAAAATTTCCGGTTATACCATATAGTTGGATGCGTATATGAAATCCACCTTTTGTAAAAAGTATCTAAGTTATCGCATTCATCATATGATATAGTTTCAACAGCGTATGGAATTGCTTCGCCATCATTAAACATCTTAATGTCGAACATTACTATATCTTTTTCTTTCAATAATTCTACATCAACAGGTGTATTTGAATCAATAAGATCATCTGAATCAACAAACCAACACCATTGTCCTTTTGCTATATCCAGCCCTAAATTACGAGCAACGGAGACACCTTCATTCTGTTTGTGAATTACCTTGAAGCGCGTATCTTTTACTGCATATTCATCACAGACGACGCCACTATTATCCGGCGTTCCATCATCTATAAGGATTGCCTCCCAATTGGTAAATGTCCAATTGATAATTGAGTCTAAACATGTACGTAGATATTTATCTACGTTGTAAACAGGTATGATAATTGAAACTAAAGGCATAAATCTAAAAATATTACAATCAAAGGACAGGTTATATCAATAAGCTAATTGCAAAAGTTTGAAGCGGGGAACCATCGAAAGTCTATAAACAACCACTGCTACAATTATGCAAATAAACACAGCGATAACGGTTAACATAATTGTACTTGGGTGTAAAAGAAATGATATAGCAGCCAATACTGTTCCATGAATACAATAAATAATAATTGAATAAACTCGTAACTGTTTATATACAGCAGAATCTTTTAATGGCATAGTGTAAAATACAGCAAACACAAGAATAGTAAATGGTATACTAATGTAGTCTATCGGACATACTGGCGTAAGCAATAAGATAGAAACAAGTAGAAGTAATTTTACATACTGTGGCGTCCTCCCAATAACTCTTACAAATTTATCTGACGAGCAATAATATCCTAACATCATCCAAAACATTCCTCTCCAAAATGAAAGAATTAGACTCCCTACATGCACTCTATACCATATATGGCAACTGTACAACTATCCAAAAAAGATAAAGAAATAATGTTCTTTTTTCAAACATAAGTAATTGCCTATTCTTTTCTTTAGTTGTTGTAAGGCTACGTACCTTACGGAAAAAGAAAAAAGAAGAGATAACAAAAAATGTTGATACACAGACATTGGATATATTGTTTATGAGTACTCCAAAATAATCATTGGCAAGCATCTCGAAAACACAACTATGTACGCCAACGATGATGATTGACATTATGAACTTTAACAAATCAATACCGTTTAGATTTCTCATAATAATGATTAGGTCACTGCTTCTACTACCCTTCTAATCGGCTTTTCCATTTTCCGCCAAACAATATCCCATAGTACTATCCTCAACCTATCAATCACAATAGCAACGACAAATACTCCCACAACAAATGCAAGAATACATATTTCATTCACAAATACCCAATCTGTCATCTGGTAAAGACCTGACACTACAGGTTTGTACCACACACTTAGTGCAAAAGGATTAGCATGTAATAGGTAAACCGCAAAACTTGAAGATGACACCCACACAATAACTCGTTGAAAATGAAGAGGGAGATGCATCTTTTCAAAGATAAAGAAAAAGGCGCATGCTTCAAGAATAACGAATGGACTGTTATATGCAAATAGTGTCCAACTGACTACGGATACATGGTCGCATAAGACTGGCAGATATGCAATTGCCACACCAAGGATAGTGAGCAAAATAGCTATCAACATATATGAATATATATATGTGTACTGGTTATACCTCGTAAACTTAGGTTGATACACCTTGAAATATCTGGCCAAAAGGTAGAGACCAACGAACGATAGGACTGAATAGCCACCCTCGTATATCGGTAGTAACCCAGTCCAACCATATACAAATTGTAACACATAAAACGCTATCAGTACCCTTTTGAAAGTTCGCCTACTAGTATGCTCTACCAAGGCATTCAATGCGGGACTAAGTATATATAGCAAAAGGTATGCACTAACAAACCAAAGAGTATTAATGACGGTTAGGCATTTGGTAATATTGTTCATCGATACGGGCACTTTCCCCAATGCCGCCATCACACCAAATGATAATATAAGAAAGAAAAATACTTGAAAAAAGAAACCTACAAGCGACTTTACCTTAGGTCTGATGCCAAACCAACCTGAGATTAGCACAAATACATCCACAGAAATTACAGATACAGACTGTACAAATGTAATCCATGTCCATTCAACGGGCGCACAGACTATCATCTCTCCTGTAGGAGAACCCATTGAGTAATAAGCAGTATGCACTATCAATACCAATAGCATAGCGCAGATACGCAACAATTCAATATGAGGTTGCCTCATCTTTTAAAAGCGTTGGAATATCCAGTATATACGAATAGCTTTTTCTATCATAAATTTGCAGAACTTCTTCAACTTTGTATCTGGATTAACCATGATTGTCATCAGCGACTTTCCATAATCAACCAAAAGGTCAAACTCTTTTCTGCAAACAGTCACAGGTACTATGAAACTAAATCTAACCATGTTTAATCAATTGTATAAAAAAACAGCGAAAATTACATAGTAGTTTTACAAACCTGAAAAGAATGCCATTTTTCTGGAACTCACTATACAATGTGGCTCCTACAAGAGTTTGCAGAAATTCATTCTTCCTTTTACACACAAAGTATGCTGGAGAGAAAAATGCAGACTTAGGGTCATTAATATACTCCTTGACTCTTGCAGGAATTTCTCCTTCACGTTTTAGTTGTTTATATATTCCATCGTCAAAGAAAGGAGACCATTCGGCTTTTCCCTCCCATGTATTATTAAAGAAGTGAATAATCTTGGCATGATGGAGATACTGAATACTAGTGAGTACTTGACAGTTCCAAACACCGGATAGCTCTTTTATAACATGCCCACAGACCTTATCGGAAACTAATAAAGCTGGCTGATCAAAGCATTGGTTCTTTTCAAAGGCTGCAATTTTCCAATTCTTATGCCACTCTTCAAAAAACTGATGAGTACGAGGAGTATCCTTTACAAACATCACACCTGAGTTAAAATAGTTGCTCTCGTCACCTACATCTACACCAAAAATGTCTATCACGCGCTCGCGGATAACAGGTCCATCAATGAGTTTGTCCAACTGAGCATGATAATCCAACACACATGCTACATCTGCTTCTACAGCATCTATACTACTAAGACTGTCAGCAATGATTGTATCTGTATCAAGAAAAAGAAGATTTCCCTTTAAATACTTACGATAGGTAGTTTTGATAAAGCGAGAACGTTCTTTTAGAGTATACTCTTTAGGGACATCTATAACTTTTACTTCAGATAGATATTGTCTAATCTTTGCCCTATCACCTACCAACGAAACTTCTGTACTATCATCTGTTAAAAGCACCACTCGTACTTCGGGATTGTGAAGACGAAGCGAATACAATGATAACCATAGCTGCTCAATATATAAATCCTTGTCAGAGCTAGTAAGAATATATACTATTGTTGTATTCATACTAAATAGAAGATATCTTTTTGAAATAATTAAACCATTCTTTTCCTCTATTGCCCCACGAATTGCTATTTATAATCTCCTTACATTCATTACTTACTGACACAAGGACACTTCCATTAAAGTATTGAACAATTTTCGAGGATAAATCATTCATTGAATCAACTCTTATATATGGCATCTGATTATGCTGTTCTAATAAAGGATATTTTAGCCAAGCACCATTAAAGACCACAGTATCTGTCAATAAAAATTCCTGAATAGTAGCAGAATTAGCATCAGTGGTTTGTATATGTATAAACATATCTGCCGATATACGTAATAATGCATTCTCTTCATTCGTCAAATAGTTATCAAAGAACCTATATTCAAATCCACTTTCCATCAACTTACTTACCAAGGAAATCTTATAATTATTTGGACAAATTCCATAGCTAAATGGAAATACCAACATTGTGTTATTAGGAAGCCGTTTCTTAACGGCAACTAATGCAGTAATAATGTTTTCATGATTCTGTTCTGGCACTCTATTATATCCACATACTATTATGTATTTCTTAGCGAATCCTAATTTTTCCTTTGCTTCAGTTTGATTATATGGCATACGCAACAAAGAATCTATTGTCTCAGATCCGAAATACATCTGAACAAAGACTGCACTACCCAAAGAAAATATTTTCTGAATGTCATATTTCATCCTATCATGAGGATAAGTAATTGCATATCCATCCTTTAAAACCTTGCGTACCTTTCCCTTATCACTCTCTTTTATACGATATATATCACTACCCCATGGCGTTACTACAATTTTCGCAGTACGACGTTTAATTATATCCAATATATAATAAGAAATATCCGTTACGTAATGAATGTTTACAACATCATATTGATTACTTACTTTTCTAAAACTTATTCTATAGTCTATAATGTGCAACAACGATGACAATACAGGAATATTGTATAAAAAATTTTTAAAATGAAGCCTTACAGAATATAAATCCCTTATATATCTATTGTTTTTTTCATTCACACCCCAAATATCGAATACATCAATACTTATGCTATTAGTCTTATCTGCCAATTTAAGATTGTTTATAAATCTATTTAAATGAGCATCTCGTACTGATCCTAATAATAAGATTTTCACTTTATATATTTTTTAATATTCATCCAAATCTAATAACAATGAGTCACTCTTATCTTACATTTATCATCTTCAAATATTCAGACCATTCACCCATATCGTGCCAAGAATTTTCACTAACAGGGAAACAACCAACACGTCCTCCACGAGCCATTATTTTTTCCATAAGATGAGTGATGTGAAAGAACTCATCTTCCGGAATTTCATCTATCAATTCTGGACTAAGGATGTACACACCTGAATTGACCATATAAGTATGTTCTGGCTTCTCCTGTAAACTTTGCATCAAACCGTCTTCACCAGTTTTGATAACACCATAAGGTATCTTAAAACTCTTGACGAGGGTAACAATAGTCATATCATTCTTATTACTAACATGATAATCATACACATCACGATAATCCTGCTCGTTGATGCTATCACAGTTGCTCACGAAGAAAGGAGTGGTAATCTTTCCCTTCAAAAGTGATACGCTACCGATGGTTCCGAGAGGCTTATTCTCCATAAAAAACTCGACGTCATACTTATGTTCAAGTTGAGAAAGATAGAACTCCATCATATCTGCCTTATAATTGACAGACATATAGAATTTATGGCAACCAATATTCTCGAATTGATCCATAATGACTTCCAAGATAGTCTTATCTCCTACCGGAACCAAAGGCTTAGGAATTACATTAGTAATCGGTTTCAATCGAGTACCTTTACCTCCCGCCATAATGACAACGGGAAGGTCAATTTTCTCACGATGCTCGGGTTCTGAATGCTTGAACATCTCACTCCAAAGATAGACATCCACAAGATTACCATTTTCATCCACCACAGGCATACACTCTGCACGAAGTGAAAGCATTTTTTCTCGAATCTGTGCCCTTGTTTCTGTAGGTGATGCAAACTTTTTATTTATATCGATTATTGTAAAAACAGAATCGTTCAATGCTGTTTGTTTAATTATTGCACGCTGGATATCACCAATAGTGAGTATACTAAGAAAACGATCTTCATCAAAAACAAAAAGCATCTTGACCTTAGTCTCATCCATCTTTTTAAGTGACTGGAGTACTGTCATCGAACATTGTATAGACCTTTCTTGAATTTTTTCTAAAACAGCCATAGTTTTAAATCTTTATGTTAAGTTCCAATCAGTTGTACCGAACGACATCCGCTGGATAATCTGTGCGGTCGGATAACTCTATTTCGCAGGCACTCCTTTTACTATTTTATTATCATCGACATCCTTTGTTACCACAGCACCTGCTCCAACTGTTGAGTGGTGCCCAATCTTCACCTCTGGAAGTATAGTAGCATTTGCACCTATATATGATGACCTTCCAACAGTAATCCTACCAAGATTTATAGCATTGGGAGCTATTGTAACATAGTCTGAGATGACATTATCATGCATAACGTTACAATTGGTATTGAGTTTTACATAATTACCAATAGTAGTGCATGCAGATATATTCACCCCATCTTGAATGATCGTTCCTTTTCCAACTGTTGAAAACTTGGATATTGTTGCTTGGGGGCTAATGACTGTAGCGAAGTCATAACCTAACGGTTTGTACAGATTGACAAGTTTCTCTCTGATTTTGGGTGAATCAGGGGTGAGAACCAACTTGCACTTACCATAATTAGAGAACAAGACTTCAGCATCAGCATCAGAACCAATCACAGAATATCCAAAATAGGAATCCCGTAACCGACCATCTATGATACCGACAATATTGTAGCCCGCTTTTTCACAAAGTTCAATCACCTCGTGAAAACCACCGAGCAATATAACATCTTTATCCATAGATTTCCTTGATACCATTAGCTACTACTTCACATATGAAATCAACCTGTTCCATAGTAAGAGATGCATACATAGGAAGAGTTACCTCATTGTCAGTAACATAGTCCGTCTGAGGAAGTACAACATCCAGTTCTTTGTAAGTAGAGAAGTGGTGAGCTGCAGGATAGTGTACAGAAGTCTGAACGCCCTGAGCATGAATGTACTCACGAAGAGAGTTACGCTGCTCCTTTGTAGAATCTTTAATGACGATTGGGAAGATATAGTTGCTGGTGAATTCCTTGCAATCTACAAAAGGAACCACTATCCGATTAATTTTAGCGAGATTCTCTTCATAGCGCTTGCGAACTATTACACGAGTCTCGAGATCGGCTGGAAGCTTTTTGAGCTGCTCAATTGCAATCGCAGCACGAATATCATCCATACGAAAGTTATAACCAAGACAAGTGATATCATACTCTGTTGCATGACCAGATGCACGCTGGTAAGACATGGTGCTCATACCATGAGAACGAATAAGACGAGCCTTCTGAGCCATTTCCTCGTTATTGGTGATAAACATACCCCCCTCACCTGTAGAGATATTTTTATTAGAGAAAAATGAGAAGCTTGCGCAATCCCCTATAGTACCGAGTTTCTTGCCCTTATACTCAGAAAGAGGACCGTGACATGCATCTTCAACAACCTTGAGACTATGCTTTCGGGCAATCTCCATAATAGCATCCATATCGGCAGGGAATCCAGCCATGTGTACAACAACTATACCCTTGGTGCGAGATGTGATCTTAGCCTCGATATCCTTAGGATCAATGTTGATGTGACCAGGACTTACGATGTCGGCAAATATTGGAGTGGCACCAACGTAGCGGATACAGTTGCAAGAAGCAGCAAAAGTTAGTGAAGGACAAATAACTTCATCACCAGGACCAAAATCGCATACCATACAGCAAACGTGAAGTGCGTCAGTACAATTAGACATGCTGACTGCATACTTCACCTTCCACATGTCAATAAACATTTGCTCAAGTTCGGCATTTTTAGGACCAGTAGAGATCCAGCCAGACTTAATAGTATCATATGCAGCTTGAGCCTCACGTTCATCAAAGTTCAGATTGAACAAAGGAATTTTGTAAGCCATAATTCTCTATAATTTAATTTGTCAATTATTTATTTATAAATTACATCTTCTGATCAAGATTCTTACCTTTTTCCTCATGTTCAAAGTTAGGTATAAACCTCTTGATTGATTCTACTACTTCTGCCTTGGTAAAGTCATCCTTTGCAAAGATACCTTCTAACTCATTAAAAAAGCTGTTGATTTCAGGCATTGGACGACGTTTGGTCTCCTCTACTACTCCAAGAGCAGAGAAGCGCTCCATATTGATTTTCTCACCTGGAATATAGAATTCTTCATATGCCTTCTCTCCGGTGGTATCTGATTTGAAGTAAACCACAGGATATGTGTCCGACTCGTACGACATGTTAATAGCATACTGCTTTGCCTCTAACTCATTCTTGCACTCTACCTTGATGAATCCCTCCGCCTTTACGAAATCATCGCAGATAGTAGAGAAGGTGAGCATTTGGTCTTCACCCAACTTAGGAAAGAACACCTCACCACCATTACCGAGGACACAAGCGAGCATACAGATCTGACCAGACTCCTCAGGTGATACGAAATAGCGCTTTACATCAAATGGAGCTGCCAGAGGTTGTTTCTTCTGAAGGCGATGAATCCAGCCATCAGGAAGTGAACCATTAGAGAATGCTACATTAGCAAAGCGTGCGGTAGTAACCTTGAAGTGAGTGTTGTAGGCCATTACAAGGTCTTCCATGATACGTTTACTGGCACCCATTATGTTCACGGGATTGGCAGCCTTATCAGTGGAGACGCAGAAGAAGTGCTTAGGTGGATAGATGGTAAGGAGATCCATCAGCTTTTTGGCCTTGATGTCGTTGTTCTCAATAAGTGCCTGAACGGAATATTTGTCTTTCTCTGAACGCACGTGCTTGTGAGCTGAGAAGTTGGCAACGATGTCAAAGCCCTTCTCCTCGCGAAAAATGCGTTCAAAAATAGGGTCTGCAAAGTTGAGTGTGTAGCAGCGGAACTCCTCGGGCACGAAAAGTCCCTCGGTGGAACGAACGTCACGAACGAGTTCTGCAAGGCCGTTCTCGTTAAGGTCAACAACTACAACCGAAGCTGGTTTGAATCGGAGTACAGCTTTGATGAAACTAGAACCAATACTGCCAGCACCACCAATTACACACACTTTCTTACCCTTGATTTCAGTGGTAAGAAATTCCTTGTTTGCCTCAATATCTAGTGCAAACATACTGACTGAACGAGAGGTCACAGAGTCAGAAATGAACTTCTCTAAGTTGAACATTTTATAATAATATTATTT
Source organism: Bacteroides faecium (assembly GCF_012113595.1). NCBI lineage: Bacteria > Pseudomonadati > Bacteroidota > Bacteroidia > Bacteroidales > Bacteroidaceae > Bacteroides > Bacteroides faecium. The sequence continues at coordinate 5,339,971 of NZ_CP050831.1, forward strand.
TATCCTTGATTTCGCAAATGCTATAACATCAAACTGATTTGTACATCTCAAAAATGATAATACTATCATCAAACCCAAGACACATTTGAGTATCAAGTGTGCAATCATAAACCATGAAGACGGCATTAATATGTCATAGAGCATATACACAACAATTAATATGCACGCATTGATAACAGGTTTGATAAGGCTCTTTAACACTGGAATAAGTGACTGATGCATAACAAGCACATATAATTGAAAGTATGAATTAAAAGTTGCTAATATCCCACTTCCTGTCCATCCCCATGCAATAGCTTCGATAGTGCCACCAAATACAGCAGCGACAATAAAACCTATTACTGTAAGACATGTATTGATGATTGTCACATAAAACATTTGTTTTGAAGCATTACAAGATAGGAATATTGCTCCATTGGGGTTACATATCAGCATTGTTGGAATGGATAGAGCTAATATCTTGAAAGTTGGAACAGCCGGAAGCCATACTTCTCCAAACATAACTACCATAATTTCTTGCCCAGTAAAATATAAAATAACCGCAATAGGGAAGCCTACAGATGCTATAATGGAGACAATCTTAGCATATTTTGTAGACATCTCCTTCATGTCATTTTGAAGACTAGTCATGATTGGCTGTAAGACAGGATAAATAACAGAAGATACATTGTTGAGCGGCATCTGCATTAACCGATATGACTTCTCATAATATCCAAGTGCATTTGCAGATATCGTTTTTCCAATAATCAATTTATCCAAATTTCGTGCAAAATAATTAGTAAACTCAGAAAGAAATACAAATGATGAGAAAGAAATAATTCGCTTAATGGGTTCAACATGAAATCGACTACTAATCCGAACAGGATAAAAGTGATTGTTATACAAGAATGTACACAACGACGCAAATATCTGCGGACAAACAAGAGCATACACTCCTGCTCCGAGAAAGGCAGAAATAATACCTATTACACCAAATAAAACCTGAAATGCAAGGCTTCGAGTTGCCATTTCCTTAAATCGCTTATTCTTGGACATCAATGCTGCCGGCACCATATTGATAGTACCAAAGAATAGTCCCACAGACAAAATCTGAATAACCGGAGTAAGCAAAGGAGTACCGTAAAAATCTGCAATTACCCAAGAAGAACCAAAAGATACACTACCTATCACTAATCCAAGAATGATGGAAAAGGTAAATATATTGTTTAAATCATCTTGAGAGAGATCATTTCTCTGTATGATTGCAGGGCCGATGCCAGCACTTGTAAAAATACTTAAAAAGCCCAATAACACGGAAGCAGTTGCTACAACACCATAGTCGTATGGTGTAAGTAGGCGTGCCAATATCATAGATATGACAATACCTATAATTTGACCCGAATACTTATCAAGAGCTGTCCAAAACAGCCCCTTCTTCATTTCTTGTCTAATATTTGACATTGTTTTTATTTATCTTCCTCCTGTTATTACTTCCAAATTATCTTCTTCCTCCTTAATTCCGAGTAAAAATAATGATTAAAAAGGAGTTATTGTATAAACAATCAAAGAGATAATGGATTACTAATATAATATCCCATTGGCATTCTAATTGTTATGCAAGATAAAAGTAAATATAGTTCAAAAGAGTATACAGTGCTAATAATAAAATCATCTTTACTGGTAGAACATCCATTAAACTATATATAACTAAAAGCAAAAATGGTACCAGAAATCTTATTGTATAAGTATAACTATTCCCATTGTTCCAACTACAATTATTAAAGTTCACAAAACTCCCCAAACTCATCTGACAACCAACTAGATAGCATCATTCATTCTGCCACATTCTATGTTACACTTTCATTAATTTGATATGACAGTAACATTTCTGCAACAATCAAAAGAAGAAACAATTCCAAACGTGGTATGAATAGTCTCTTCGACTTTTTGACGATAATTATAGGATGTAACGTATAACATAACCTGCTAAAAAAGAACATAACCATATGAAACAAGTAGAAAAAACGACTCTCCAGCATTATGTATACTATCGTTACAGTGATAATAATAAATCTCTTGCAAACATCAATTCAGGGTTGTTTCATTCGTAAAGTATTTTGTATAAAATATCATTACTTTTCCCCTATTCGGGTATAACTAAATCCCATCTCTTCCAACTCTGCACGATTCCAGATGTTACGCCCATCTACAACATACTTATCGACCATTACTTTCTGAATCACATTCCAAGTTGGCAATCGAAATTGTCTCCATTCAGTCATTAGTAACAGGGCATCCGCACCATCTGCGCAGTCGTAAAGATTCTCCGTATAAACCACGACATCACCAATACGACGTTTACACTCATTCATTGCAATGGGATCGAACACTCTCACGCTAGCACCATCCTTCAGCAATTTATCAATCACCATTAAAGCTGGAGCTTCGCGCATATCATCCGTATCAGGTTTAAAAGCTAAACCTAACAAAGCAATGGTCTTGCCTTTTACATCGCCCATCAAACGAATAAGTTTGTCATAAACTATGCTCTTCTGACGATCATTAACTCGCTCTACAGCTTCAATCACTTCCATGTGGTAACCGCTGTCGATACCCGTACGCACCAGAGCTTTCACATCTTTTGGGAAACAGCTACCACCATATCCGCAACCGGCATAAAGAAATTTCTGACCGATACGTACATCCGCCCCTATTCCTTTGCGCACATGGTCTACATTGGCACCTACTCGCTCGCACAAATTAGCTATGTCATTCATAAAGCTAATGCGGGTAGCTAGCATAGCATTAGCAGCATATTTGGTCATTTCTGCACTAGGAATATCCATAAAAATTACACGGAAATTCTGAAGCAAGAAAGGTTGATAGAGCTTGGTCATCACCTCCTCTGCTTTTTTACTTTCAATACCTACAACCACACGATCAGGACTCATAAAGTCTTTGATAGCAGCACCCTCTTTCAGAAACTCAGGGTTACTGGCTACATCAAAGGGTACATCCATTCCACGTTTATCTAACTCTTCCTGAATGACAGCTTTCACTTTTTGAGCAGTGCCAACAGGCACGGTAGATTTAGTTACTAAAATAGTGTATTTGTTGATGTTTTGTCCAAACTGCTTGGCTACAGCAAGTACGTATTTCAAATCGGCACTACCATCTTCATCCGGCGGAGTTCCCACAGCGGAGAAAACAACTTCCACGTCATCTAAAATTTCAATCAAGTCTGTTGTGAAGTTCAATCGTCCGTAACCCACGTTACGTTTCACCAACTCTTCCAGCCCTGGTTCATAAATAGGCATTTCACCCTTTTTTAGTTTATTAATCTTATTTGCGTCTACATCCACGCAAGTTACTGTAGCACCCATTTCAGCAAAACAGGTACCGGACACCAAGCCCACATAGCCTGTGCCAACAATTGCTATTTTCATATATTGTTATTGATTAAGATCTTATTAATTCCATGCAGAATTGAGTACATATCTCACAGAGGTAACAATTGGGAATATTTACCTATACAAAAAGATGTTAGTAGTCAATTTTAAGCCCTCTCATACAAGCACCTTTTGCAAGTACCTATATTAAGTTTTAAACGTTTGCATAACTATCGGCATATTACTAATCCAATTTTATCTAGTTGCAGACTATCAAATATCTACAACCGTAAGAAATATCAGTAGTAAACTCACCTAAATAATTTCAATCAAACCTACCTTGATCTTCACTGTACTGATTATATGTGGATATTTCAGTCCCTTCACCACTGCTGAAATAAAGCATGAAGTGGTGTTGAATTGTCAGCAGACTAACGACACGTTCTACCACATTGTTATCTATTGGGTATCTCTAAATGGTAAGTAAAAATATTGTTTACCCCAACATCTATTTAGTTTAAAGCTCTAGACAGATAAGCTACGACTTTGGAAGAAGCACTGATTTTCTCTATTTTCAGATGTTGCTTGAGGTTGATAAAGATATAGTTGTTTCCAAGTCCTTGGCAGTAAGTGCCTCTTTCCTCTGCTATTATACCCTCATCAAGGATGGATTTTACTTTCAATAGATAGAAAAATGACAGAAAAACCTTATATTCATTTTACTTTATGTTCCCCATACCCGTAGCCATAACCATAACGTTTACCATAGCCATAATACTTGCCATATTTACCATAGCCATAGTAATAGCCATATTTCTTCTTCTGAAGATCCAAACCATTGATGGCAATACAGAGATTAGGCAATTTACTATTTTCAGCGAGTTCATTGATCAAAGTAAACTCAGCCTTACGGGTGTAATCAGCACGACATACATAGACGGATAAGTCCGCTACACGTCCTATGAGCAAAGTATCTGTCACCATACCTACAGGAGCAGTATCCAATATCACATAGTCAAAATTCTTCTTCAAGGTTTCAACTGCTTTCTCCAGTCCGTCACGAGCCAACAATTCTGTTGGATTAGGGGGAACTGTTCCACCGGGAAGAATATATAAGTTCCTGTTTATATCAGAAGGCTGTACCAAATCCATCAGATTTATAGTAGGATTAGTCAGAAATTGAGTTATACCATGCTCTTTCTTAGGTATGTTAAACACCTTGTTCAATCCCGGTTTGCGAATATCAAGACCAACAATCACAACCTTTTTCCCTAACAAGGAAAGACTGATAGCCAAATTGGTGGATATAAAGGATTTTCCCTCACCACTAATAGTAGAGGTTACCAAAATAACATTCTTATCATTTTCAAGCATGAACTGAAGGTTGGTACGGACATTTCGGAAAGTCTCGCTCATCAAATTGTTCTGGTTCTCAAATACGGCAATAGAGCCAGTCTTTTCATCTGCTAATGGAATGTCACCGATAACAGGGAGCGAAGTCAATTTTTCAACATCAGCTCGACCTTCTATTTTAAATTTGGTCAAACCAACCAGATAAATGATACCTATCGGAATACTTATTCCAAATATCAAAGCCGCAAGATAAATCGTACTCCTCTTCGGAGAAATCGGAGCACCATCCGCCTGTGCCTCGTCAATAATCTTGGCGTTATTGGCTATAGCAGCCAGGACAATGGCATTCTCCTCACGCTTCTGAAGCAGCATCAGATACAAGCCAGACTTGATTTCCTGTTGGCGAGCAATACTAACAAATTGTCGTTCCTGGGTAGGAGCGTCACTAATACGACGGGAATAACGACTCGCTTCACGGGCCAAATCAGCCCTAGTGATCTCAAGACCTTTCAGCGTTGCATCCAAGGTGGTTTGTATATTGCCACGCATCGCTCGGATGCTGGCATTAAGATTTACAATTGCCGGATTGCTTTCCGTGGATGTACGCAACAGACGGTTACGCTCGGACACCATTTCATTATACCGGTCAATTGCACCCGCTACACCTGCATCCTGTAAACCGACATTCGCAGGCAATACTTCATATTCAGTGCCTTGGAGATATCTTTGCAAATCCATGACAAGATTAATCTGAGTCTGATTCTCCACACGTTTCTTCTCATATTCAGCATTACCCGTCAAGGCAATCTGGGCTTCACTTGTCAAATCTGTAATACCCGCACTACGCTTAAAATTCTCCAGATCGCGCTCTGTACTACCTAGTTCTTTTGATATGATGCCGATACGCTCGTCAATAAACTCGGCAGTTCTCTGAGCCACCTCATTCTTGTCATTATTGGCATTGATATTATACATCTCAAGCAGCTTGTCTATATAGTCCTTACCACGCCGGGTATTGGAATTCATAAGTGAAACGGTCACTACGGAAGTCGCCTTCGAGGTAGGAGTTATTGACAGGGAACCGGCGTATCCTTTCGCTACAGAAAAAGGTCTGTTAATATAAGCCGTGATATGACGTTCTTTTGTTACACTCTCCGGACGAAGTGATGACAGGGTATCATTATTTGCCCAAAAAGCAACCGTACCTTCATCGGTCGGAAGTACGGCTGGTAATTTCTCAAAACTTTTCCGATACTCTTTCTCTCCCACTTTAATCTGTACATCCATCACACCGGAAGGTTGTAAGGACATACCTACTTCCATTGTCTGCGGAAGTTTATCCGCTTCCTGTGGAGTCAGGCTTACCAGAACTGGGGAAGTACGATACAGTTCCCTCTTGGGAAACCTGTCCTCGTCCATATAAGTCACGAACAATCCCAAAGAGCTGACTACCTCCCTTGCCAATGTCCTGGAAGTCAAAACCTCAATTTCATTCTCTATATTACCCGATGAGGAGACAAAGCCATTCATCCCCATCTTTTCCAATTCGGAAGACATATTCGCACCACCGCCTTTCTTCTCATCCTTAATCAGAACTGTGGCGGAAACATTATATATAGGTGTTGTCAGACGTAGATATCCCCATGCAACAGCAACACAGACTATTACTGAAACAACGAACCATGGCCAATGAATCAGATAACGGAAAAGAATTTCCTGAATATTGATTTGTTCCTCGGATTGTGCCCCCGTTCTTTCTTTTCTTTCCTCAACCATACGATATTATTATCTGAAGATTGTTACTAATAAACTTGTTAATGACATCAAAATAGAAATAGCAGAGAACCAAAGACCTGTACTGTTACTGATATCTGAATTTCGGGCCTTCGCCTTGTTCGGAGTCACATATATAATATCGTTCTGCTGCAACCAATAGTAAGGAGAAAGAAGAGTTTCGGCCTTATTCAAATCCAATGTTATTATCTGTTGTTTACCGTCAGCACCTTCACGAATCAATTTAACATTGTCACGGATTCCATAAATGGTCATGTCACCCGCCATGGCCAAGGCCTCCAATAGATTCACTTTCTCATTGCTGATAGTAAATGTACCAGGACTAGCGACTTCTCCTAACACGGAGATTTTATAGTTGACCATACGGGCAGTAACTATCGGAGTTTCTTTGATATAGGGCTTCAGCTTCTCCACTATCATTTGCTCCACCTCCTTTTTAGTCAGTCCACCCACTTTCAATATCCCCAATACAGGGAAATTAATATTCCCCTCATTATCTACCAGATAAGTCTGTTGAGAGGATTGAGAAGTACCCTGTGGGTTTCCGGCAGTCATACCGGCAGAACCGGTCGCTCCCAGGTTGAAAGGAGCCGCCAGTTCAGGGTTCGTACATGACACCATGATAGTAAGCTGATCCTTAGGCATTATCCTGGCATCATACAGAGTTTCCTGTTGGGCAACCTGTCCCACAACTTCAGAGTCCTGCAGATAGGGGACTTTCTTGTATGACTGGCAGGAAGCAAGCAGAAAGAGTACAAACAGGCAGGAAAGTATTCCACCGACTTTTTTCTGCATACTTGCAGCAATGCAAAATGAATTGTTCATAATATATTCTAGTTTATTGTTCTTTATCCAATACCTCAAACCGCGGAGAATTCTTCGATTTGAATTCCGGGACTACTTTCTTCATCAGTCTGACCGTATCCATGATCTTAACCGCACGGGAGAGTCTCTCAAACTCTGTGTACGTATCAAGGATATCGGCATACTCATACCGGCGGACTTTAGCTATCATAATCTTCTTATTTTCGGTTGGAAGCGTATTTTCCTTATCACTCAATACCTCTTCATAAAGTTTCTCACCAGGACGTAAGCCTGTGAATTCAATTTTGATATCCTCTCCCGGACGATAACCAGCCAGTTCAATCATGCGAGTAGCCAAATCGACAATCTTCACAGCCTTACCCATCTCAAAGACAAAAATCTCATTACCCTCTCCCATCGTAGCGGCTTCCATTACCAAACGGCAAGCCTCAGGAATAGTCATAAAGAAGCGGATGATATCAGGATGAGTTACAGTAACAGGTCCTCCATTCTCTATCTGTTCCTTGAAACGAGGGATAACTGAACCATTACTACCCAAGACATTACCAAAACGGGTAGTGATGAATTTGGTATGGCCTTTCACTTTTCCTTCACGAATGGCACAGCCTAAACTCTGCACATAGATTTCTGCCAGACGTTTGGAACATCCCATCACATTAGTAGGATTAACAGCTTTATCAGTAGAAACCATTATCATCTTTTCCGCACCATACTCCACTGCCATATCAGCCACTTGACGTGAACCTGTGACATTGACAAGTACCGCTTCGCAAGGATTTTCTTCCATCAAAGGCACATGCTTGTAAGCAGCAGCATGAAAGACGATTTGAGGATGGTAAATTTCAAATACCATGCGTACACGTTCTTTCACACGCACATCACCAATCACCGGAATAAAATCTATAGTAGGATAATTCTTTTCAAACTCAAGACGGACATTATGCAAAGGAGTTTCTGCTGAATCAAACATGATGAGTTTCTGAATACCCATCTGTACCAATTGACGACAAAGCTCACTACCAATACTACCGGCAGCACCTGTAACCAATATAGTTTTCCCTCTGAATTCTTCTGCAACTTGACGGAGATTGATATTAATCTCAGCACGTCCCAACAAATCTTCAATCTTTATAGGACGCACCCACTGATGGAAGTTACCATCAGAATCCGCTTCACTGATGGTAGGCGCAATCAGAGTCTTAAGAGAATTGCTTTTACAGTATTCCAGAAGACGGTTTTCCTCCAGACGGGTATCTTCATAACGGGCAAACAAAATGCCACGAATCCCCCGTTTACGCATTATATACTCAACATCCGATTCATTTTCAAAGTAATAAATGGGAAGATCTGTCAAGCGACGCCTGCTGTTACCTTTACCATAGGTATAGAAACCTACTACTTTATAGTGTGCACTGTCACGGAGACGAAGTTTTAAAGCTACACTCTTTTCATCAATACCATAAATAAGAATACGAGTATTTTTCTTATTCATCCAGTCTAACAAAAAATCGTAAACGATAATAAGTGATACACGAAAAGCAGTAAGTGCCACCAAAGTCAATAGACCGTCAAACAGAAGATAGGCCGTTTTATAATTGTATTGTAGTTGCGATTCGGATATAATCCAAAAAGAAACAACCAACAAACAGGCAACCTTGAACAAGACAGCACACATGATGCGCCAAAGTTCACGTGCCTGAGAAAAACGAATCGTATTACGATAAGTATGAAATAATAAGGAGCCTGCAATACTTGCTGCTAAAGAGACAAAAATAAATTGGCAAAGCATCCAGTCAGTCATTGGAACATGTGCCATATAGTGAATTACGGCATAGGCTATCAATGAGCATAAGACAGATATTGCCGTGTCAATACCTAAAATTACCCAATAACTGAAATAGTTTTTGCGGACATATTGTACTATGTCCTTCAATGTCTTTTCCATTATAGTATAAACGAATAAAATTATATTTCGAAAATTGATTTATCTGATTGATTATTATCAGCACAAAGGTTATGAGCAAGACTTCAATGGCGGTAGTGTTACCACACAAAGAATCCCCTCATCTTTCGATACGTACATACATTTCTACACTGTATCCCTTTAGAGGATACAATTCATTAATACTTTCATGGATTTTTATTCACTCGAGAGAGGTCATCGGTGCACATACCTAGCTTTTTATCACCGATGTCAGATAGACAGCCTGTTATATTTTGCAGACTTTCATTACGTTCTTGTAGTAAAATCCCCATACCCCCATAAAATAAATTGGTTGATTAATCTTGTAATTCCCCATTTCCAGATACCGGCTCTACACATCCTGCCGGTATATCTACGCATGCACACCCTAACATTGTCAAGCGGACAGCAACCTTTGATTTTCCATTCACATTTACCAGCTCCCCTTCCAGTCCTGCTAATGGTCCTTTGATCACTTTTATCTTCTCTCCCGGTGCCAATGGCGATGTATTCATACTAATCGTTTCATCCGAATAGTCGAGCATAAATTTGAATCGCAACATTTGCTGGTCAGGAATGATAGCCGGAGTACTTTCACCACGTAGTACCATGTAACGGCTGATAGAAGATAATGTCAAAACTTCTTTTTGTTCATGCGGGTCAACATGAACGAAGATCATCATCGGAAGTAATACCCGGTCAACAACTTTACGGCGATCGCTCCATTGATGGACTTCCTGTTGAATTGGTAGGAAGTTTTCAATCCCCATTTTTGTAAGACGTTCACTCGTTTTTTTCTCGTGACAGATGCGCACAATTGCCACTAACCAACGTTTTGAGCGTGCTACGCCGCTGCCAATCACATTTGTTGGCAGAGTTTTTCGATCGTCATTTTTGTTAATGATCATGTATTTTCACCCTTCATTTCTCCGTTACTTCTTTGATAACGGAATGAATTTGGTTGCAAATATAGATAAAATAATAAATAGTAAACAAGAAAAAACACTTTCTTTTTACTCACAAGTCTAAATATGTGGTTAAATCGGCTCTGGATATGACTAATGGTTTACAAATATAGGGGATAATAATTAGGGGGCTGAATAACTTTAATTGTTATTCAGCCCCCCTGTTTTGCTTTCAAATTATTCCTGCCTTTTTTTACCATTTATAATTAATACCGAAGCTAAGCAGCTCTTTCAACTGGAAGAAGCTGTCGCCTTCAGTAGGTTTGGAGCTGTCATCAAAACGGGTATGTAGATAAAGCTTGGTAGAAAGATAGCGGTTCAGGACGAAGTTGAAGGTATTTTCCCATTCAACACGCGCCCAATGATAATTGGTCAGGTAGTTGAGACGGGATTCCAATGTTACGGCAGAGATAATAGTCCAGTTGAATGTCGATTGCAATTGGGAGCCGAAGTCATTCTTGGAGCATTTTCCTTTATCCAGACCGAATTTGGTTTCGTCTACTTCCGAGCTGCCGATATAACGCAAGTTATAGGTCAACGGCGCCACGAATACGGAGAGGTTGAATTTCTTCTTGGACAATTTGTAGTCCATACCGACACTGACTGCCAAATCCGCCGGAGACATGAATGCTGAAACCAAATCTTCACTGTTCGCTTTGTAGCCGTTGAAGAACTGGGTCTTGAATTCGGAAGAAATAGTGTAGTACCAGTTCTTGAAGGCTCTTAGACCTAATTTATTATACAGACGAAATTGGTCGGTATTAAACAAGTATTTATGGTATTCGTCCGAAGGAGTGGAAGTCATACCCACTTTAGCTTCGAGTTGATTCTCGAACAGGATTTTTTCATTGTCGTTGTAGTTGGCGAACACCTGAAAAGTTGCCAGGCCGGAGAAGTTACTCTCACCACCTTTGTACCAGTTGTCCGAAAGGTGGTTTTGGCTGATTTGCAGCGATCCGTTACCACCGGTCACCCACCAATTGGGGCGGCTGATCTTTATATCGGCCTTACCTACATTATCATCCATATTTTCCGGTTGGAACAAGTGGATAACGCTGGCTTTCGGAGATATTTTCGGCTTGACATCGCGACGGAAAACATCACGACTCATGATACGGTCTTCCGTAGTGACTACCAGTTGCGGTTTTTGCAGATAAAGATCCATCAGTGCCTTATTGACCAAGGTGTTGGCACGTTGGGTTTTGGTAAATGCCAGGGTGTCATAAGGAAGGAGTTCCGCTGTCAGTTGCGGAGTGGTGTCCGGTTGCTCTGGTTTCCATTCCAGTTTTGAATATTGTTCCATTGGAGCATAATAATATGCCAATGGGGTAAACAGGCGGAAGTAGTCGGGATCGGACGGAATATAGCGTACGGGTACGGACAAGTCATTCAGATAGTCCAACTGGGCGATATACTTATTATATAAATAAGAAACTGTATCCAATTTAGGAGTCGGCCCCGACATATTAAGTTTGAGCATCAAATATTTCTGCAGCTCCGCTGAAAGTGTATCCGCTTTCACAACTTTGGCTTTTGCCACAACGGTTGAGGACTTAGTAGTTTTGACAGGTTTGACCACTTCGGGGGCAGGTTGTACTGAATCGACCGGAAGTGCAGAATTATCGACTGGTTCCTGTGCAGAAAGCGATAACGATAATAAGGACAGGATAAAAGCTGAACATAAAGTAGTAATTCTCATCATATTTGTCTATGGTTTAGGGTGCAAAGCTACATTATTTTGTTCAGAAATCATAGGAATCTTTTAAAATTGCATTTTTTAATAAATTTGTAGAGACGAAAGACAGCATTCTTCCTCTTTTTTTTATAATTTTGCGCTTTTTAAGTTCGTAAGAATACTACTAAGTAAACAATTTTTAAAACAGTTATAGCTGTGGGAGAAACAAAGTATATTTTCGTCACCGGTGGTGTTGCCTCTTCATTAGGAAAAGGTATCATCTCATCATCCATCGGTAAGTTGCTACAAGCAAGAGGTTATAATGTAACCATCCAAAAGTTTGACCCGTACATCAACATCGACCCGGGAACATTGAATCCATATGAGCACGGAGAGTGCTATGTTACCGTAGACGGACACGAAGCCGACCTTGACCTGGGACACTATGAGCGTTTCCTGGGCATTCAAACGACAAAGGCGAACAACATCACTACGGGACGTATCTACAAGAGCGTTATCGATAAGGAGCGCCGTGGAGATTATCTGGGTAAGACAATCCAGGTGATTCCTCATATCACGGATGAAATCAAACGGAATGTGAAGCTGCTCGGCAACAAGTACAAATTCGATTTTGTAATCACTGAAATCGGTGGTACGGTCGGCGACATCGAGTCACTCCCCTACCTCGAAAGTATCCGTCAGTTGAAATGGGAACTTGGCAAGAATGCTCTTTGTGTGCACTTGACTTATGTTCCTTATCTTGCTGCTGCCGGAGAACTGAAAACGAAACCGACACAACATTCGGTGAAGGAACTTCAGAGTGTAGGTATTCAGCCAGATGTACTGGTACTCCGTGCCGAACATCCGCTAAGCGACGGATTGCGCAAAAAGGTGGCACAGTTCTGTAATGTGGACGATAAAGCCGTAGTACAGTCTATCGACGCGGAAACAATCTACGAAGTACCTATCCTGATGCAGGCACAAGGACTGGACAGCACCATTCTTGAAAAGATGGGACTGCCGGTAGGAGAAACTCCGGGACTCGGCCCATGGCGCAAATTCCTGGAACGCCGTCACGCTGCAGAGACAAAAGAGCCGGTTAATATTGCGTTAGTTGGGAAATATGACTTGCAGGATGCTTATAAATCTATCCGTGAAGCTTTGTCACAGGCCGGTACTTACAATGACCGCAAAGTGGAAGTGCATTTCGTAAACAGTGAAAAGCTGACAGACGAGAATGTAGGTGAAGCGTTGAAAGGCATGGCTGGTGTTATGATTGGTCCAGGATTCGGTCAGCGTGGTATTGACGGTAAGTTTGTTGCTATCAAATATACGCGTACACATGATATTCCGACTTTCGGTATTTGTCTGGGTATGCAATGTATCGCTATCGAATTTGCACGCAACGTACTGGGTTATGCCGATGCCAACTCACGCGAGATGGATGAAAAGACTCCGCACAACGTAATCGACATCATGGAAGAACAGAAGGCAATCACCAATATGGGTGGTACGATGCGTTTGGGAGCTTACGAATGTGTATTAAATAAAGACTCTAAGACCTATAAGGCTTACGGACAGGAACATATTCAAGAACGTCACCGTCACCGCTATGAGTTCAACAATGACTACAAAACACAGTACGAAGCTGCCGGCATGAAATGTGTAGGTATCAACCCTGAGTCGGATTTGGTGGAAATTGTGGAAATTCCGGCATTGAAGTGGTTCGTTGGTACACAGTTCCATCCGGAATATGGTAGTACGGTATTGAACCCGCACCCGTTGTTCGTAGCGTTTGTGAAAGCTGCTATCGAAAACGAAAAGTAAATTAGTAATTTGTAATTAAAATAAGAATGGATAAAAACACCATCACAGGTCTCGTTTTAATAGGTATATTATTGGTAGGATTCAGTTTTCTGAGCCGTCCCAGCGAGGAGCAGATAGCTGCACAAAAGAAATACTACGATTCTATTGCCGTGGTACAGCAGCAAGAAGAAGCGCTGAAGGCGAAAACGGAAGCTGCACTGGCTGACAGCAAGAAAGAGACTGCCGCATCGGTAGCCGATTCTTCTGCTCTGTTTTTCAATGCCATGCACGGAACTGATTCTAAAATCAGTATTCAGAATAATGTAGCGGAAATCACTTTCACGACGAAGGGCGGACGTGTATATTCAGCCATGCTGAAGGATTACATGGCACAGGATAAGAAGACACCGGTCATGCTGTTCGACGGTGATGATGCTTCGATGAATTTCAACTTCTACAATAAAGAAGGTGCTATTCAGACAAAGGATTATTTCTTTGAAGCAGTAAACAAGACGGATAGTAGCGTTACCATGCGTTTGGCCGCAGGCAGCGAAAGCTATATCGACTTCATCTACACACTGAAACCGGACAGCTACCTGATGAACTTTGAAATCAAGGCTACAGGTATGGCAGACAAGCTGGCTAACACCAAGTATGTGGACATCGACTGGTCACAACGTGCCCGCCAACTGGAAAAAGGGTTCACTTACGAGAATCGTTTGTCTGAGCTGACTTATAAGGTGACAGGTGAAAATGTAGATAACTTGTCGGCTGCCAAGGATGATGATAAGAAGTTGGAAAGCCGTATCGACTGGGTGGCTTTCAAGAACCAGTTCTTCTCTTCTGTATTTATCGCTGAGCAGGATTTCGAAAAGGTTTCTGTAAAATCGAGAATGGAACAGCAAGGAAGCGGATATATCAAGGATTACTCTGCTGAAATGAATACATTCTTCGATCCGACAGGCAAAGAACCGACAGAGATGTATTTCTATTTTGGTCCGAACCACTTCAAGACGCTGAAAGCGTTGGATAAGGGTCGTACCGAGAAATGGGAACTTCACAGACTGGTATATCTGGGCTGGCCGTTGATTCGCTGGATTAATCAATTCATCACGATCAACGTATTCGACTGGTTGTCCGGTTGGGGCTTGAGCATGGGTATCGTACTGTTGATTCTGACTATCATGGTGAAAGTTGTGGTTTATCCGGCTACCTGGAAAACTTATATGTCTTCTGCCAAGATGCGCGTGTTGAAACCGAAAATCGACGAAATCAATAAGAAGTATCCGAAGCAGGAAGACGCGATGAAGAAGCAGCAGGAAGTGATGGGGCTTTACAGCC
Organism: Bacteroides faecium; assembly: GCF_012113595.1. Lineage (NCBI taxonomy): Bacteria > Pseudomonadati > Bacteroidota > Bacteroidia > Bacteroidales > Bacteroidaceae > Bacteroides > Bacteroides faecium. Next base: position 5,355,061 of record NZ_CP050831.1, read on the forward strand.
AATATGGGGTAAGCCCGATGGGCGGCTGTCTGCCGATGTTGTTGCAGTTCCCTATCCTGATGGCTTTGTTTATGTTCGTGCCGAGTGCTATCGAGTTGCGCCAACAAAGTTTCTTGTGGGCGGACGACCTTTCCACTTATGACGCATTTATCACATTCCCATTCAATATTCCGTTCCTGGGCAACCATCTCAGCTTGTTCTGCTTGCTGATGACGGTAACCAACGTGCTGAACACGAAGTACACGATGTCTATGCAGGATACAGGCGCGCAACCACAGATGGCTGCCATGAAATGGATGATGTATCTGATGCCGATTATGTTCTTGTTTGTGTTGAACGATTATCCGTCAGGTTTGAACTATTATTATTTCGTGTCAACGTTGATTAGTGTAGGTACTATGATTCTGCTTCGTAAAACTACTAACGAAACAAAATTACTGTCTATCCTCGAAGCGAAAAAGAAAGACCCGAAACAAGCGAAAAAGACCGGATTTGCTGCACGCCTGGAAGCGATGCAAAAGCAACAAGAGCAATTGCAGCAGCAAAGACAGAATAAGAAATAAGGAATAAAATCCTATATATTCTGAGAAAGCCGGACATCCATTTAGGTTGCCCGGCTTTCTTTCTCTAAAATACAAAGTATGATGAAAACTAAATATACTTATAAACAAATCTGGATGATCGCCTATCCTATCCTAATCAGCCTGATTATGGAGCAGCTGATTGGCATGACGGACACGGCTTTTCTAGGACGTGTTGGCGAAATTGAACTGGGGGCATCTGCCATCGCAGGTGTATATTACCTCGCTATCTTTATGCTGGCTTTCGGTTTCAGCATCGGAGCCCAGATATTGATTGCCCGTCGCAACGGGGAAGGAAATTACAAAGAGATAGGTCTGATCTTCTATCAGGGCATCTATTTTTTACTGGCGGTTGCAGCTATATTGTTCACCCTATCCATCGTATTCTCACCGCATATATTGAAGAATATCATATCTTCTCCGCACATCTACGATGCAGCCGAGAGCTATATACACTGGAGAGTCTACGGTTTCTTCTTCTCTTTTGTCGGCGTTATGTTCCGGGCGTTCTTCGTAGGAACCACCCAGACCAAGACACTGACATTGAACTCCATTGTGATGGTACTCTCGAATGTTGTATTCAACTATATCCTGATTTTCGGTAAATTCGGTTTCCCGCAACTGGGGATTGCCGGTGCTGCCATCGGTTCTTCGTTAGCCGAGATGGTTTCGGTGATTTTCTTCATCATCTATACATGGAAACGGATTGACTGCAAGAAGTATGCATTGAATATCCTGCCAAAATTCCGTGTACAGATGTTGAAACGGATTCTCAATATTTCCGTTTGGACGATGATTCAGAACTTCGTTTCCCTATCGACCTGGTTCATGTTCTTCCTTTTCGTGGAACACTTGGGAGAACGGTCGCTGGCAATCGCCAATATAATCCGTAATGTATCGGGAATTCCGTTTATGATTGCGATGGCTTTCGCCTCTACCTGCGGTTCACTGGTCAGCAACCTTATTGGCGCAGGCGAACAGGATTGCGTACGGGGAACTATCAGGCAGCATATCCGTATCGGGTATATACTTGTAATACCCATACTGGTATTCTTCTGCCTGTTTCCTGACCTGGTTCTGAGTATCTATACTGACATTCCGGAATTAAGGGAAGCATCCGTCCATTCTCTTTGGGTACTATGTTCGGCTTATCTGGTGCTAGTTCCCGCCAATGTTTATTTCCAGTCGGTATCAGGGACGGGAAACACCCGCACAGCTCTAGCGATGGAACTTTGCGTACTGACCATTTATGTCGCTTACTCAATGTACTTTATCCTGTATCTGCGGATGGACATCGCATTTGCGTGGACAACGGAGTGTGTGTATGGTATTTTCACATTGATATTCTGCTACATGTATATGAAGAAAGGAAACTGGCAGAAAAAGAAGATTTAAATCCTTTTTTCACTATCTTCGCAAGAAAATAAACATTTTATAAAATATATGAGACAAGCTAATTTATTTATGATGTCGGCAGCAATGTTGTTAGCTGCCTGCGGCGGAACCAAAGACGCAGGCAAGACGGACCAGGTGCTTATCGAGAAATCGGATATTAAGATTGAAGGGAAGCGCATGACTCCCGAAGCACTTTGGGCCATGGGACGTATCGGCGGATTCGCGGTATCGCCCGACGGAAAGAAAATTGTGTATACGGTGGCATACTATAGTGTACCGGAAAACAAGAGTAACCGCGAAGTCTTCGTGATGAACGCAGACGGAAGTGATAATCAACAAATCACCCACACTCCTTATCAGGAGAATGAGGTGACATGGATTAAAGGGGGCACCAAGCTCGCTTTTCTAAGCAACGACAACGGTAGCAGCCAGCTCTACGAGATGAATCCCGACGGCAGCGGTCGCAAGCAACTGACCAATTATGACGGTGACATCGAAGGATATTCTATCTCACCGGACGGCAAGAAGCTCTTGTTTATCTCACAAGTAAAGACGAAAGAAAGTACAGCCGATAAATACCCGGACCTGCCTAAAGCTACCGGCATTATTGTCACTGACCTGATGTACAAACATTGGGATGAATGGGTGACGACGGCTCCGCATCCTTTCGTTGCTGATTTTGACGGCAACGGCATCTCCAATATCGTGGATATTCTGGACGGTGAGCCATATGAAAGCCCGATGAAGCCTTGGGGCGGCATCGAGCAACTTGCCTGGAATATGACTTCGGACAAAGTAGCTTATACTTGCCGCAAGAAGACAGGACTGGCGTATGCGGTTTCTACCAATTCGGATATTTATGTCTATGACCTGAATACTAAGAAAACGGAGAATATCACCGAAGAGAATAAGGGATATGATACCAATCCGCAATACTCTCCGGACGGCAAGTATATCGCCTGGCAGAGCATGGAACGTGACGGATACGAAGCTGATCTGAACCGTCTGTTCATCATGAATCTGGAAACCGGTGAGAAACGGTTTGTCAGCAAGGCGTTCGAATCGAATGTGGATGCTTTTGTATGGAGTGCAGACGCTAAGACTATCTATTTCACAGGTGTATGGCACGGAGAATCGCAGATTTATGCGCTGGATTTGGCAAATGATTCGGTAAAGGCGGTTACTTCGGGAATGTATGATTACGAAGGCGTGGCTCTTTTTGGTGATAAGCTGATTGCCAAGCGTCATTCTATGAGTATGGGTGACGAGATTTATACAGTGGCACTGGACGGTACAACCACTCAATTGACACAAGAGAATAAGCAGATTTATGACCAGTTGGAAATGGGTAAAGTGGAAGGTCGCTGGATGAAGACAACAGACGGCAAACAGATGTTAACATGGGTGATTTACCCGCCACAATTTGACCCGAATAAGAAATATCCTACTTTGTTGTTCTGTGAGGGCGGTCCTCAGAGTCCGGTAAGTCAATTCTGGTCATATCGTTGGAACTTCCAGATTATGGCGGCTAATGATTATATCATCGTTGCTCCGAACCGTCGCGGTCTGCCGGGATTCGGTGTAGAATGGAACGAACAGATCAGCGGTGATTATGGCGGTCAATGCATGAAGGATTACTTCACGGCTATTGACGAGATGGCAAAAGAGCCGTATGTAGACAAAGACCGTTTAGGATGTGTGGGTGCCAGTTTCGGTGGATTCTCCGTATATTGGTTGGCCGGACACCATGACAAACGCTTCAAGGCATTTATTGCTCATGACGGTATCTTCAATATGGAAATGCAATATTTGGAGACTGAAGAGAAATGGTTTGCCAACTGGGATATGGGTGGCGCATACTGGGAAAAACAAAATCCGGTGGCACAGCGTACTTTCGCCAACTCCCCTCACCTCTTCGTAGAAAAATGGGATACTCCGATTCTCTGCATCCATGGAGAAAAAGATTATCGTATCCTGGCTAATCAGGCGATGGCTGCTTTCGACGCTGCCGTGATGCGTGGGGTTCCTGCCGAACTGCTGATTTATCCGGATGAAAACCACTGGGTACTGAAACCTCAAAACGGAGTGTTGTGGCAACGTACATTCTTTGAATGGCTGGACACGTGGGTAAAGAAAGCTCCATCCAAATAAGTTTTTAAGATACTAATCACATAGTAGAATAAAACATAGTAAAATAAAAGAAGGCTCTGTTCTCAATCATTCATTGAGTTCAGAGCCTTCTCCGTTACATTCATAAAAAATCCGCTAAATTTATTCCGAATATATATTTTTAATTTCTACAATATACATTTTATGGAAACCGCCATGAGCGCCACCATACCATTTTTCTAATGATTCCTTATCCAGGAAACATTCCGGTTTGATGCCGTCGGCATAGAGTTTCTTACATTCCAGACTCAGACGGGCTTGCTCGAACAATACATTTCCCTCTTCCGTAAATATAGGTTTCAATCCGGTTTCTTTGACTTTATCTATATTCCGTCCCGACTTGGAGCCACAGACTGCATGAATTTTCTTGTTTTCTTCTCCTAAGAAGGATAAAGTCAGATAGTCGCCCTTTTCTATAAATTCATATGTATAGCGTTCGGGGCGAACGAAAACAAAGGCTACGGGCTTATTCCACAACCAGCCGATGCCACCCCAGCTTGCCGTCATTGTATTGAACTTCTCTTTCGTGCCGGCTGTGACCAGCATCCATTCTTTTCCGATAGTTTCGAAAAAGTTCTCTTTCAGGTCTTTAATTTCTAATTTCTTCATCTCTTTATTCGTTCGTTTATAGTTATTTCTTCTTATTTAGTTTTACAATTTCTCCCAGGTATGGAATCTCTACTGGAATCTTTCTTTTCTTTGCTTCTGCCGCAAAGACTTTCGGGGGATCGTGCAAAGGTTCGTCAGACAAGTCGAATGTACCATAATGCATCGGGATAGTAAGCCCGGCGCGCATTTCTTCGGCGGCAGTCAGGGATTCGTAAGGCGAGATATGATTGGGACGCATAAACCAACGGGGTTTGTACGCACCGATTCCCAGCAAAGCATAATCCGGTGGACCAAACAAGTCCGGGATTTCACGGAAGTGACTGGAATATCCCGTATCACCGCTATAATAGAGTGAGATGCCATCGCCTTGCAGCATAAAGGCTCCCCACAATCGTTGACCGCCATCACGCACGGAACGTTTGCTCCAATGCTGTGCCGGAAGGAAGGTGATTTTGAGTCCTTCGTCTTCCATCTGCTGATACCAGCCGGCTTCAATTATCTTCATTTCAGGAAACCAGTTCTGGATTAATTCTCCTGTTCCCAGTCCGCAAAAAAGTTTCATTTGCGAATTGTTCTTCAAGAGACGGGCGATACTTTGTTTATCCAAATGGTCGAAATGGTCGTGGCTGACGAGCAAATAGTCAATCCCTGTAAAGATGTCAGGATTGGCGGGAAATTCGCTCTGACGCTTAACAAAAGGGATGCTGCCGAATACAGGATCGAACATGATTCTTTTGCCTGCCAATTGGAGAAAAAAGGAATTATGTCCCAACCATATCAGGGAGTCTCCTACCACTGCGTCCAGGGAACGAAGGTAGCAGACTTTCGGATTCCACTTCACCGTCTTCTTTTCTTTTCGTTGGGGATTGGGCGAAAGACGCCATTTCAGTACACTTCCCATCCCCGGACGGAAGCGATGCTGTCTGTTAAAAAAGCGTCCGCGCACCATCGGATTTCCTCTCCAATAAGGATTGACGGTAGCCAAACGTTCGTTTCTCCTAAAACATATATGTTCACCCATTTTTATTTCTTGAATACGTCTTTACAAACTTAATAAAAAATTCTCGATTTACTATAAATAAGAACAAACAAAAAATGTACCCCGGACACACTATCGGGGTACATTTAGTTATAAAAGAATAAATATTATCCTTTTTTAATAGAACAAGAGTTAGTTAAGAGCAGTGTAAGCCGTATAAAGGCAGTTGCCATCCGAGGGCTGAAAGGTTAATTACCATAATGACTGCACCCAATATCCATAGAATCAGCAATGACCATTTCAAGCCTGTCCCCATCGGTGACCAATGGAACAACTGACGGAGAATAGTATAAAGGAAAGCTCCCAATGGAATACCAATCAGGGCAACTCCGGCAATCGTACCAAGCAGCGTCATCATAGGAGATACGGAAGTCACTGGCATCCAATTGATGGCAGGCAGCATTTCGTAAAGCAATGCCCCGCCACTGACCGCTACCGCAACAGCAGCGAATACCAAGGCTACCAGTACGACAGCCAATACAAACAGTACAGGGCAGCAGATAATCACCAAAGCTACCAGAAATATCTTAAAGAGGACGGCAGCGATGGAAACAAACACATCCCCTACTTTCTGAAGAAAGGTACGGGGCTTGCCGGAATTCATATAATTATTGACTCCATCCGCTACCCGCTCGAAGCCGTCTGTCACCGTTTTGCCAATATTCTCGATTGTGACGGCTTTTCCATGCATACTCAGTTTTTCTGCCGCTGTATGAGCTTCCGGTATAACAATCCATCCGATAATATAGAGTATGATCATCGGACAGTAAGGGACAAATACCAAAATAATCATCAGAATACGCACCAAGGTGATATCCCAATCGAAATAAGCTGCCAGTCCTGATGCTACACCACCCAACAACTTATTATCCGGATCGCGGAACCAACGGCGCGGAGCGGCAGTATGCGTATAACTCTGATTACCGGAAGCAGACTGTTCCGTCTTTTTCTGGGAATCCACATCATCGTCAGTTATTCCAAAATCTTCCGGTTTACCTACACGTGCTATAATTTCTTCCACATCCGAAACGGTTATGACTTGTTTTCCTTCGGCTATTTTTTCAGCAAACAGTTCGGCAATACGCATTTCAATATCGTTTACGATTTCTTCCGCACCTTCCTGTTTACGAAAGTAATGCTTCAGATTAGACAGGTAATTGTCTAACAGACGGTAGGCATCATCATCTATATGATAGACAGTTCCTCCTAAATTGATGGTCAATGTCTTTTTCATTTTAATTTTTTCTTTTCGGATTATCTATTGGCAATATGGTTCACTGTTTCGTTCAATTCTTTCCAGGAGATTTCAAGTTCTCCCAGGAAGGCTTCTCCACTCTCTGTGAGTTTATAATATTTGCGAGGTGGCCCCTGCGTGGATTCCACCCATTCATAGCTCAACAAATCGTCATTCTTCAGACGTGTCAGCAAAGGGTATAAAGTCCCCTCTACTACAATTAGTTGGGCCTCTTTCAGTTTCTGAATGATGTCTGAAGCATAAGCAGGCTCCTTATGCAGCAAAAGCATGATGCAATATTCAAGCATGCCTTTTCTCATCTGGGATTTTACATTGTCTACTTTCATTATTCTCTTCTTTTGTATGGCACAAATATATGCATAACTTTAGTACCTTGCATTGCAAAGTACTATAAATTAATAATTATTAAAACATTAGAGAGTTTACACCTTATTATAAAAAGAAATAATGTCTATATTTGTGCCCGTTAAACCACAAAAAAGAAAATACGTATGTTTACTATTCGAAAAGCAACGGTCAACGATTGCGAACTTATCCATAAGATGGCAAAGGAAGTGTTTCCCGCCACTTACAATGAAATTTTATCTCCCGAACAACTGGATTATATGATGGATTGGATGTATGCTCCCCGGAATATTCTCAAGCAAATGGAAGAAGAAAGGCATGTCTATTTCATCGCTTACAAAGATGGTGAGTTATGTGGATATGTTTCTGTGCAGCAACAGGAAAAGGATGTTTTCCATCTTCAGAAGATTTATGTCCTCCCCCACTTTCAGGGAACGCACTGCGGAAGTTTCCTGTTTAAAGAGGCTGTCAGATATATAAAAGAAGTGCATCCGGAACCTTGCTTGATGGAGCTGAATGTGAATCGTAACAATAAGGCATTGCAGTTTTATGAGCATATGGGGATGAGGAAACTGCGGGAAGGTGATTTTCCGATTGGTAACGGTTATTATATGAATGATTATATTATGGGATTGGATATTATTTAATAAGAAAAGGCTTGCAGATTGCTCTGCAAGCCTTTTCTTATGATTATAATCCGGTATTATTTACCGGATTTATTTTTAAGCTACTTTTTCAAGTTTCTTCATGATAGAGAAGATGAACAAGGCTGATAGCAGACAGCATACGATCAATACACTCCATACCATCCACAGTTGCATGCCACCCCACAGATAACCGATAATAGCAACCAAATAGTTACCGATAGCCGTAGCTACGAACCAGCCACCCATCATCATACCTTTATACTTGGGAGGAGCTACTTTCGACACGAAAGAAATACCCATCGGAGAAAGCAACAATTCTGCAAAAGTCAATACGAGATAAGTAGAAATCAACCAGTTGGGAGAAACCAGGACATCCGGGCTAATGCCTGCTGTTTCCACTTCTTTCGGAGTAGGCAGCCCCATAGAGCCAACAGCCAAAATCAAGAAACCACAGGCTGCAATCACCATACCGATACCGATTTTACGGGGTGCGGAAGGTTCTTTCTTTCTCTTAGCCAAATAACCAAAGACAGCCAAAGAAACCGGAGTCAGAGCCACTACAAAGAACGGATTGAACTGCTGGAATATTTGAGGAAGGATTTCTACGGTTGAATCCATGGAAGAATAGCTCCATACCAATATGCCTAATGAAGCTAACACAGCAACACCTGCAATCGCTTTACCACGACCTGTCTTGGACTGAAAGAGGGAGAATGCGCCATAAACGGCAATAATAACAAGAACCAAATTCCATACATCGAATCCAAGACGATCAAGTCCGGTCACAGATTGAGTGGTATAGTCACGCGCAAAGAATGTCATTGTCAAACCGTTCTGATGGAATGCCATCCAGAAGAAGATAACCACAGCAAATACAAGCAACAAAGCAACAATACGTTCTTTCGTTTGTGCCGGAGTCAATTCCGGTTCATTATTATTATTGTTTACAGCTTTAGCTTGCTTGGAGTTATAATCCGCATGCTTGAACATAGAACGGCAGCACACATAAATTGCCATTGAAATAATCAGAGAAATACAGGCTACGGCAAAACCATAGTTATAGGCTTCTGACAGTTTCTCAATATAGATATCACAGAATGCGGCTGTATCACCGGCAAAGCCTTGCGCAGCCTGTAATCCGCTAAGAGCAACATTTCCTTCCGGAGTAATAGTTCCGTTAAGGTATTGATGTGCCAATGAAGGAATTTGAGCATTATAAGTAAATCCTGCACCGCCTAAGATATAGTTGGTAACTTTGGTTGCAGCCGTCGGAGCAAATAAAGCACCTACGTTGATTGCCATATAAAACAAGCTGAAAGCAGTGTCACGCTTTGAACTATATTCCGGAGAATCATAAAGGTTACCTACCATTACCTGCAAGTTTCCTTTAAATAGTCCTGTTCCACAAGCAATCAGAAACAGTGAACCGAACATCATCATCTTACCTGTGAGGTTCGCTGCCGTAGGAATCGCCAGCAACAGATAACCGATAAACATGACAACGATACCTGTCGTTACCATCTTACCATAACCACACTTGTCAGCCAAGATACCGCCAATGAGAGGCATAAAATAAACTGCTGCCAGGAATGAACCAAAAATAGTAGAAGTTTCTGCTGCTGTGTAACCAAATTTCGCTTGTAAGAAAAGTGTAAAGATAGCAAGCATCGTGTAGTAGCCAAAACGTTCGCCCGTGTTAGCCAAGGCTAAAGCGTATAGCCCTTTCGGTTGTCCTTCAAACATATAAACTAGAATATTAGATTAATAAAATTGATATTTTCTGCAAATATATACTTTTTTTAATTCATTCAAAGAATATGTAGGCATATTTGCTCTATAAATAATAGGATTTATTCCTCAAATAAACGACTAATTTCCGCTCGCGATTCGCGAATCAAATCTTCTGGAGCTAATTTTATCTGAAGCCCCCTCACTCCGGCACTCACATAAATATACGGAAATTGCTGACAAGTCTCATGAATATAGGTAGGGAAATGCTTCTTCATGCCAATAGGAGAACAACCACCCCGGATATAACCTGTAAGCGGCAAAAGTTCCTTGACAGGTATCAAATCGCATTTCTTGTTACCGGAAGCTTTTGCTGCCAATTTTAAATCGACTTCGTGTTCGCCTGGGATGACGCAGACAAAATATCCGCTCTTGTCGCCGTGAAGAACGAGCGTTTTGAATACTTGCTCTATGTTCTCACCTAAGTTTGCTGCTACGTGAACGGCGCTCAGATCATTTTCATCTACTTCGTAGGGAATTAGCTCATAAGCTATTTTCGCCTTGTCCAGCAGCCGTGCAGCATTCGTTTTATTGATTTTCATTTTCGTTGTATTTAAAGGTATACTATGATAAGTGCCAACCCACCGGAGACTATCCGGTAAATTGGCACTTTATGATTCTGATTAAAGCCCCAGTTCTTCGCGAAGAAACTTAGGTGTATATCCTTTAGGGCTCTTCGCAACTTCTTCGGGTGTTCCATAGCTAAGGAGTTCTCCCCCGCCCTTGCCACCTTCAGGGCCCATGTCGATGATATAATCCGCCATTTTAATCACATCCAGATTATGCTCGATCACAATTACCGTGTTGCCTTTGTCTACAAGTTTGTTCAGGACACCCATCAATACGCGTATATCTTCAAAATGGAGTCCGGTAGTCGGTTCGTCCAGAATATAAAGGGTTTTACCGGTATCTCTTTTGGAGAGTTCCGTTGCCAGTTTCACACGCTGGCTCTCGCCGCCGGAAAGAGTGGTGGAAGATTGTCCTAACTTGATATATCCCAGTCCGACGTCCTGTATGACTTTGATTTTATTTAGGATTTGCGGTACGTTTTCAAAGAATTCTACGGCACGATTGATTGTCATATCCAGCACATCAGCTATGGATTTCCCTTTGAAACGGACTTCCAGTGTTTCCCGGTTGTAACGTTTGCCATGGCAGACTTCACAGGGCACATAGACATCCGGCAGGAAATTCATTTCAATAGTCTTATAGCCGTTTCCCGTACATGCTTCACAACGACCGCCCGAAACATTAAAAGAGAAACGTCCCGGTTTATAACCGCGAATCTTCGCTTCCGGCAATCCAACAAACAAATTACGGATGTCCGAGAACACGCCGGTGTAAGTGGCAGGATTGGAACGGGGTGTACGCCCCAGCGGAGACTGGTCGACGTTGACCACCTTATCTATATTTTCCAATCCTTCAATAGAATCGTATTCCAGAGGATCTTGCAGGGAACGATAGAATTTCTGCGAAAGGATGGGTTGCAATGTCTCATTGATTAAAGTGGATTTTCCACTTCCCGATACTCCCGTTACGCAAATCAGTTTTCCCAATGGAAATTCAACAGTAACATCTTTCAGGTTATTACCTTTCGCTCCTTTCAGCCAAATAGATTTTCCGTTCCCTTTTCTACGTTTGACGGGAACTTCTATCTTCATCTTTCCGTTCAGGTATTGAGAAGTCATTGTGTCGGTCTTTACCATCTCCTGCGGAGTTCCGGCAAAAACTACTTCTCCACCCAGGCGACCGGCTTTCGGCCCCATATCAATGACGTAATCGGCAGCCAACATCATATCTTTGTCATGTTCCACTACAATCACGGAATTTCCCATATCACGAAGTTCTTTCAAAGAATTGATAAGACGCAGGTTATCGCGTTGATGCAGACCGATACTCGGCTCGTCAAGAATATAAAGTACATTCACTAACTGGGAGCCGATTTGCGTTGCCAAACGGATACGCTGACTCTCTCCACCGGAAAGGCTGACAGAACTGCGGTTCAATGCCAGATAATCCAAACCGACATCCAATAAGAACTTCAAACGTGTACGAATCTCTTTCAGTATTTCCACGGCGATTTTCTTCTGTTTATCAGAAAGGAATTCATCGACTTTCATCAACCAGTCATATAACTCGTTAATGTCCATATTGGCCAGTTCGTTGATATTCTTATCATGAATACGGAAATGCAGCGCTTCTTTATTCAGTCGGGCGCCTTTACATTCGGGACAAACAGTCGTTTTAGCAAATTGTTCCGCCCATTTCTGTGCCGTAGCAGAAGCGTCTTTCTCCTGTAACATTTGGATATACTTCACCACACCTTCGTAAGTGACGAAGTAGTCAGAAGAAGTTCCGATCAGAGAACTTTTGATTTTAATCCGTTCATCAGAGCCATACAGAACTTCGTCAATCGCATCGTCGGGCAATTCCTTAACAGGAGTTTTCAATGTTGCGTCGTACTTGTCAAGCAGCGCTCCAATCTGCCAGAAAATCATGGCATTTTTATATTTTCCCAAAGGTGCTATTGCGCCTTCATAAATCGAAAGATCTCGGTCGGGAATCACTTTATCCACGTCAATCTGATTGACAATTCCCAGTCCTTTGCACTTCGGACACGCTCCTTGCGGAGAGTTGAAGGAGAAATTATGGGGAGCCGGTTCACGGTATGATAATCCGGTGACCGGACACATGAGACGTTTACTGTAATGACGGATATTTTCCGACTGGGTATCCAGAATCATCATCAGTCCGTCACCTTGGCGCATGGCAGTTGCCACGCTCTGTTTCAGGCGTCGGTCATCCTTTTCCGTTACCACCAATTTATCAATGACTACTTCGACGTCGTGGTTCTTATAGCGGTCGAGTTTCATGCCATGCGTTATTTCACGCACTTCGCCATCTACACGTACATATAAGTATCCTTTTTTGCGTATCTGCTCGAACAGTTCCCGGTAGTGTCCTTTACGGGCACGAACCAGCGGGGCAAGCAGATATATTTTCTTTCCCGCATAATCTTTCAGGATTAAGTCTAAAATCTGTTCTTCGGTATATTTCACCATTTCCTCACCGGACAGGTACGAATAGGCCACTCCCGCACGGGCATAGAGCAGACGGAGATAATCGTATATCTCGGTCGTTGTCCCTACGGTAGAACGGGGATTTTTATTCGTTGTTTTCTGTTCAATGGAAATAACCGGGCTCAAGCCTGTTATCTTATCGACATCCGGACGTTCCAGGTTACCCAGAAAATTACGGGCATACGCTGAAAAGGTTTCGATATAGCGGCGTTGTCCCTCAGCAAAAATTGTATCAAAAGCCAGAGAAGATTTACCACTTCCGCTTAGTCCTGTAATGACAGTCAGACTGTTGCGGGGAATCTCGGCATCAATATCCTTCAAATTGTGTACTCGCGCACCGTACACGTTGATATATTCTGTTTCCTGCATATTCATATCTTCCATAAATGCTGCAAAATTAATGTTTCCGCCCGAAATATGCTCCTAAAAAAGCACAATATTATTTTCTTAACTCAAATCTTATGAAGATATAGGGCATTATTTGTACCTTTGTTCCTTGATTTCAAGAACCAATAGTTATAATTTGATGAAACCGATAAACCGAATATTCTTATTTCTGCTTTTTATAAGCGTTTCATACGCCGTCAGTTATGCACAGGAAAACCAGTCATATTTCTTGCATACCATCGAAAAAGGACAAAGTTTATACTCTATTTCCAAGATGTACAATGTCACGACATCGGATATTATCCGTTTGAATCCCGGTTGTGACGAGAAAATCTATGCCGGGCAATCGATTAAGATTCCTAAAGGAAAAGAAAGCCAGAAAGGAGAAACCTTCCATACGATTCAAGCCGGAGAGACTTTGTACAAACTGACAACAATGTATAATGTATCCGCAAAAGATATTTGTGAAGCCAATCCCGGTTTGAGTGCCGAGAATTTTCGTATCGGACAGGTTATCCTGATTCCACAGAAAGAGGAAAAGGAAGTTGCCGTCCAGACACCGGTTGAACAAAGCAGTATTCAAGGCCCTGTGGTTCCCAGATGCAAGGATATGCATAAGGTGAAACGCAAAGAAACAATTTTCAGCGTGAGCCGCGAATATGGAATCAGCGAACAGGAATTGATCGCTGCCAATCCCGAACTGAAAAAGGGAATGAAAAAAGGACAGTTCCTTTGTATCCCCTACCCTGCAGCAACTACCGTGCAGCCTACCCAAAAAGAAGATCCTTATGCTATTCCACCGAGCAACAGCGAACTTTTCCGCAAGAGCAAAGAGACTCCCAAAGAGATGTCTACCATTAAAGCTGCATTAGTGTTGCCTTTCCAGGAAGACAAACGTATGGTGGAATATTACGAAGGTTTCCTCATGGCAGTGGATAGCCTGAAACGCACTGGTACTTCGCTTGACTTATATGTGTATGATAGTGGCAAAGATGTTTCTACCTTAAATACGATTCTTGCCAAAAACGAGATGAAGAAGATGGATGTAATCTTCGGTCCGATGCATCAGAACCAAATTAAACCTTTATCCGATTTCGCAGAAAAGAACGATATTCGTTTAGTGATTCCTTTCTCACAAAAAGGTGAAGAGGTATTCAATAATCCTGCCGTTTATCAAATCAATACGCCACAGTCTTATTTGTATTCGGAAGTTTACGAGCATTTTACCCGTCAATTTCCTAATGCACACGTTATCTTTATTGAGCCGACAATTGCCGATAAGGAGAAAGCTGATTTTATCAGTGGTTTGAAGCAGGAATTGAAAAGCAAGGGAGTCTCGATGCAGACAGTCAACGAAAGCGCTACGAAAGAAACATTGAAGGCAGCACTTCGTAATGACAAAGAGAACATCTTTATTCCAACATCAAGTACGAATGTGCTGCTAATTAAGGCACTACCACAGTTAACTCTGTTAGTCAGGGACAATCCCGAACAAAATATTCACTTGTTTGGCTACCCGGAGTGGCAAATTTATACTAAAGACCATTTAGATAGTTTCTTTGAACTGGATGTATATTTCTACTCTTCGTTCTATACGAATACATTATTCCCGGCGGCTGTGCAATTCACCAACGACTACCATAAATGGTACAGCAAGGATTTAACAAGCAAATTTCCAAACTATGCAATGCTTGGATTTGACACTGGCTTCTTCTTCCTGAAAGGCCTGTCACGCTATGGCTCGGAACTTGAAAATAATCTGCCTAAAATGAGTCTGACTCCTATTCAGACCGGATTCAAATTCCAGCGTGTGAACAACTGGGGGGGATTTATTAATAAGAAGGTGTTCTTCATACGTTTCACTAAGAACTTTGAATTAGTAAAACTAGACTTCGAATAATACGAAAATGATAAAGATAAAACCATTTTTGATCGCAGCGCTCCTGCTTACAGGTTTTACTCTGCCTGTTACTGCCCAAATCGGAGAAGCACGAAGTAATTTTTCTGTGGGTATCAACGGCGGCGTCAATCTGAATAGCGCTTCTTTCACCCCGACCATCAAGCAAAATAGCTTGATGGGGATTACCGGTGGATTGACAGCACGTTATATTTCTGAGAAGTATTTTGCCATGATTTGCGGCGCACAGGTCGAACTGAATGTCTCACAACGAGGATGGGATCAATTATTCGAAACCGTATCATTGGACGCCAATGGATATGAAGTGACTTCCAAAGACCCTACCAAGACTTATACCCGCAAAATGACTTATGTCGACATTCCCTTTCTCGCCCATCTTGCTTTCGGACGAGACAGAGGATTGCAGTTCTTCGTCCATGCAGGGCCTCAAATCGGCTTTCTGATAAGTGAATCTGAAACGATAGAGGGGATAGACATGAATAACTTGTCAAATACTCAAAAAGCAGTATATGGAGTCAAGATTCAGAATAAATTTGATTATGGTATTGCCGGCGGTGGCGGCGTGGAGCTCAGAACAAAGAAAGCAGGTAGTTTCATCGTAGAAGGACGTTATTACTTTGCCCTGTCCGATTTCTATAGTACTACAAAGAAAGATTATTTTGCACGTGCAGCACATGGTACAATCACCATTAAACTCACCTATTTATTTGACTTGAAAAAATAAAGCATCGCTTTAGATATCAAAAAGCACCGCTTTAGGATGACTAAAGCGGTGCTTTTTGTATCAGATATGAATGCTCAAATTATCTCAATCTATCTGCTGCTTTTACCATTACTTCATCCCGTCCGATGGCACGAATAGTCAAAATATTAAGGATAATAGAAATAAGCGGCAAGCATAGCGCCCAACCAATACGGAACAAGTTCGCGTCATTTTTCAATGCAAAATAAAAAGCAAGGAAGGCAATATAATAACCAACTAACAGCAGGCTATTGAAAATCGTCATACGAATCTGCAACATACGGTTCTTAAACAATAAGATTGTAGCGGCAGCAACCAAGGTGCTAAGCATTAAAATGCCGAACAATCCCCATGTGGACTGGAAAGCGCCATTTACGCCCATTCCTAAAGCCTTAAAAGGATGCTCTCCCATTGTATCAGTAAAGTAGCCCATCGGCAAACACATTGCCGCAATCAGCAATCCTGCAACAATTAGTAAATAAACTGTTTGAATCCGTTGAATCATAAGTTTTCTTATAGTAGTTAAGTTAAACAATAATAGCCAAGCAATAAGGAGCAGGGATTATTATCCCACTTACTACTTGACTATCAATCTTTTCGTCAGAAAATAGATTACTGAAGTTTTTCCTTTTCCTTAGCAGGATTTCTATAATATATTTTCCCTTCGATGTATTCTTGCGTAGCAATCAAGTCCGGTTTCGGCAATTTCTCATAGTAACGAGAAATTTCGATTTGCTCTCTATTTTCAAATACCTCTTCCAAGTTGTCATTGTAAGAAGCAAACTCTGCCAATTTCTTAGAAAGATCACTTTTGATTTCCACACTGATCTGATTTGCACGCTTACCGATAATGGCAACAGTTTCATAAACATTCCCTGTATCAGAACAGAGTTCCATCATGTCACGAGTTACTGTTGTAACAGGAGCATTCGTCTTTTTGTAGTCCATAAATCTATTTAAATTTAGTCTTTAATTACTTTCTGTGATTCATTGAATATTCTTTCAGCCTCTTTCAGGTACTTGCTCTCAGGAAATTCATTCTTAAAAGCATAATATTCATCAATCGCTTCACGATAACGATCCATTTTCTTATCTTCCACACTATAAATAGCCATTTCGTGCCTTGCACGCAGAATCAAGATAGAAAGTTCTTCGCGATAATCTGTATAAGGATAATCTTTCAGGGCATTCTGTGCTGTGATAACACAAGACTCATAGTTGTTACCCATATAATTACCCAGGTTATAGTATAGTCTGGCTGAATAAAGTTCTTTCAGCACCAACTTATCCTGCAAAGCGAAAATCATATCCTGTGCTTCCTGCTTCTTTGTGCTGCTCGGGAAGTATTCCATGAACATCTGCAACTGCTGGATAGCCTGATAAGTGCTTGATTGATCCAAACGTGGTTCCGGAGTATCCAGAAATAATGCCTTACCTGCATGGAAACGTGCCAGTTCGGTAAAAGTACCACGGGGATATGTATTGAAATAGGTAATAAATGTTTGGGCAGCTGTCTGGTAATCTTTCTGATTATAGTAGCTCATTCCCAACATATACAAAGACTCTTCCGCCTTGTCCGTTCCTTTAAGAATGGTAATTAACTCATTCAACAGGGTAGCTGAACGGTTATACTGTCCTTTCGCAAAATAGTTTTTGGCGGCTTCGTACTTGTATTCGTAATCGGTGCTTTTCAGCAATTTATTATACTCTCCACATGACGTAAGAGTGGCTGCCGCAAGCAAAGTTATAATGATATTTTTCTTCATCCTATTTAAAAATAATGCGCAAAGTTACTTATTCGCCGGGAATTTAGCAATTAATCTATGTTTTTTAATACATAAAAGGCGTTAAACATCGACAAAAGGGGAGAAAATGACGTCGAACCATAAACAATATGCGGTGAATAAACTGCACTATTAACTGAAAGTACAGCCCATCCACCGCATATTGTTTACCATTCTTTATTTACTGTCTACATTTCAATCTTGAAATTTACAGTTTATACAGGTCGCTTGCTGCCAGCAGATCGACCTTCTTCTCTTTCAGTACCTCGATACATTTATCCAGATTGCTTGGGCGAATCACTACATTAGCGATATTGTTATTAGCAAACGAATACATATATTCGATAAATACTCCTTCATCAGATAAAAATCCCAGTACCTTTGCCAAAGCACCCGGCACGTTGGGACAGCTAATGCCGACCACATCGGTCACATTCACTGCAAAATGATTATCTTTCAAAGCTTTATATGCTCTATCCGGATCGGATACTATTCCACGCAAAATGCCGAAATCCGCATTTTCTGCGATGCACAAGGCAGAAAGGTTGATATTCTCCTTCGCCAGCACTTCAGTCACTTCCGTCAGACGGCCTGACTTATTTTCCAAAAAGATAGAAAGTTGTTTTGCTACCATAATCGTAAAGTATTATATGTAAGTTCAGGTATTAAATTTTTCTGTTATCAATCACTCGTTTCGCTTTGCCTACGCTACGTTCAATGCTGCGCGGCTCTACCAGTTTCACATTGACTCCCAGCCCGAGTACGCTTTGCAAACGTCCCGCCAGTTTCTTCTTCAAGGCCAGCATCTTGTTAATCTCGTCAGAATAGAATTCAGGACGCACTTCCACCTGAAGTTCCATGGTGTCGGTATTGTTTGCACGATCTACTATCAGCAGGTAATGCGGTTCGAATTCAGCCATTTCAAGAATAACTGATTCAATCTGTGTCGGGAATACATTCACACCGCGGATAATCAACATATCGTCACTACGTCCTAAAATGCGATCCATGCGCACCAATGTACGGCCACAGGAACATTTATCGTGATGCAAGGCGGTCAAGTCGCGCGTACGGTAACGAAGCAGCGGCATACCTTCCTTCGTCAGATGGGTAAATACCAATTCGCCTGTTTGTCCGGGTTCTACCGGTTGCAACGTATTCGGATCAATAATTTCAGGGAAGTAATGGTCTTCATTCAAGTGAGTACCATGTTGGTATTCACATTCATAACCGACACCAGGACCGGCTATTTCACTCAAGCCATAAATATCATAAGCTTTGATACCGAGTTTTTCCTCGATTTCATGACGCATATGTTCCGTCCATGGCTCCGCACCTAAAGCTCCTACCTTTAGTTTGAAATCTTCGCGCGGCAGACCGGAATCTTTAATGGCATCTGCTAGGTAGAGTGCATAGGATGGCGTACAGCAAAGTACCGTAGAGCCGAAATCATGCATCAGGGTTATCTGTTTTTCGGTATTGCCACTGGACATCGGGATAACGGAAGCTCCGATATTCTCGGCTCCGGCATGCGCGCCCAGTCCGCCCGTGAAAAGCCCGTATCCGTAAGACACCTGGAATATATCGGAACGACCTGCTCCGTAGGCTGTAAAAGCACGGGATATACATTCCGCCCATGAGGACAAGTCCTTACGGGTATATCCAACGACTGTCGGCTTTCCGGTAGTACCGGAAGATGCGTGGATACGTACAATCTGACTCATCGGAACGGCACAAAGTCCGAATGGATAATTATCTCTTAAATCATGTTTCGTGGTAAACGGCAGTTTTACAATATCATCTATACTATTGATATCGTCGGGAGTAATTCCCATTTCCTGCATCTTCTTCCGATAGAAGGGCGTGTTGTGATAAACGTAATCTACAATTTTCTTGAGTCGTATGCTTTGAATCTTGCGAAGACTTTCGCGGTCCATACACTCAATGCTCTCATTCCAAATCATGTGTTTCTGGTATTACTAGTTGTATGAATCTGTTTTTTGATATTAATATGTTGCAAAGTAAAGGATTTATTTGGAAAAATGATTTGTAATCTCGATTATTTTGCCGAATATTGCTCCACTTTTTAGGATTAACTATGAATTTTGAACTAACATCAGCTTACAAGCCTACCGGGGATCAGCCGGAAGCTATTGCGCAACTGACTGAAGGGGTACTTCAGGGAGTTCCCGCGCAGACTTTATTGGGAGTCACCGGATCGGGAAAAACATTTACCATTGCCAATGTAATTGCGAATATCAATAAACCGACATTGATCTTGAGCCATAATAAAACGCTGGCTGCACAGTTGTATGGCGAGTTTAAAGGTTTCTTTCCGAATAATGCGGTGGAATATTACGTTTCCTATTATGATTATTACCAACCGGAAGCCTATTTGCCAAGTAGTGATACATATATAGAAAAAGACTTGATGATTAATGACGAAATCGATAAACTTCGTCTTGCCGCCACTTCCGCCCTGCTCTCCGGAAGAAAAGATGTGGTAGTGGTTTCTTCCGTTTCCTGCATTTATGGTATGGGAAACCCTTCGGACTTCTATAAAAATGTAATTGATATAGAACGGGGACGCATGATGGATCGCAATGTGTTTCTTCGCCGTTTGGTAGATAGCTTGTATGTACGCAACGATATTGATCTCAATCGTGGTAATTTCCGTGTGAAAGGTGATACGGTGGATGTTTATCTGGCTTACACGGACAATCTGCTTCGCGTCACTTTCTGGGGAGATGAAATTGATGGCATAGAAGAGGTAGATCCTATTACAGGCGTCACTATCGCTCCTTTCGATGCTTATAAAATTTATCCGGCCAACTTGTTTATGACTACAAAGGAAGCGACTCTCCGTGCTATCCATGAAATAGAGGATGACTTGACCAAACAAGTGGCATTCTTTGAGTCTATCGGCAAAGAGTATGAAGCTAAACGATTATATGAACGGGTTACTTACGATATGGAAATGATTCGGGAGCTCGGGCATTGTTCCGGCATTGAAAATTATTCCCGTTATTTCGACGGTCGCACAGCAGGTACCCGTCCTTACTGTTTGCTTGATTTCTTTCCGGATGACTTTCTGATTGTAATTGACGAAAGTCACGTAAGTGTCCCACAAGTCCGTGCTATGTATGGTGGTGACCGTGCACGTAAAATCAATCTTGTGGAATATGGTTTCCGCCTGCCTGCTGCCATGGATAACCGTCCGCTGAAATTTGAAGAGTTTCAGGAGATGGCAAAACAAGTCATTTACGTCAGTGCTACGCCCGCAGATTATGAATTAATTCAATCCGAAGGTATTGTTGTAGAGCAGGTAATTCGTCCTACTGGTTTGCTGGATCCTATTATTGAAGTTCGTCCGAGCCTTAATCAGATTGATGATTTAATGGAAGAAATCCAACTGCGGATCGAGAAAGAAGAGCGTGTACTTGTCACTACGCTGACCAAACGGATGGCGGAAGAGTTGACGGAATACCTTCTTAATAATAATGTAAGATGTAATTATATCCATAGCGATGTCGATACACTTGAACGTGTCAAAATCATGGATGATCTCCGGCAAGGAATCTACGATGTACTCATTGGAGTGAATCTGCTTCGTGAGGGACTAGACCTTCCTGAAGTATCGCTCGTAGCCATTCTTGACGCAGATAAGGAAGGGTTCCTTCGCTCCCATCGTTCCCTGACACAAACCGCAGGACGTGCCGCACGTAATGTGAACGGAAAAGTTATCATGTATGCCGACAAGATGACGGATAGCATGAAGTTGACCATTGACGAGACTAACCGTCGTCGTGAAAAACAGTTGGCATATAATGAAGCAAACGGTATTACTCCACAA
This sequence comes from Bacteroides faecium, assembly GCF_012113595.1. Taxonomy (NCBI): domain Bacteria; kingdom Pseudomonadati; phylum Bacteroidota; class Bacteroidia; order Bacteroidales; family Bacteroidaceae; genus Bacteroides; species Bacteroides faecium. The sequence goes on from NZ_CP050831.1 coordinate 5,376,653, forward strand.
CAAATCAAGAAGGCTAGAAACTTGGCTGTATTTGGTAATGCAAACTCCGAAGCAAATGATTTACTGAAGGAGAAACATGCTTATATCGAACCTGCCACGCCAAATATCGCAGCCGATCCGGTGGTACAGTATATGAGCAAACCGCAAATGGAAAAGAGCATCGAGCGTACCCGCAAACTTATGCAGGAAGCCGCCAAGAAATTGGAATTCATTGAAGCTGCCCAATATCGTGACGAATTACTGAAACTGGAAGATTTAATGAAAGAAAAATGGGGATAAGTTTTTTATTCTCCATCTAATACGCAAGATGGAGAATCTTAACAAGTCTATAATATCGGAATCAAACATTTAACTAGTGTTATAAAAACACTAATCATTCACTGATAATTTGCAAATATCACGAAAGTCCGTATCTTTGCACTGTGTTTTTCATAGTATTAGATTTAAGGTTAACAAAGGTTGGAGCAAGGCGTTGCTCCTTTTTTTATGCCCGTACTTATCCTGTCTTTCTTATTTCGAACACACCACAAAAAACAGTGACGCTATCCGGGTGGGATACCGTCACTATCATAGCCACATACCGTCACTATGCCAACCGGATAGTGACGCCATTTTTATTCACTATTTTCTAATACGAAGAGTTTACTTATTTACGACCGTCGCATCAAAATCTGCCAACATTCCTCAAAGCGCTTTGTCTATCGCAGCTTTAATCAATGGCTCCATAATATCATATCCTTCACCTGTCGGATGAACTCCATCTTTTGTATATTGAGGATTCAAAGCTTGATTATCTCCGGCCACCATTGCCTTATAATAATTTACGAACGGAATTTTATTAGCCTTAGCATAAGCCTCTATACGGGCATTCAAGGCTTGAATCTTCTGTGGAGCATCCTTTATTTCCATTCTCCATTTAAAAGCCGCAGCAGGAAGTACGGAAGTCAATATCACCTTTATCTTATTTGCCTTAGCCAGTTCGACCATAGAAACGATATTGCCAAAAGTATAATCTTCATTGTAAGGATTCGTATTTTCCGCCACATCATTGGTTCCGGCATTAATGACTACCAAAGCTGGAGAAAGATTTATCACATCTTCACGGAAGCGCAGCAAGAACTGATAGGAAGTCTGCCCACTAATACCACGACCGATATATCCGTTCGTCTTAAAAAACTCCGGATGAGTCCGCACCCAGCCTTCGGTAATGGAGTTTCCCATGAACACAACTCTTTTCTCTTTTTTTGCCGGTTTTGGTAACTCTACATTCTCTTTAGCATAGCGAGCCAAGTTTGCAAAATCCTTTTTCTGAGCAAAAGTCTCTCCTATTGAGAAACTCAAACAAATAACGGCCAATAATACCCAGTGGCCTATCCTTTTCCCTTTCATCTTTATATTTTTAAGTATTAGTGAAATATTAATCGCACGCAAAGATAAAGAATTCTCATATATATTGTTACTCAATCAGCGAATAAGCGTTAACATCAAGCTCAGATTTCTTAATCTATGTTATATAACATATTGTTTTTCTTGGATTATTTGCTATTGTCGCAAAAGTCCGTACCTTTGCAATGTGTTTTTCATAGTATTAGATTTAAGGTTAACAAAGGTTGGAGCAAGGCGTTGCTCCTTTTTTTATGTCCATACGTTTGCATAACACATCCTCTAAACTCTTTTCTAGCAGCCTATTTTATAGTTAACTTTTTATAAACAAAACATTTTTTTATTTTAATCTCCAAATATTTCATACATTTGCGCTGTTTTTTAAAACATATTCACTAAAACAAATAAAACTAAGTTTATGAAAAGATTAGCATTTATTCTATTGGCCACTCTAATGATGGCTGGAAACACATCCGCACAACACAAACCCACAAAAGGTTCGTGGAGTACTGAAGTCCAAATCAATCCTTTTGATCAAGATGGAGAAACATTTAGTTTGGATGGATTGAAAGTTCGTTATTTCTTCAATGATAAAAATGCAATTCGGCTGAAAGTAGGTTTCGCAACAACTAATTCTAAATACACAGATAAAGATTCTGATGAAGAAAAAGGGAGTAGCCGTGATAATCAATATGATTACAAAAAGGGAAATTTCAATATTGATTTAGGATATGAACGTCATTTTAACTTGGGTAAAAGACTGGATGCATATCTTGGCGGTAGCATTGGATTAGGTAAGAATTTTGCATCAACTAAGATTGAGACTTATTCAAAATCTACATATGATGAATACAACGGTTCGCGTATCATTGAAACATCTTATACAGGAGAACTGAAGAATGGCGCCATTACAAGTAGCACAGGCAATAATATCTTTGACCAAGCCGAGAGAGCCAGTTGGAATATAAACGCTGCCATTTTTGCCGGTTTAGATGTCTATATATATAAAGGACTTTATATCGGAACAGAATTAGGAATAGGCTGCAGCTCTCGGAAAAGCTTAAAAATGGAATTTGACGCAACAACAATCAGCAAGGTAACTTCAGGAGGACAAACGACTACAACTGAAGATACAATAGATGAAGAAACAACTGATAACTATCGCACAACTAATTTCAAGACTTATATCGAGCCTAGACTTCGTATTGGTATTACTTTCTAAAAAGAAATACTCATCTAGTCAATAAGGCAGAACGAAAGATGTTAAACTTCTTTCATTCTGCCTTATTTATTTCACAAAAATCTGTATTTTTATCGCATGAAACGAAAGCTGCTTTATATAACACTCATAATTGTAATCTTATGTACAATCAGTCTGATTGTTTGTAACCGAACAATCAAGAAACATACTTCCGCACAAATTTACAGTGAAGTCATCACTATTCCTCAAAACAATGTAGGATTATTACTCGGCACTTCTCCAAAACTAAAAAATGGGAATAATAATCTGTATTTCGACTATCGTATTCTTGCGGTTATCGAATTATACAAAGCAGGAAAAATAAAATATATCCTTATCAGTGGCGACAATCGCAGAGAAGATTACAATGAACCGGAAGAAATGAAAAAGGCACTTATGCAAAAAGGAATCCCCGAAAAGTCTATTTATTTGGATTATGCTGGATTTCGTACACTAGACTCCGTTGTACGTGCAAAGGAAGTATTCGGGCAAAATCGGCTGACAATCATATCTCAACGTTTTCACAATGAACGTGCTATTTATCTAGCCGAGAAAAATGGAATAAATGCTATTGGTTACAATGCAAAAGACGTGAATGCCTACTCAAGATTAAAAACCAATATCCGGGAACTATTTGCGAGAGTAAAAATGTTTATTGACTTAGCAACAGATAAACAGCCACATTTCTTAGGAGAAAAAATTATAATTGGAAAATAAGAATAATTTATGGAACAACAGCCTCAACTCAACGACCACAACAAGCAGGAGTACCCGCCCATGCACACTACAGATATAAACATACTTGTTTACTAATTAGCTGATATTATGATATTTACATTTCATAAAACGACCACAAAAAAGCAAGTACGGTAATAAGAATTATAAAACAAATAAATATAATCACATATTTTAACCAATTAATTGGTTTACAATAGAATAGATAACATTCCAATAACCTCTATTCAGGTCTTAAATATAAGGTGTATTAGACGTGTATTAATTGGCGTAACCCCACACTCAGATTAAAAAAATAATTTATTAATTTATCTACTACACATACGGTTTGAAAAACGAATTTTCCATATATTTTTTTAGCATAAAATGAACTTAACTACTACTTATATTATATAATAGATAAGCAAATGGATGAAATTACAAAAAAGAAAATCAGTGCTAAAATGAAGGGTAGAAAAAAGTCCGCAACACACATTAAGCACATCAAGCAAGCACTTACAGGGCGTAAATTAAGCAAAGAACATAAAGAGAATATAAGTGATGGCATGAAAGAAAAAAATAGGAATAAGAAAAAAATTTTATTGTATTAAAAAGAAAAGGTGTACCACTTATTATAGTGATACACCTATTTCAATTTGTGCTACATACAAATCATTCTTTAAAACCTACCAACATTGCATAATGCTTAATTGTGGCAAATGTTACATCATTATTATCTGAATAACTATCCAAATATTTGTTGTAAAATTCGGTTGTTTCATCTTTATTAAACCCTTTATAATTTTGGCTTAACATCAAAAAATAGTATAATCCCTTTTCTTTAAATTCAGATATTAATGCTAAACATATCTTCCCCCATGCTGCGTAATTACCATTGTCAAGTGACTTTTTAGTATCATTCAAATACCCTATTAATTTGTTCAAATATTCCCTATTTTTATAACTATCTTTATTATTTACGATATTATTTGGGGGATTAACAACAACTTTTTGAGTATCATTTTTTGAATTTTCAGATACTTTGAAATTTGAAGAAACGGTATTACTAATACACTTATTATATGTTTCAACATTATCATTTATATAAAAATCAGTATCATAAGAGTAGAATGTAACACGGTCTACATTCTTGGTAGACTTATCAATTTCAACCCCTAACTTTTTAAAATCAGTGTCTATTGAATGCCAAACATCATCTATCTTTAAATTGGTATTATATGGCACAATTGCAGTATATCCCGACCCTCTGCAACTTCGTTTAAAGAATAATATATTACTAATATTACGTAGTATATCGGGTACATTTTTAATAATACTTGTATTGTCTTTAGCGTCAATATCAATATATAATAACCCTGTCAATGCTTTTATATTATCTTTTTTACGTGTACTGTTAAATGTTGCGTTGATACAATAATTAGGCAAATTCTTTTTAAGTTCTTTTTGCTTACTTTCGTCCTTTTCGCTGCGTATCTGCGTTATTATTTGATTTGCCTTTTCATCATCATTTAAAGTTAGAATATCAATCAGTTTCTTTTGCTTTGGCTGTACATCGGCAATACAATTAAACGTATCTACATCAATATTTAATAGCTCGTTAGAACGGCTGTAATTTCCTTTAGGTGTCATATCGAAATCTTTATGTATATATTTTCGTTCATTAAATCTATCATCATAATAGAAATTACCGCTCAAATCATCATAATATAATTCTATTTGTCCACAACTACCTAAATGTTTATATTTGACCTTATCCACTTTAATTATAGTGCTATAATTAGCCTTATTTCCATGCACTGTAATACAGTAATCTGATTTATTAAAGAAATGGGCACTATCACTAATATCATACGGAGATGGAATAATACCTTCATTCATTTTTTTTGGATGAGCAACCAATAAAGTTATTATATTATATTTCTTGGTTAATCTTAATAGTTTATCTAAAAATTTAGATATGTAATCAGTCATATTAACATTATAATCCTTGTCAGCCTCTAATTTATTAAATGGGTCAATTACAAGTATATCAATATTCTGTTCAATTATTTGTTTTTCTGCTTCTTCCAATAGTGCATTTACGGTATAAACCTTATTATAATCAATGAATATAAAGTTCTCATACATATACTTTGCCTGCTTTTCTATTTCTTCATTTTGAGTATTTTTAAACTCTTTATTTGTATATTTCGTAATAATCTTTGCAACGTGTGTATTTAAATCATCCTCAGCACTGAAGAATAGAGTTTTAAACCCATATAATTTATTAAATTGAGTGCAAATAAAGTCGGTAAATTCTGATTTTCCCAAATTCGGAATACCCGTTAATGTGATAAGTTTACCCTTATCAATTCTAAACATTTCGTCTAATTCAGATATACCCATATTATATCCTGTAGGTAATCCATTTTTTGATAAATCAATTAGTGATTTTAAAATTTGTTCGTAGGAATAAGTGTTATTGAAGTTTATTGTTTCCATATTATTAGTTATTTTGTTTCATTATTAGTATATTGTAGTTCAATAGGTAGTTATAAGTGTACTTATCAATACAGTTATAATCTAATAACTCTTTTAAATGATTTTTCATTTTTAGAATTTGTATTTTTTGCTCTTTGGTCATTTCAATTTTGATTAATCCACAAACATGAAGGGGTCTGTATTATTATATTTTTCATCCCATTTAAGCAATTCAACTACTTGTATTATTTCAGCCATAAGGTTTATTAATTGCTTCTTGTCAGTTGCTTCTAAAGTATTGTTTAATGTATCAACTAACATTTTTAATCTTAATTCATTTCTATTATCCATTGATTTTTATCTTTATTAAATATTATTCTTTGTTTGGCTGAGGCTTTAATATTATTACTCTGTACGTTATATTGTCTTTCTGTTATTTCTTTATTTTTCAATTTTTCAAATAGATTATTTAAAAGAATTACTTCTTTACAATTTACTTGTTTATTTTCCTTATTTTTTTCAAAACGGTCAACATCTACACTTATGTCAAAATTTGTATTTTCAAATTTGGAAATTCTATTTCCAACAATACTTTTCAACCCTTTATTAGTTCTATAATTATCTGCGATTCGCAACCTATTTACGCTATTACGTTCATTGTTCAAGACTTGAACTATATCACGTACAATCGTATAATTAACCGTGTACTTTGTTCCCTTAATTCGGTTATTATCAACAATTGATATAAACCCTAACTTTATCAGATTTCGTTTAATTTCAGCAATTAAATTGCGCTGTATAATCCCAACTTCCAATTGTATTAGAGTATAACTGATATATCCATTTGACACATTATTTTCATACCTTATTAAATCGAATAAATCAAACTCTTGTGGTGTTAACACCTTCTTTAGGTGGACATTGTTTACAGTATAATGTCCTATATCAGCAAGTATATCGTGTTTCTCATTTTTCTTCTTCATTTATTATATTGGTTACTATTTTATTTTCATCATCTAAAGAATAAGGTATTTTTGCCCAATATTCTTTTAGTGAACTGCTGATTTTCTGTTTGGTTTCTTCACTTCTTTTTTTCCCTCTATTTGCAATACTTCTCTTTATATTGCTTTCTAAAGTTTGTTTACGTTCTACTCTCATTTTAATGTATTTTATTTGATTATTATTAGTACTATATATAAGTATCATACTAACTATACTAAAGTTAACCATACTACTAATAAATGTAAATAGAATTATGAGAAATTTTTTACTACCCCTTCTGTAGCATACTGTATGGCACATTAGAAGTAAATAAGCTGTTGCATAACATATATATAATTGTTAATAATAATTAGCTACATTATATTATACCCCCTTAGTTTTGATATGAGTTTTTTAATCCATCCTCTAAAGGTGGATTATAAACTCTCTTATTTCTTTTATAATAATGTGTACCCTATGGGTACTATTAGTAGTACCCGTAGAGTACTACCTATTAAATTGATATGATAGTAGAATGTTAATACATGCTAATAGATTATCAAATTGCATACGTTCATTTGCAATTTGATATATTATTAATATCTTTGTAGTAGCATTAATTTAAATGACAATAATATGAAATATGTCGGTTATTATAGAGTTTCAACTAAACGCCAAAACTTAGGGTTAGACGCTCAACGTAATACAGTTGTTAATTACATTAATAATATCAATGGTGAGCTAATTAATTCATTTGAAGAAAAGGAAAGCGGTAAGTGTAACAATAGAACTGAATTGATTAAAGCAATTAATTATTGCAAGACAAATAAAGCAACTTTGATAATTGCAAAATTAGATAGATTAAGCCGTAATGTATCATTCATTTTCGCACTTAAAGATAGCGGAATAAACTTTTATTGCTGTGATATTCCTGAATGTAATACGCTCACATTAGGCATATTTGCGACCATCGCTCAATCAGAACGTGAAACAATCAGTTCACGTACAAGGGCAGCATTACAGGCAAAGAAAGAAAAAGGTATTAAGTTGGGTGCACCCAATGCAACTATATCAAATGATATGCGTATTAAGTCCGCCAATGCAATTAAGAATAAAGCAAATAATAACACTAATAATAAGCGTGCATACAGTGTTATTAGTTCGCTAATTGAACGTAATATGACCTTGCAAGCTATTGCCACGTATTTAAATGACAATGAATTTAGAACGTCTAAAGGTTGTTTATTTACACCTGCTGCTGTCAGCCGATTAATGAAACGTTATCAATAAAAAAAGGGGGAAATATCCCCCCTTTCTAAATATATTAAATATCGAATATTAGTTATATTGATATTTGATTGAACCATTTACAGCGTATTTACTATCTTTATCTTTATGCCTTCTATTGAATGCAAAATTATCATATTTAAGTGTAATAGAATTGCCATCAACAGCCTCAACAATAACCTTACCTGTAAATGAATTATAGCTATATAAGCTACCTACATCTGTATATTCTTGGTATAATTCAACTTCTACTTTAAGTTCTTGACCTGCTTTAACTTCCGTTACATTAGTTCTTATTCCTAAATCGTACATGGTTAAATAGTCTACGTCATTTTGAACCAAAGATACTTCAAAATACAGTGAATTAGCACCTTTACTTATTGTAGGGGTACTTTCTGTATGAAATTTCGTACTGTTAACAGTGATGACATTAGAACCATTATCACCCTCATTATCATCATCTTTCGAGCAAGACGATAAAAAACTAATTGTTGCAAAAAGCAACATTAAAGAAAATACTTTTTTCATTTTGTAATTTTTTTAGTTAAACAATATTTGATAAAAATAAATCAACAAAATTTAAGACACCAAACGTTTAACTAAAACGTGGGTCGTACTTCGCTGCTGAAAGGTACGACCAAGCACCATACGAACGCCAAGCACGCCCACGCCTATAGCATGGGCATTTAATGTGCTTATTGTCGTTCGCTTCTTAATTTGGTCGTTTTATCAGCAAACAATGAGCTTTAAATGCCATCAAAACAGTCTCACACCTGAAACATGGTGCAAATATAAGCAATAATTCTCTATATACCTAGCATAAAGTTAAAATTTCAATATCGAACAATTTAATATATTTCATTTTATTGACAAAAAAAAGAGAATTACTTCAATTTGTAACTCTCTTTTCACATAGTTATAAAAATCAAATAACTGCATTTATCTCTGTAGTTATTTCGTTTATTTCTTGTTGTAGTTTAGTCAATTCTTCCTCTTTTGTTTTTAATAAAAGTGCTTTTTTTATCAAATCAATTTTCTTATCATTATCACATTTAATACTATCAGTTATTTTTTCAATAAGGCTTTTATCATCTACCTTTAAAACAATATTCTCTGGAAATTTTCCCTGTCTATTAGCTTTAAGTTTCCACCCTTTAGAATCAAAAAAAAGTTTCAATTCAGTTGCTTGTTCTTGAATAGTCTTTTTTTCAAAATCTTCTAATTGATAGTTCTTTTCATCCAAAAACTGTTGATAACGTGTACCATCCTCTGAATAAATAAAACGTTTTAAGTTTGATTTTGTGTACTGAGGTACCTTTTTTTCTTGTTCCTTTTCCATATCTTATATTATTTAGTTAAACAATATGCAAATATATCAATTATAATCGTAATTAACAAATGATATTGTTGCTTCATGCTCTTTTAATAGAGTTATAAATTCTTCTATCGAATAATCACCTAACTTAGTATCACCTAATAATGTTTTATTCTCAGAAATATAATGAAAGCATTTATTCTCAGAATCAAATGTACAAGTATGCTTGTTATATTCATTATAGTAGAATAAACTAATATATTGAGGAGTAATAGCAAATATAGGGTCAATAAAAAGTTCTTCTTTACTATATCTTGCTGATTTTATACTCCCCCAACTTTCAGAGCCATCTATATAACAAACAATAATTAAACTATATTTCTTATACAATGGATAAACAACTATTTTATCTATATAATCGTCTATCATTTGTTTAATCAAATCTTTTTTATCTTTCAATTCACGTATTTTAGATAACAACCCCTTTTCTTTATCCATCTTAGAAATAGAATTAATAATTTCAGAGTATTTTATTACTTCTTTTTTATATCTATCTATTGTTCTATTAATAGCGTTATTTTCTATATCATATTCATTTTTCTTTTCTGCTATTAAATTATCTTCAATATTAAACTTAATTGCCTTATTAAAGAAGTTTATCCATTCCTCTTTTATATTACTCAATTCTTTTTCTTTTATTCTAATATAATCATTATTCTCGGCTATTTTATTTCTTAATTCATCAATTCTATTCTGAGAATTATATTCTATCTGCCATTCTGCAAATCTTTGTATTGATAATTGTACTACTAAACCATTTAGTTTACTTTGCGAAATTTGCAGGCTATCAAAACATATTTTTTTACGGGAAACACTCCCTTTATAACTCCCATAACATCTATATATATGATAATCATTCTCTTTTCCAACTGCCCAATTTGAGCTACATATTCCGCAAATTAATTTTGTTTTCAGCAAGTTTTTATACTTTATTTCGGGGTTTTTATTAGTTCTATTTTTTATTATTTTAGTCTGAACATCTAAAAATAATCTTTCATCTATAATAGCTAAATCTTTATCATATATTTCAAACTTCTCTAATAACTCACGTTCTTTTTTTACATCTTCTTTTTTTTCTTCTTCTGTTTTAAATAAGTCATCTATTTCTTTATCTATATATTTATCTACATCGGGCTTATAAAACTCAAAATATCGTTTTCCTATATAAACCTCATTTTTTAAAATGCGATTTAATGAGCTGATAAGCCAAATTGAAGTATCTTTTCCTTTATAATCCTTCTCTTTAAACCCCTTTTCTTTTCTCTTATTATTAGCATTATTTAAACGTTTAAAGTATGGTGGTGGTACATTTAAATCATTTAATATATCACATATTTCGTGCTGTGATTTTCCTTCATTATAAAGATTAAATATACGCTTTACTACATTAGCCTCATCTTTATCTATTATCATTTTCTTTGTTACTTTATCTGTTGTATATCCGTAATTAGAAAATCCACCGATATTAATACCTCTATTTTTTAAGGCTGATATTTTTCCGCTAATAGACCTTTCTGCAAATAGTTTAATTTCATACTCAGAAATTAGACCTAAAACATATAAAGTCATTTTCGTGCTCATATCAATTTCTTTCCTATATATCATTAGATTTTGCTTAGCAAAATATAGTTCAATATCTAATTTATGAAAACCATTAATAAGCCTATTTAGTTCCATTTGATTTCGCCCTAATCGTGAAAATTCACTGAATAATATAAGTTCAAATAAACCTTTCTTAGAATCTTTAATTAGTTCTAATAGCTGTGGGCGTTTTTCCTTAGATTGGAAACCTGTAATAACATCATTATACACTTTATATATCTTATATTGGTGGTTATTAGCATAAGCTGTCAATTCTTCAATCTGTCTATCTAAATATTGTAATTGGGTGCTAATTCTCACATAAATTGCTACTACTTTTTTCATATTTTTTCTTATATTTGCATTATCATTTACAAATATAAGAATTATGGATGGAAAAGAAAAATTTCAAAGTATGTTTATCGCACCTATGCATACAGCGGAGCATTTATTAAATGCCACCATGGTAAAAACTTTCGGTTGCCCACGCTCTCGCAACGCCCACATAGAAAGAAAAAAAAGTAAATGTGACTATATTCTTTCCTCTTGTCCGACAGCAGAGCAGATACAATCTATTGAAAATAAAGTGAACGAAGTCATCAGTCTGAATCTGCCAGTGACTATTGAGTTTATGACACATGAGCAGGCTAAAGACATTGTAGACTTGAGTAAACTACCTGCGGATGCCAGCGAAACACTTCGCATCATTCGTATTGGCGATTATGATGCCTGTGCCTGTATCGGTTCTCATGTATCCAATACCGCCGAAGTGGGAACTTTCAAAATCATCAGTTATGATTATGATGAAGAAAGGCAAACGCTGAGATTAAGATTCAAGCTAATCGAGAAGAAGTAACCGGATTATAAAATTAATATCTATCTTATATAAAATAAATAAAAGAAGAATACATTTTGTCACCAAATAAGTAAAATTGACATTATTCAAATGTCAAATAGACATTTTTAATCTCTAAAATCAATTGGCACGAGGTTTGCACTATTAAGAGTGAATGACGGTTCAAGAACAGACAGTGGATACCCAAATAATCTCCACTACCTGCAAGAGTTCCGAAGTTCAAACTTGAATTAATAAAATGTTTAACTTAAAGATAGGAGACTAAAATTATGATGCCTGTTAGAAGAACTCAAAGTTGGTTACCAAGTATCTTTAACGATTTCTTTGATAACGATTGGATGGTAAAAGCAAATGCTACTGCACCTGCAATTAACGTTTTGGAAACAGAGAAAGAATACAAAGTAGAACTGGCTGCTCCAGGTATGACAAAGGATGATTTCAATGTTCGCATTGATGAAGACAACAACCTCGTCATCAGCATGGAGAAGAAGACTGAAAACAAAGAGGAGAAGAAAGAAGGTCGCTATCTGCGTCGCGAATTCTCATACTCCAAGTTCCAGCAAACAATGATTCTACCGGATAATGTAGACAAAGAAAAAATTGCTGCATCCGTAGATAATGGCGTTCTGAATATTGAACTTCCCAAACTCTCTGAAGAAGAAGTGAAGAAGCCGAATAGACAAATCGAAGTAAAATAATACGGTAACCAACTAAATCACTGGAACCAGTGATAGAAATGACAAAGACAGCTCTTTCCAATCAAAAGGAATGGGCTGTCTTTTTATATACATGTAGATGTATCCCTTTATGTAGATATGTTTCTTATTGATTCTTCCGGTAACTGACCACTGCCCAACTATTAAACACAACTGCAAAAAACAGCAATATCCCCAACTGTGGCAATAAGTCAAAGAAACCGCTCCCTTTGAGATACACCATTCGCATCACTTCCATAAAATAACGCAAAGGATTGAGCCTGGTAATCCATTGTGCCCACTCCGGCATACTGCTAATCGGCGTAAACAGCCCGCTCATCAATATCAAAATCAACATACAGAACCACATAACGAACATCGACTGCTGCATTGTAGCCGAATAATTGGAAATGACAAGTCCGAAGCCGGACATCACCAATACGAAAAGAACTGCAAAGAAGTAAATCAACATAAAATGCCCGACGGGTACTATACCGTAAATCAACCATGCCAATATGAAACATAAAGTCAACACAATGAAGCCAATCAACCAATAAGGCAGTAGTTTGGCAAGAATAAAGACGAACTTCGGAACCGGTGTCACATTGATTTGTTCAATCGTCCCCACTTCTTTTTCGCTAACCACATTCAAGGCAGGCAAAAAGCCACAAATCAATGTCAGCAACATAACCATCAATGCCGGAATCATGTAAAGTTTATAGTTCAAATTCGGATTAAACAATCCCTGAGTATCAATACGGATAGAAGGAAAAGCCCCGGAAAGGGTAGCCGCTTCAGGACGTTCCGAACGCAATTCGGCAGCATAGTCATTAACTATGGAAGCTAAGTAAGAACTTCCAAGTCCCCCTTTCGTCCCATTCACGGCATTGGCAGCTATCAAGATATGAGCATCTTCACCGTTCATCCAGTCCCGTTCCAGATGCCTCGGTATCTCCATTACAATATCCGCCGTTCCGGTTTCAATATTTCGAAGCCCTTCCTCATAGGAAGCCGGCACTTCCACCAGACGGAAATAAGTGGAAGCAGCAATCTTATTCACCAGTCGCCGGGAAATAGCCGAATGGTCATTATCCACTATATTCAGTTCGATATTCTTGATTTCCAGATTTACCGCCCAAGGCATCAGCAGCATAATCATACATGGAAAAACAAGAATCAGTTTCGGCAGAAACGAATTGCGTAGCAACTGTTTAAACTCTTTTTCTATCAAGAACTTTATCATAAGTAATTCTCCATTTAGCCCATTATTATTCCAACCGATACTTGAACTTCTTGAAGCTGACTGTTATAAGCACCGTCGCCATCAACAATAAAATTCCAATCTCCTTCACTACAAATATAACCGGCACGCCTTCAATCATCAACTTTCGCACCGCCTGAATATACCAACGTGCCGGAAGTATATCCGATATCCACTGAAGTATCAATGGCATACTCTCAATAGGGAAAATCATCCCCGATAGCAGCATAGTAGGCATCATTAACATCAAGCCCGATACCAACATAGCGGCAACCTGCGTCTGCGTTACCGATGAAATCAGCAACCCCAAAGCCAAAGACACAAAGATAAACAACAGAGACACCGTTATCAGCCAAAACAAACTTCCCACCACCGGGACATCCAGCACAAAGACTGAAAGTAACAGAATAGTTATCAGATTGACAAACGACAACACAAAATAAGGCACAGCCTTTGCCAAAATAATAAATAACGGTTTTACCGGCGAAACCAACAATACTTCCATTGTCCCTGTTTCTTTCTCGCGAACGATGGAAATAGAGGTCATCATGGCACAAATCAACATCAGAATCAACCCCATCACTCCCGGTACAAAATTATAAGCACTTTTCATCTGAGGATTGTACAGCAGCTTTACGTCGGGAGTCAGACTGGCAGCCGATACATTCGGCGGCAGCATCTCCTGCCCTGCCATAGAGACAATTCCAGTCGCATAATTAACTTGAGAAGTCGACATATTCGGATCCGTCGCATCAACAATCAACTGTACACGAGCATCGCCCGCATAAAGCCCGTCCATAAAACGTTCGCCAAAAACAACCGCCATGTCAATCTCACTTTTCAGAAAAGCAGCTTCCATCTCTTGAGGTGAATGAAAACGGGCAGTAACCGTGAAATACTCACTGGCATCCAAACGATCAATGATCTTCCGTGTCACCACATCATTAGAAGGATCGAGCACAGCCAGGCGTACATTTTTCACTTCCGTACTGATGGCAAATCCGAACAGAATAATCTGCACAACGGGCATCCCCAACAGAATCAGCATCGTCCGCCTGTCACGGAAAATATAGTAAAACTCTTTCTTTACAAAAGCAATAAACTGTCTCATAATCAATCTGCTTTGCGCACCGCACTGCGGGCTAATTTTTGGAAAACATCATCCATCGTTTCCACTCCGAATTGCTTTTTCAGACGGGCAGGCGTGTCAAGAGCCTTAATTTGTCCGTCCACCATGATAGAAATCCGGTTACAATATTCCGCTTCGTCCATATAGTGTGTGGTCACAAATACCGTGATTCCCCGGTCGGCAGCCTGATAAATCAATTCCCAAAACTGTCTTCGCGTGGCTGGATCCACCCCACCGGTCGGCTCATCCAGAAAAACGATTCTCGGCTCGTGGAAGATTGAAACCGAAAATGCCAGTTTCTGCTTCCAGCCTAAAGGAAGGCTTTTCACCAAAGTATCCCGCTCGGCAGAAAAACCCAGACGCTCCAGCAATTCCTCAGTCTTCCGTTCTATTTCCTGTTCTTCTATTCCATAGATTCCGGCAAACAGGCGAATATTCTCCCATACCTTCAAGTCTTCGTATAGAGAAAACTTCTGGCTCATGTATCCGATATGTTTCTTTACCTGCTCCGCCTCTCGGAAAATATCATATCCCGCTACCCTTCCCACCCCCGATGTCGGCCGGCTCAGTCCGCAAAGCATCCGCATAGCTGTCGTCTTTCCTGCACCGTTAGCACCCAGAAAGCCAAAGATTTCTCCCCGGTTCACTTGAAAGGAGATATGATCTACTGCGGTAAAACTTCCAAAACATTTAGTCAACTGCTCCACTTCAATCACAGGCGTCCTCTCATGCCGTACTTCATCCCGTTCCAATGAAGGCGGACAAAGAATAGAAGCAAATTGTTGCAGAATACGTTCAGGTGTATCGATGCCATGAATTTGTCCATGATTGATAAAAGCAATCCTGTCGCATTGGCGGGCTTCGTCCATAATAGGAGTCGAAACAATAATCGTAATCCCCTGCTGCCTTAAATTCCTGAGCATTTGCCAAAACTCTTTGCGCGACACAGGATCCACACCCGTAGTCGGCTCGTCCAGAAATAAAATATCCGGTTTATGAATTAACGCGCAACTCAATGCCAGTTTCTGCTTCATACCACCCGACAAGGCTCCTGCCCTTCTCTTTTTGAACGGTTCTATCTGCTGATAGATATCCTTAATCAAATCATAATTTTCCCGGATTGTCGTATGGAATACCGTAGCAAAAAACTCCAGATTCTCTTCCACCGAGAGGTCTTGATAAAGCGAAAAGCGACCGGGCATATATCCTACCCTCGTGCGAATCTGTTTATAGTCCGAAGTTACATCTAATCCGCCGATAGCCGCCACACCCTTATCAGCAAGCAATAGAGTAGTCAGAATACGGAATAAGGTACTCTTTCCCGCACCATCGGGGCCAATCAGCCCGAAAATCTCTCCCTGCTCTACCGCAAAAGAAACTCCTTTCAGCGCTTCCACCTTTCCATAGCTTTTGCTGATTTCTTCCGCAACCACTATGGGTTCTCTTCCATCTGCCACTTTCATCTAAATTCTCCGTTTTCAGTTTCCAACCTTCATTTTTACTCCACCATACATACCTATCTTCAGTTCTCCGTCATTTTTCACAGCTATTTTCACTGCATATACTAAATTAGCGCGTTCATTTTTTGTCAGGATAGTTTTAGGAGTAAATTCCGAACGGTCGGAAATCCATGTAATCACGCCCGGATAGGCTTTCTGCTCCGAATTTCCATAATCGGCATAGACAGTCACCTTATCTCCCAGTTTCACTTGTGACAACTGTTCGGAAGTTATATAAGCCCGCAGGTACATTCCGTCAGTTTCTGCCACTTTAAATAATGGTCTGCCGACAGATGCCAGTTCACCGGCTTCCGCATATTTTGCCAGTACCGTACCTTCAATAGGTGACTGGATATGGCATTTGTCTAACTGGTCTTCCACCTGTGCCACCTGTATGGCTACCGAATTTCCCTGTTCCGTCAGACTATTCGTACTGTTCAGCAATGATGATTCCTGGGCAACAAGCTGCCTCTCGAGCAATTTGACTTGTGCATCCCAGTCGTCCAACTGCTTCTGATTCGCCGCACCCGCAGCAAGCAAGTTCTCTACCCGTTTCTTTTCACGTTCGGCCGTAGCAATCTGCTGTTTGGTAGCAGCAATCTGTTTGGCAAGGTCAGGACGCTGGCTTTCCACGGATTTCATACTAGCTTCCAGTTGCAGCTTCTTCAGATATAACTGCACGGTATCGACCAAACCAACTTCTTCACCCGCCTTTAATCTTGTACCTTCTTCTACATCCAACTTTAGCAATTTTCCGGCAGCTTCGGCAGAGACGATGACTTCCGTAGCTTCAAACGTACCGGTTGCGTCATAATCAGGTGTCCCGTTTCCGCAGGCAGACAACATTACCAATGCCATCCCCCACATTCCTATCTTTGTTATTCCTTTCATATCCTGAGAAGTTTTTTAATAATTCGTTGTATATTTCAATTGATAAATGCCCATCAACCGTTGAATCTCATGCAGGGCTTTCGACTGATGCGCCAAGCTCTCATTGGTCAGTTCCCGAAGCATCTCGGTCACGGTCAATGTTCCATTAGCCACCTTTGCCTCTGCCGCTTTTCGAATATTAGTACGCAGACGGATAATCTCATCATCATCCTGCATCTGCTTCTCCAACGAACGAATCGCCTGATCCTGTTGCGTCATTTGCAACCGCGTATTGAAAAGAAACACATCCCGGTTATTGTCCAACTGCCGGCGTTTATTCTCAATCACCCGCCGGTCGTTTTTCAACGTATACAGACTACCGAAATTCCACGAAAAGCGGACACCTGCCATATAATAAGGAGAGAATTCATTTTTCAGCATGTTCAGCCCCGGATTTCCATAAGCTCCTTGTACAAACAATCCGAATTGCGGAAGATGACGTACATTAAGTGCCTTTTCCTGAACTTGCAACCCGGCTCCTTGCGCATCAAACAAGGATAATTCCGGCCGACGTATCTCACTAACAGCAGAAACTTCATTCTGAGGGACGGGTTTCTCCAATGTAGTGTTTTGAGATAACTCTTCCCCTACCAGCAACGAAAGCATTTTCAAATAAGCAGCACGTGACGAAACAAGGTCTACCCTCTTCTGGCGGGTATTCAACTGCTCTACTTTCACAGCATCCAAATCCGCCTGATTGGCTATTCCATTTTCCACATAAGCGGTGATCTGACGGTAATTCCGTTCCAGTTCATCCTGCAACAATACATTCTGTCGCAATTGCTCATCCAACAACAAAATTCCGAAATACAAATCATTCACCCGACCGTTCAGTGCATACATATCCACATTCAGGCTTTCTTTCTCTATCTCAGCTTCCGCCATTGTATGTTTCTTCTGCATCCGGATTCCGCCACCATCCCAAATTTTCTGTTGCAACTCCAACATTACCTGATACTGGTCTTTGGGTAATCCTTTTATATCTACTCCGGGAAGTTTCACCGGAATCTCCGTCACTTCGCTCTGATAAGTAGCTTTAGCCGAAAGAGCCAACTGAGGCAAATATCCTTTGGCCGCATTTGCCAAACTATATTCCTTTGTTTTCTCCACCAAACTATATTGATGTACCAACGGATAATTATCCTGCGCCTTCCGTTGACATTCTTCTAACGTAACTTGCGCATACATACCCAATACAAACAATAAAAAGGAGAAACTGAAAACTATTCTTTTCATACGCATCATTTTCTATTAATTCTTCGAAAGACAAAGATAGGTGTTTCAGAGATACAGTCACATTCTGATAGTCAGCAAATATGTCCCAATAGTTCGATAAAGCAAAAGGAAGAAAGGTCATTTGGAGCTTTTTATTATCTTTGCCGGAAAAATAAAGAAAAAAAATGGAGAAGAAAACACCTTTGAATATAGGATTGGAAATATTAGGGAATCTGGATATCGTCCGGCATAATGAGTTCCGTTTTATATCACCGCATTTCGGATTTGTACACAGCTTTGCAAAATTAGAATCGAGTCTTGTCACATTAGATCAGCCATACCGAATCAAAGAAGGACGTGTTGCGATTATCAAACAGGGGTATGCACGGGTACTAATTAACCTGATAGAACAAACTTTCCAGCCAGACAAGATGTTGCTAATAGTTCCCAATTCTATTCTTCAGCTCATCGAGGTATCTCCTGATTTTGATATGCAAATGGTGGCAATGGATTCTGAATTTCTTCCTATAATCGGAAAGGATGATTTCTTTACCCATCTCTCACAATTACAGAAAAATATTATATTATCCCTGACACCGCAGGAAAGCCAGCAATTTAAAAGTTATTTTGACCTCATGTGGAATATATTACAAGAATCGTTCTTCCGCCGGGAAGTCATTCAGCATTTACTGGTCAGCCTCTTATATAATATAGAATACCTTGCCAATAACAACCAGAAAACACAAAACTACCAAACACGCCAGGAAGAAATCTTCCAGCGTTTCATCTCTTTGGTCAATACTTATAGTAAGAAAGAGCGTAACGTTGTTTTTTATGCAAACAAACTATGTCTCACTCCACGCTATCTCAATACGGTCGTCCGACAAGCCAGCCAACAAACAGTAATGGACTGGATAAACCAGTCCATTATACTAGAAGCTAAAGTATTGCTAAAGCATAGCAACCTGCTTGTTTATCAAATTTCTGATGAGTTAAATTTCCCTAACCCTTCTTTTTTCTGCAAGTTTTTCAAACGGATAACAGGGATAACACCACGTGAATATCAGAACCCGGAATAGCTCTTATTTTGAGAATTCTTTAATCCTCTGTTCTTCTTCCAGTTTACAAATCAACAACGTATTATCTTTCTCGGCAATGATATATCCGTCCAGTCCTTGAACCACCACCCGCTTTTCTTCGCTGGCGTGTACAATACAGTTTTTACTGTCATACAGGCGAATATCTGTTCCTACCGTAGCATTTCCCGATTTGTCCTGTGGTAACAGTCCACGCAAAGCACCCCATGTACCCAAATCTGACCAACCGAATGATGCAGGCAGTACATAGATTTCCTGCGCTTTCTCCATCACCGCGTAGTCAATAGAAATGCTTTCGCAAGTCGGGAACAGCTTCTTTATCGTTTCGCTTTCTTTCTCCGTGTAGAAATCCGGGAAGATACGGTCGAAAATCTGTGCAATACCCGGAGCATATACACGCATCACCGAGGTTATGGTACGTACATTCCACACAAAGATTCCGGCATTCCAGAAGTAATTTCCTTCTGCCAAGTACCTCTCAGCAGTTTCCTTATCCGGTTTTTCCTTGAATGCATCTACTGTGAAAATCTCCTTATCCGTCATTATCTGATCTCCGGCAGCAATATACCCATATCCGGTTTCCGGACGGGTCGGTCTGATACCTAGGGTAACAATAGCGCTACTATCATTCGTAAAACGAAGTGCCTTCTCTACTACCCGACGAAATTCTCCCGTATCGATAACCAATGCATCCGAAGGAGTCACTACGATATTCGCATTCGGGTGTTTTTTTTTGATCTTCCAGCAGGCATAAGCTATGCAGGGTGCCGTGTTACGTGCGCAAGGCTCTGCCAAAATATTACTCTCCGGCATCTCTGGCAACTGCTCCCGAACAATATTTATATATTTCTCGGAAGTAACCACCCACATATTTTCCTTCGGGCAAACACCGTCAAAACGATCGGCAGTCAACTGAATCAGCGACCGTCCGCATCCCATTACATCAATAAATTGTTTTGGACATTCCGGTGTACTCATCGGCCAAAAACGGCTGCCAATGCCACCAGCCATTATTACGACATGATTATCCATACCTGTTATTCTCCAATTTTTAAATAATTGCGCAAGTTACTCCAAAATGCCCAATTCCGCAAGGAAA
Organism: Bacteroides faecium; assembly: GCF_012113595.1. Classification (NCBI taxonomy): domain Bacteria; kingdom Pseudomonadati; phylum Bacteroidota; class Bacteroidia; order Bacteroidales; family Bacteroidaceae; genus Bacteroides; species Bacteroides faecium. The sequence continues at coordinate 5,397,476 of NZ_CP050831.1, forward strand.
ACAAAAGAAACTAATTAAAACACTTGTAACACATGGTGTTTTCTTAGTCCTAAAGCATAGCTTTAGAGGTAGTAAAGCTATGCTTTAGCCTTCGTAAAGCACCGCTTTATGTTTTACTCTTATTCGTATTTCGTTTTCCACCTTTGCTTGTTATAAAAAAAATATATCAACGATCTTCGCAGACAGTTGATATAAAAGGAAATCACACCGGCTTTTACGCCGACATGAGGGCGTGGACCAGGAACATACCGCTGTACGTTTCCTGACCTACAAAATGTAGGGTTCTTCATGTGTGTAGCATGAAGTTAGGGACCTACATATTTCATCTCACTTGGGGTCAAACAGCATAAGTAATAAACTACGCTATTTTTTCTTTATTCTTTATCATTATATTGTTCTCCATATCCATAACCGTAACGTTTGGCATAGCCATAATATTTACCATACTTACCGTACCCATAATAGTAGCCATATTTTTTCTTATTCATATCCAGTCCATTGATGACTGTACAAATATTAGGTAGTTTATCTCCTTCAGCCAACTCATTAATTAGTGTATATTCAGCTTTATGGGTGTAGTCCGCACGACATACATAAACAGACAAATCAGCCACACGTCCTATCAGCAATGTATCTGTTACCATACCGACAGGAGCAGTATCCAATATTACATAATCAAAATTTTGGCGCAGAAGTTCAATCGCTTTTTCCAAAGCATCACGTGCAAGCAATTCAGTCGGATTGGGCGGCACTGTTCCGCCAGGTAAAATAAACAAGTTCTTATTTATATCAGACTGCTGCACCAAATCCATTAAGTTTGTAGTAGTATTAGTTAGATATTGAGTTATTCCATGTTCTTTTTTAGGAATATTGAATACCTTATTTAATCCCGGCTTACGAATATCAAGTCCCACAATCACAACTGTTTTTCCTAACAAAGAAAGACTGATTGCAAGATTTCCCGATACAAAGGATTTACCTTCACCACTAATAGTCGAAGTTACCAAAATCACGTTCTTACCATTTTCGAGCATAAACTGAAGATTAGTACGAATGCTCCGGAAGGTTTCACTCATTAGATTATTCTTATTCTCAAACACAGCAATAGAGCCTTGTTTTTCAGAAGTTAGAGGAATATCACCAACAATTGGGAGTGAAGTCAACCTTTCCACATCAGCTCTACCTTCAATCTTTAATTTTGTCAGTCCAATCAAATAAATAATACCGACAGGAAATCCCACACCGGCTATTAAAGCAGCCAAATAGATTATCATCCTTTTAGGAGAAACCGGATTATCGTCCGCTAATGCTTCATCAATAATTTTCGCATTATTTGCAGTAGCTGCCAAAGTTATTGCATTCTCCTCACGTTTCTGAAGTAACATCAGATAGAGTCCGGCTTTGATTTCCTGTTGACGGGCTATACTGACGAACTGACGCTCCTGAGTCGGCGCATCACTGATACGACGGGAGTAACGGTTCGCTTCACGAGCCAAATCATCCTTCGTAATCTGCAAGCCTTTTATTGTAGCATCCAATGTGGCCTGCACATTGCTTCGCATTGCCCGAATACTGGTATCCAAATTTACAATAGTCGGGTTATTTTCCGTCGATGTGCGTAGCAAACGTTTTCTTTCCACCAACATCTCATTATATCGATCTATTGCTCCAGCTAACGCTGCATCCTGCAATCCGACATTGCTTGGCAAAACCTCATATTCATTACCTTTCATATAACGATATAAGTCCATTACCAAATTAATCTGCGTCTGATTCTCTACACGTTTTTTCTCATATTCAGCATTCCCAGTCAATGCTATCTGAGCTTCACTTGTCAAGTCAGTAATACCGGCACTACGCTTAAAATTCTCCAAATCTTGTTCTGTACTACCCAGTTCTTTCGAAATAATCCCAATGCGTTCGTTAATAAACTCTGCTGTTTTCTGGGCTACCTCATTTTTATCATTGTTGGCATTGATATTGTACATCGCCAGCAACTGATTAATAAAATCCGTACCACGCCGAGTATTCGAGTTTTTCAATGAAACAGTAGCTACAGAAGTCGTTTTTGACGTAGGAGCAATTGACAAAGCACTAGTATATCCTTTAGCCACAGATAGTGGCCTATTTATAAAAGCCGTAATATGCCGTTCTTCACTTTCTTCTTCAGGCTGAATAACCGCTAACGTATCCTTATTTTCAAAAAAAGCCACAGTTCCCTCATCCGTAGGAAATACTGCCGGCAATTTATCAAATTGCTTATTATATTCTTTATCACCTACTATAATTTGTACATTCATAGCTCCTGTTGATAGTAAAGTCATTCCCACCTCCATTGTTTTGGGAAGTTTCTCTGCTTCCTGCGGTGTCAAACTTACCAGTACAGGAGAAGTTCGATATAGCTCCTTTGCAGGAAATGCATCACCATCTCTGTAAGTCACATACAAATTCAACTGATTCACCACCTCACGAGCTAATGATTTAGAGCGTAATACCTCTATTTCATTATCCACATTCTTTGATGAAGACATGAAACCATCAAGTCCCATTTTCTCTAATTCCGAGCCCATGCTTGCTCCTCCACCTTTCTCGTCATCCTTTATTAATACAGTAGCAGAGATATTATAAATCGGAGTAGTTGTAAACAAATAAACCCATGCACCAATCATACAGATAACGACCGAAACGATAAACCACGGCCAATGAATCAAATAGCGGAAAATAATTTGCTGAATATTAATTTGTTCTTCGTCCGCTTGGTTAGCTCTTTCCTTTCTTTCCTCAATCATATATTTTGTTATTTCAAAATTGTTACTAACAGGCTTGCTAATGATACCAATATAGAAGTAGCCGAGAACCAAAGGCTTGTGCTGTTACCAATATCCGAATTGCGTGCCTTCGCTTTATTCGGAGTCACATAGAGTATGTCATTTTGTTGCAGCCAATAATAAGGGGATAAAATAGTTTCAGCTTTATTGAGATCAAGTGTTATAATCTGTTGTTTACCATTGTTATCTTCACGAATCAACTTTACATTGTCACGAAGTCCATATACTGTCATATCTCCTGCCATTGCCAAAGCTTCCAATAAATTAACCTTTTCGTTATTGATAGTGAATGTCCCCGGACGGGCAACCTCGCCAATGACAGAAATCTTGTAATTCACCATGCGTACTGTAACAATCGGAATCTCCTTTATATAAGGCTTCAGTTTTTCTACAATCATTTGCTCTGCCTGTTTCTTCGTCAATCCGCCTAACTTCAGTTCTCCTAATACAGGGAAATCAATAGTACCTTCGTTACTCACCAAATAAGTTTGTAACGTGGGCTGAGCTGTTGTATATTTACTCATTTCATTAACATTTACCTGACTTGCAATAGTAAGATTAAATGGCATAGCCAATTCCGGACTAGTACATGATACAACAATAGTCAACAAATCTTTTGGCATAATCTTCGCATCATACATTTTCTCCTGTTGTGTAGTCTGCTCTATGACCTCGACATCCTGCAGATATGGTACTTTTTTATACGATTGACATGCAACCAAAAGAAAAGTCAACATCAACCAAAATAATTGTTTATTTAATCTATTCATAAATTTATTGTATTTAAAATGTTAAATCTTGCCCATTCTCACCAACTGAAGAAAGCGTATCAAATGAATCTGACGCTTTATTCGCGACGGCTGTTTCACTAATCGATATGCAAACTCTAAATTATGATCTATCCACCATTTGGGCGCACGTTTCACATTTCCCGTATACACGTCGAAACTTCCTCCCAGCCCTTGATAAATAGCTATGTGTTGTTGAAACATTTCCTCCATAAGCAACTCTTGTTTTGGAGAGCCCATAGCTACAAACACCACATCCGGCTTCCTTGTCACAATATCAGCAATCAATGCTTGCTTTTCCGTCTCTGTCTTGATATAACCATTTCGATAGTTGGCAATATTAATACCTGGAAATTCCTTCTGCAACTTCTCTACCGTACTTTCAATCACGTCCTGCCTACCACCGACTAAATAAAAACTTTTTCTCTCTTCATATAAAGAAGCTATTATCTTCAGCCAGAGTTCACACCCCGGAATTTTAACAACATCCTTATATCCATGTTGTTTCAAAGCCATCACAGCGCCAATACCATCACAGTAACCAATATTTCGATTGATGATATCCCGTGTCTGATTTGTAGCATGCAGAATCTTTTCAGCATTGATAGCTACCAAAATACCTTTACGGCCTTTCACATATTCCAATAGTTCTGAAAAAGCCTTGAAGGGATGTACTTTTACACCATTCAATATTACTCTTTTGTCTTGCATAGCGATAATATATAATAACTTAAAGCATTAAACATAAATGCATTACTCCAACGCATATAAGAAATCTTCGAGCTTATTCCTTTTTTAAGTTGATAATAGAAATATCCTTTTTTATCTTGCATATTCTTTATTGTCCAATTCAGCACTTTCTCAGCCATTTCCTGATTTTCATTAAACTTATGCAATCTATGTAAAGTAATAAACAACTGCCCCGGACAATGAATATCTATCGGATACATTTGATTATGGTAATACTTAGGAGTACCATCCTCTTCAAAAAAATGACTGATATAAAAATTAAATCCTTTTTCAATATGCAAATGATATGCTCTATCTCCTGTCTGTTCTTCATATGCTATCAAACCATCCAGATTGTAGCCTGTATGGAAACTATCAATCCATGATTGTACGGGAAACATCCCATACACCCACGAACCATCCTCTTTCTGTGCATTACAACAAGCAATCACCGACTTTCTTGCAGCTTTCTTATACAATTCGTTTCCTGTATAATGATAACAATAGCTTAATAGCTTACTACCTAACAATGAAGCATTAAATACTGTATCGTTACCTTTGAGTGGACTATACGAGAATAAAAAACCACCATTGCAATCAACTCGGTGTAAATCATTCATAACAAAGTTTGCAGCAGAAAGTGCCACATTCAAGAACTCCTTGTTGCCTGTAACTTCATAAGCTTCCATCAATGCTGTAGCACAAAAGTTTGTTGCTACTACGGTAGGTGTATATTTAGGAAATAAAAACAATCGTCGTGCTTGCCAGTCAAAATTATATCCCCAACAAGCACCGGCGTAACCTTTCGATTGGAGTGAGATCAATAAATTTGCCAGCTCTCCGATTTGTTTCAACAACACCGCCTTTGTTCCAAACTCAATTTCCAGCTCAGGAGATTTACAAACCACTGTATATAAATTACAATATCCTTGTAGGAATAGCCCTATTCCTTTTGCATTATATTCTTTAGGAACGAATGCTACAGAACGCAAATTAATAGGGCATCTTTTAAATCCCTGAATGATGATTAATCTGCATAAAGCAGACTTCTTTAAAAGAGGAAATGCATGAAAAAGTTTCGAATTCAATCCATCATAAGGATCCCATCCCTTAAAGTGCTGTGATTCACAGTACAATTTAAGTTTCAGTAATATTTTAGTAGTAGTATTACTTAATGTCATTTTTATATATTTCCGTTATTGTTTGATATTTAAAACCATCGTTTGTTTCAGACAATAAATACTTAAATCCTCCACTTGATACAAAACTTTTAGGATGACCAACGAGTACGAATATATTTCTATCTTGTAAAGCTATTAACGACAAAAATTTTCTATGCATTATAGAAGAAAAAAGGCAATAGTCCCAAGTTTGATATTCCCTTTCAAAAAAATATTTAATCTTATCAAGTTTTCCTTTATGAATTCCGTTTGTTTTTGCTTCAAAAGCATCTTTTGCCGACTTTCGATTCTGAAATAACGATTTCATTCTCTCCATTGAAATATATTTAGTCCAACGGACCATTGGAAAAGCAACAATTGGTAACTCCCATATCTCTTTATTTCCTCTTTGTTCTAACATATTCCCCACTTGCCAATATTCTAAATCTATTGGTATATTTGAATAATCATAATTTGAAAGAATTCCTGCTTCCTTCCCTCCAGGATATATAGACGAATCAATCACCAACCCAGCTTGCTCCATTGCATTTACAATATTCTCAGAAGGTTGAATATTATATCCACCAGCACGCAAAGCAATACATTCGTACGTCGGATCAACCTGTTGAATCAACTCTTCAATAATAGCTTTACCTTTCTTTAAGAGATTTACCAAAGAATATTCTCCATCACGTTCATAACTACCCAATCGCCATTCTTTCAAATTAACATTCCATTTATTTTTATCCCAATAAGCATCTACCCATTGAGGATGAAGATGTAGTTGTATATCATGTCCAGCCTTATAAGCATCTAATAATTGTTGTTCAATTGCTTCAATAGGATTCTCCTTATATCCCATTGTATTACCTTTAGCCCATTCATCTTTTAATTTCCAGTATTCTATTACCTCAAAAAAGAAAGTAAAATGTACATCATACAGATTCGCAATATCCAACAAATGTTTAGTCGGTTCAATCATGTGTTGGAAAATATTTCCAGAGCCATTACCATATAACTCATAATCAAGAGTAAGAAGAAATACCTTCATTTTTTAAGTCGAGTAATATTTTGTTCATACTTAATCTTCACCTCATTATAAAGATCTGTGTTGTCCACCACATATATAAAAGAAAAACCAAAATCTACTCTTTTGTAAGTTTTGCAATGAAGTGATGCAACATAATCTCCTGGACTAATTGCTGAATTCATTAATTTACTATTGTGAATATATGTTTTCACATCTTTCTCTTCTCCATTCTCCAACCTTACTTTCAATAAAAACTTATCAGACAAATACCACTCTGCTTTATCTTTTGATAATACATCTTCTAACGCATGAAAAGCTGGAATATTCTTTACGCCCAATCCTAAAGACTTACACTCCTCTTTTAATAATTTTCCATAAGGAGAATCCCAATAAAATGGGGTTTGGCTATTTTCATGTCCTCCTGCAAAAATTTGGGCATTCTTGCCCCACACACAAACTGCTTTTGTTGGATGAATACTTTTATAAACATCTGGCATTTTAGAAAAAACATTAGTTAAAATTCCCATACCTGACTTAGTGTTCTTCATATCAAATATATGATTACCTTTCGCCCATTCATCAGAATTCATCGGGGGGTAATAAGCCATCATTATCACACCATTTTTGGTAACAATCGATTGAAGTAGTTCTATTACTTCTTGAGGAGAATATTTTGCGTTCAAATTACCGAATCCTGAAGATACTATGATTTTATCCCCAGATTGTAAGCCCAAATCATTTACTAATATCCCCTTCAACTCATCGAGAGATGTTTGAGGGACATCACCTTTCATCCGTTCCTTAAGATGGCGTTTTAATCTTTTCAAATGGCTCCTCAACTCTGGAGATAAAACTCCTTTCAAAAAAGACTTTATATTTACCATCACTGTTAATTACTTATTTTATTAATCAAGACTTTAACGCGTGCATCCCATGAAATCTCATTTTCAGCAATGCTCCTATTATATTTTCCCATTTCGGATAATTTATAATTCTTATTTAGTATGGATTTTAACTTTTCACAAATATCCTGTTCATCATCACGGTTTACTTTAATAAATCCTTTCTCATGTAATTCAACAAATGATATTAAATCCCCATATGGATCAATCATTACAGGTCGTCCATAACTCAAATAATCACCTAATTTATTAGGCCAACCCATAGCACCTATCAGTAAGTTTTTACGCATTAATAAGAATACATCGACCTCACTTATTTCATTCTGTCCTTTTATAACATCAATCCAGCCACACTCAATTATAATATTTCTCAATCCATATTTATCTATAATTGAATCTGAAACTTTTTTCCCGAACAATAAAATCTTAAAATTTGAAGGATAAAAATGCTTTATACATAAAAGTATTGGCAAAATACCTTTAAATTCCTCATCATCAATTCCTATATAGCCAAACCTTATTATCCTATTTAAAGAATCAGGCAATTCTTTAAACGAGATTTTATCTGGTAAAGAACCGCCAGGAACCAATATAATTTTCTCCGGCATTATTCTCATTTCCTCAATAACATAACTTCTCATTATTTCAGACAATACCAATACATAATCAGATGTTTGTCTAAAATATGATATTGCCCACAAAAAATATTTTCCAAATAGGATTTTATACAAATAGGATTTCGAATCATAATATCCACCCCTCCCTAACAAATCACCATATTCTGATAAATACTTAGATTTATATATAAACTGGTTTATTTTACATGGCCAACCTGAACAAGGAGTCTCTCCACAGTCCGAATACACCAAATCATATTTATGGAATAAAGCATATAACGCTCTCATCATAAAATTTAAGGTAAAAAGTCCCATAGGCAATTTTCTTATACGATAAGGGATTATAGCATTATAGCAGATAATCGTAACTCCGTCAATATATCTTTTATGCCATAATTTCAGACTTCTCCTTTTTTCAGAAACCAATAAAACAACCTCCAATCCATTATGTGCTAAAGCTCGTGCTAATGGGAAAGTTCTTCCCCAACGTATACCTTCATAATCAGAAGAGCTTATACATAAAATACTTTTATTCATCCTATTTTAATAAATCAATGTCTTGAAAAGGAATGTATGGTCCCTTTTTTATTTCTAAAATTAAGGTATCAGATTCCAAGACTCTGAGTGAATGCCATTCACCAGGCATTATTTCACAAATAATATTGCCACTTTCGCTACTCATCAGATGACGTTCGACAATTGTTTTATTGTCATCATATCGTAAAACTTCTATTGCCCCCTGTAACAAAACAAATGTTTCTTTCTTAGATGGGTGCAGATGACGATGAATAGGCATAATAGTTTCAGGCTGCAAAGAGTTTAAAAGTTTATGAATATCTTCATCTAAAGATTCATGAATGTTATAATTCATACGTAATCGTTCTGATACTCTCGCTTGCTTATGTACTTCTGCAACAATAGATTTTCCAATTATTTTCATTACAAATCCATTTTATTAAATATCCTTTATTTTCAATATTTTCGCCAAACCATCTTATCAACCACTCCCGTATAGCTCTGAATTAGATTTACGACTTTGGTGGAAACATTCTCTTCTACATAATCCGGCACAGGAAGACCATAATCACCATTTGCATTCATCGTGATAGCCATATCTACAGCCTGTAACAACGACTCTGAATCAATTCCGGCTAAGACAAAGCAAGCTTTATCCAATGCCTCGGGGCGTTCCGTGCTTGTACGGATACACACTGCAGGAAACGGACGCTTTATAGAAACAAAGAAAGAACTCTCTTCAGGTAATGTGCCACTGTCGGAAATCACAGCAGCAGCATTCATTTGAAGGCAATTATAATCGTGAAAACCAAGAGGCTCATGCTGTATGACAGATGCATTCAGTTTAAATCCGCTCTGTTCCAAACGTTTTTTTGAACGAGGATGACAAGAATAAAGAATTGGCATATTATACTTCTCTGCAATAGCATTGATAGCATTGAATAAAGAAAGAAAATTTTTCTCCGTGTCAATATTCTCTTCACGATGAGCGGAAAGCAGCATATATTGTTTTTTCTCCAATCCCAAACGTTCCAATATATCTGATGCTTCAATGTCGTGCAAATTAGCATGAATTACTTCTGCCATAGGTGAACCTGTCACATAAGTACGCTCTTTGGGAAGCCCATTCTCATCTAAATAGCGACGTGCATGTTCACTATAACACATATTGACATCTGAAATAATATCCACAATACGGCGGTTCGTTTCTTCCGGCAAACACTCATCTTTACAGCGATTGCCCGCTTCCATATGAAAAATCGGAATATGAAGACGTTTGGCAGATATAGCAGATAAACAAGAATTTGTATCACCTAAGATTAACAATGCATCCGGACGTATCTGTGCCATCAATTTGTAACTATAATTAATTATATTACCCACCGTTGCCCCTAAATCATCTCCTACAGTGTCCATGTACACCTCTGGATCTTTCAATTTCAAATCCTTGAAGAAAACACCATTTAAATTATAATCATAATTCTGACCGGTATGTGCTAAAATACAGTCAAAATATTGACGGCATTTGTTTATCACTGCGGCAAGACGAATAATTTCAGGACGAGTTCCGGCAATAATTAAGAGTTTCAATTTCCCGTTATTCTGAAATTTGACATTTGAATAGCTCATAATCCAAACATTTTTTTTAACGCATTAATGGCCAATATGCTTATTTATGCTCTTATTCAATTATCCATTGAAAAGAACCTGTCAGCATATTGGCTAAATTAGTATATTACACTTTTTCAAAGTAAGTATCCGGATTCTGAGGATCAAAACACTCGTTACACCAAATGAATGTGACCATATCCGTATCCCCCAAATTCTCAATATTATGTGTATAGCCTGTAGGAATATCAATAACTTCCATCTTATCTCCTGAAACATAATATTCAAGAACTTGACTATCAGAATTTCTCATATCACGAAAACGAATCACTCCCTTACCACTGACGGTCAAAAACTTCTCGTTTTTTGTATGATGCCAATGTTGTCCTTTAACTATGCCCGGTTTCACTATATTAACTGAGAACTGTCCACGCTCGGGAGTACGAATAATCTCCGTAAAACTACCGCGCTCGTCAACATTCATTTTTAACGGATAACCGAATTCATCTGTTGGCAGGTAAGATAGATAAGTAGAATAGAGTTTCTTTGTGAAAGCATCGCCCATATCAGGTACACTCCAATTATTACGGCTCTCTTTAAAGCTATAGAGCAAATCGACAATAGCACCTAAAGTTATGGTATGCACCACAGGCACTACACAATAAGCACCCTCGTAATGTTCCATTCCACTTAAGGAAGCAATTAATTCATTCACCACATCATCTACATACACCAGATTCATCACCACATCAGGATCATTCATTTGAATAGGCAAACCATTGGCTATATTATTACAGAACGTAGCTACCGCACTGTTATAATTAGGACAACACCATTTGCCAAATACATTAGGAAAACGGTACACCAGTACCTTGGTTCCTGTTTCTCCGGCATAGTCGAACATCAACTGCTCTCCTGCTCTCTTCGACTCCCCATAAGGATTGTTCAGAGCAGCCTGCGACGATGATGAAATCATCACAGGGCATTTATTTCCGTATTTCTTTAACGTATCTAACAGTATAGAAGCGAAACCAAAATTTCCCTTCATAAACTCTGACTGATCTTTCGGACGATTCACTCCGGCAAGGTTAAACACAAAGTCGGCATTTCTACAATAGATATCCAACTCTGCCGGATCACTATCAATATCATATTCGAAGATTTTCAGTTCTTCACCTGATATATCATAGTTCTTAGCCTTACCACTCTGAATATTGTGCAATTGGGAAACTAAGTTTCGTCCGACGAAGCCTTTGGCACCGGTAACTAATATATTCATACTAATTTTATTGTTAAAACTCAACTTGTTTCTTATTAGAGATTATTTTCAGGAAAGAGAAATTGTGAAACTATGCAAGTTGAGTAAAAAGGCATTAATAATAAATTCACAAAATATATTTGCTTAAAAGCAAGGATAAAGTTACTCACTTCTGATTTCTTTAGCTTTAGCATGTTCTATCAATCCCAAGTCTTCTTGAATAAAACGCAAGCGCATCAATTGCTCTTTCATACCTTCCACATCAAGGCGACGAGTATTGTGGCTATGATAATCTTCAATTCGGGAAACATCTTCATTACCTTCAGTAAAGAACTTGTCATAGTTCAAATCGCGGTTATCACAAGGGATACGATAATAATCACCCATATCTATCGCTTTAGCCATTTCTTCACGAGTGACAAGCGTTTCATACAATTTCTCACCATGACGAGTTCCAATCACTTTTACTTCTGTTTCTCCATATCTTGGATCCACTTTCACATAAATCTGTTTCAAAGCTTCAGCCAATGTAGAAAGTGTCGCAGCTGGAGCTTTCTGCACGAAAAGGTCACCATTATGTCCATGAGTAAAGGCATACACAACCAAGTCTACCGCATCGTCCAACGTCATCATGAAACGAGTCATATTCGGGTCGGTGATAGTAATCGGATTACCTTCGATGATCTGTTCTACCCACAAAGGTATCACCGAGCCACGGCTTGCCATGACATTGCCGTAGCGGGTACAGCAAATAACTGTCCGTGCATCTTCACCGAGTTCACGTCCTTTTGATATAGAAACTTTCTCCATCAAAGCTTTACTAATACCCATTGCATTAATTGGATAAGCAGCCTTATCGGTAGAAAGTACCACCACATTCTTTACACCATGTTCGATAGCGGAAAGCAATACATTTTCCGTGCCCAATACATTGGTATGAGTAGCCTCCATTGGAAAAAACTCGCAACTGGGTACTTGTTTCAGAGCAGCAGCAGAAAACACATAGTCTACCCCTCGCATAGCAACATCCACAGACGCTTTATTCCGCACATTACCTATATAAAACTTCACTTTCGGATTCTGCAAACGATGACGCATATCGTCTTGCTTTTTCTCGTCACGGCTAAAGATGCGAATTTCTTTGATATCCGAGTCTAAAAAACGACGAAGAACAGCGTTTCCAAATGAACCCGTACCGCCTGTGATTAACAGGACTTTGTCTTTAAATACTGACATAATTATAACGATTTTATAAAGTTAAATATTTTATTTCCCGCCTGATAATGCGAATAGTTATTTATAATCTTTTGTTTACCAGCCTCCCCTGCCAATAGAGCCTCTTTATAGTTATCAAATATATAGCTCAATTTATCAGCAAAATCTTTCGGAGAGCCGGGCATAGCCAGATAAACCTCTTTCTTATCCACAAAATACTCTGATATCTCCCCTACATCAGTACATAAAACAGGTTTTGCTGTCATCAAATATTCACCTAATTTTGTCGGAAACCCACCGGCAGCTCTAACCGTATCCGGTTGCGATGAGACTAAAACGTCTGCTTCATTCAATATCGTTGGAACATCTACATAAGAAACATAATCGAATGTCACATAATCAGATAATTCATTAGACTTGATTATGTCTAACAGTTCATTCTTATTTGATTTTGAAGGATTACCATATAAAAAAAGATGAATGTTATATTTATTTCTTAAATAAGCCAATGATAATAATATGTTATCCACATTATCCTTCGATAATTCCATATTTCCCATATATACAATCCTAAAAGATGCAGGATGCATATTTACTCTAACAGGTAGTTTTTCAAATCTTGAAATATCCGTAATGGATGAAACTATTATCCCTTTATGGAAAGAAATGTCTTGATAATACTTCAATAAAGTATCCGTCATTGAAATATATCCTGAATAGAAATGAAGAATTAATGAATATGCATTCCGCTTCCATGCAGGAATTGCTTTTTTCAATTTACCCCGGATGGGAATAGGAAATTCATCAAATATAAACAACAACTTCGATTGAATTATTATATTGGCAAATATCATATAGCATAATATTACAAGATTATCCGAACTAATAATTATTGCATCATATTTAGATTTTCCATTATTCTTAACTAAATATTTCATTAATAGCAGCAATGACCAAAGAACTTCTAAATATCTAAAGATTTTATTCTTTGTTCTCTTACGTCGGAAGGCATATCTATATTTTACACCATCCAATTCTCCCTTGTCATCTTCCAAATTATCTATGCCTATTCCTGATGGCATATATGAAATAACTTCAATATCAGCACCCAAGGCAACCAATCCTTTTGAATAAGAAAAAATTCGTGTTGTCGCAGCCATTCCATAAGGCAATGGATAACTGCAAATAATGGCTATTTTCATAAACGGGAATAAAGAAAATCCAATAATTTCTTCGACACTGATTTGTAATCGAAATTATTCAATAAATACTCTTTCGCATTAGATGCTATATCTAATGCTTCTGAATAGTTTGAAAAAATAAAATCCAATTTACTAGCATAAGCTATGTGATTCTCTGGCTCTACGATATAAACGTGAACCCCGTCCTGAACGTATTTAGTTATTTCACCTACATCGGTTAAAATAGCCGGAACTCCGGTTGCCATATACTCGCCAAGTTTAGTAGGAAAACCACCTTCTGCTCGTTTAGAATTAGGTTGAGACGACACTAGCAAATAAGCATTCTTCAAAATAGACGGTACTTCCAAACTACTAACTCTTCCTTTAATAAATACCCTATCTGAAAGATTACATTCTTCAATAACAGATATTATTACATTATAATCTTTTGGTGAAGGAGCTCCATACAGATAAAAATCTATATCAGGATATTTATTGGCTATCATAGAAAAAGCACGTATTATATTGTCTACATTATCTTTTGACAACTCCATATTACCCATATAACACATATATTTTTTCTGAACATTGTCAGCCGCATTGATGTTAAATCTGGAAGTGTCTGTGATAGTAGGTAAAATATAATAAGGTTTATTCAGTTTGCTATTAAAAAAAACATTCAATTTTTCCGTCATGAAAATAAAAGAATCCTCATATTTTAAAATAAAATTATAGAGTCTTTTTTTCCAAGTTGGAATATCTTTCTTCAAATACACTCTTATAGGTTCCGGATATTCATCAGTAATAAAAACAGGCTTAATACCTAATATCTTAGCCCATAAAGTGAATAAGAACAGTATATCTAGGAAATCATTGCTAATTAATAAGAAATCTATTTTTTCAGCTTTATTTTCCTTCCAAATATTATAGCATGTCACTCCCCAGTAATAATACCTCCCAATAAACCTGCAAATTTTATATTTAGAATAAACACGGGTGTTGGGATATCTATAATTTATGCCTTCATAAGTTCCATAGGCAGGATAAGATGATGGATTTGTATGTAAATCCGTTGGCCTATAAATAAAAACATCTGTTTTAGCACCATGTTGATGAAGTCCTTTCATATAAGAAATAATCCTTGCTGATGCTGCCAATCCTTCAGGAAAGGAAAATGTGCAAACTACTGAAACTCTCATTTTATTATTTTTGAATTCGACAAAATGACATTAAATAGAAAAAAAACAAAGGACTGCGTTCTATTGGGTTTGAAAAAAACACGATCAACAACATCCATACAAACAACCAAGAAAAATACATTCCCCCATACATTTTTTTTAAAGTCTTATAAATTCCAATTAACACACAAGATATGCCTGCTATCCCCCACATACGAGCAAAAGTCGCTATACCATTGACACCTACGAAATTGTAGCCAAAATCATCTTTAATATTATAAACACCATATCCCAATGGATAGTAAAGAAGGCGTTCCAAATTCAATCTAAAGACAGTAAATCTGTCATATTCTATCGTGTCCAACCTCGCATTAGTCGTTCCATAAACATTTGAATTATACAAATAATCATTTAATTTTTCTCCGATAAACTCTAATTGAAACACAAAAGGAATGGCACAAATAAAAAATAATAAGAACAAAATCGTTTTGATACGGCCTTCACTATTTCTAATATAAAATAAAAGATATAATGCCAGTGCCAAATATCCGGCAGTCGACATTGTTGTCAAAATTGCTATTACATAAATAATTAAATACTTATCTATTTTTACTCCATAAACTATAGAACGATAGATGATGGCAATAATGCAGATCATGGCAAAAGCCCCGGGTTCCCACATAAAGCCTGAATTTCTGACATATGCCAATCCGGCTATCGGAGAATAAGTATAAACAAATACATACCACGCAGTCGGTCGGGCTTCCGTATAAAATTCAGCAATGAAACGTCCAAATATGGGAGACAAACTCTCAAATAAGGATGGTAATAATAACTGCATGCCATAGAATACCAAGGAAATGACCGTTAATACAAATACCCATTTTTCAAAACGGTGCCAGAATGAACTGCCAATTATTTTAAATCCCAAATATGATATAGTCAGAGGTATTAAACCACCCAGCACTTTATTGAAGCCCCACGAATCATTAAAAACATTAGAATATAGAAAATTGATAAAGAACCAATATATACCTATCCCTATAAAAAATGGATCAACTCGTCTCTTTTTTAGCAAAAAAAACGCACAAAACAAGCCAATCAAAGCAAAAGAGAATGTCTGTTCAAAACAAATTGAAGCAGTATTCGAAATATAAATAAAGAGGAAGAATAGTACAATATTGTCTATAATCTTTTTAGATTTCAGACTATTTGTACCATATGCTGTTCGGCTTATTCTCATTAGATATGATTTTATAATATTGAATAGGATATATAATTACATATATAAACATCATTATTATACCTGATATTACTACTCCATATATTCCCATATATTTCCCCAGAATTATAGCTAGAGGAACATAAATAAAAGGAAGTAAAATAGATATGTAAAATTGGAGCTTTATTTTACCGATACCATTAATTATACTCAAAAATATGTTTGAGTACATTTGCAACAATAAAAATACAGACAATAGTATCACAAGGGATGTACTTATTTCCATTTTATCACCAAGCCATATATTAAAAAAGAATGGTGAAACTATAATCATTATCACAGCCAATAATATAAACCCGCAATAAATCCGAACCAATTTTGACTTTACATTTTTAATCCAAGCTATATCTTTTTTGGTATAAGCATCTGTCACCGCTGACCAGAAAGGAGTTGTTATTATAGTAAAAGCAAAAAGTAATATTGAAAGATATTTATTCACTATATAATATTCAGGAACAGCTTCAGGTCCAACAATATTAGAGATTATAATATTATTACTTTGAAACAGAAAAAGATTAGAAATCTGAATGATAAAAAAGGCAGCCCCCAATGTCAATATCTGCCGTACCATTTTCTTTTCGAAGAAGCGAAAAGACGGTAAGACCTTCTTAAACCTTCCTCCAAAATATTTAAAGGTATAAAACACATAGACTAATACAGGAATAACTACCAATATAGATCCTATCCCTATCAAAGAAGATATTTTCCCACTCAAATAAAAAATAAAAATAGTCAGCAATGAAATAGATTGAATAGCTAAATTCATATTGGACGTGACATCCGGCATTTGAAAAGCCAACAAAACAGACTTAAATATGCCCAAGATGAAATTCATACACATCATTAAAACGACTATCAACATTAAAGTATTAATTTCCGAAGCCATATTTACAGGTGCGTTAAAAATCTTATACCAATTGACAAAAGGATATATGGCCACAAATATTATCATGATAAAAACAAAAATCAAGATCATGGCAACGTAAGCTGTACTAACAATCTTTTTTGCTTCTATATAATTTTCCTCTGCTAGAGATTTAGCTAAAAGATTCCTTAATCCTTGTCCAATGCCAATATCAAAAAAGCCAATCCAATTCACTAAAGACATTATTGTAACCCATATACCATACCGTGTCTTATCCAAACATTCCAAAAACAAAGGGACATACAACATACTTAAAAACAGGCTTGTTCCTTTATTAAGAAACATTCTT
The DNA here is from genome assembly GCF_012113595.1 of Bacteroides faecium. Lineage (NCBI taxonomy): Bacteria > Pseudomonadati > Bacteroidota > Bacteroidia > Bacteroidales > Bacteroidaceae > Bacteroides > Bacteroides faecium. The sequence continues at coordinate 5,414,982 of NZ_CP050831.1, forward strand.
GTTATAGCTTTTTTAGCTCTGACAGTACGCCCATTTCCTGAATTCAGATAATGCAGGGCTCCTTTTATCAAATTCATTATTATATACTATAACAAAGATTTCACAATCCTTCCGCATGCCAGTCCGTCTCCGTAAGGATTGACCGCCATACTCATCTTTTTATATGTTTCTGCGTTATCCAACAATATAGAAACTTCATCTACAATCTTATTATAGTCTGTTCCTACCAATTTCACTGTCCCTGCATCCAATGCCTCCGGACGTTCTGTAGTATCACGCATTACTAATACCGGCTTACCCAGTCCCGGTGCTTCTTCCTGAATTCCTCCGCTATCGGTTAATACAATTGTTGATTTTTCCATCAGATAAACGAAACTTAAATATTCGAGAGGCTCAATGAAAAACATGTTTTTCAGATTAGAAAGATTTTCACCAAAGACTTCAAAAATAGGCTTGCGCACATTAGGATTAAGATGCATGGGATACACAAAATCAACCTCAGGATATTTTTGGGTTAGGTCTTTGATTGCTGTACACATCTGAATGAAACCGTCACCAAAATTCTCCCGACGATGCCCTGTAATGAGTACCAGCTTCTTTCCATCTCTTAAACGACTTACGTCATATCCACTTTGTATGAGCGTCTTCTCTAATTCAATATCAAGGAGCGTATCCTTCTTGATTTTCGTAACGACTTGATGTAAGGCGTCAATGACGGTATTCCCCGTCACGACAATTGAATCCGGATTTATGGCCTCCTTTAAAAGATTACTTTTACTTAGTAAAGTAGGTGCAAAATTATAAGTAGCAATACGCCCCGTTATCTGGCGGTTCATTTCTTCTGGCCATGGACTATAAATATTATGTGTGCGAAGCCCTGCTTCCACATGACCTACAGGTATTTGTTGATAAAAAGCTGCAAGAGCGGCAGCTGTGCTTGTAGTAGTATCTCCATGTACCAATACAATATCAGGTTTCGCCTCTTTCAGAATATCACGCATACCTGTCAATACCCTTGCCGTCACATCGTAGAGATCTTGTCCCTGTTTCATTATATTTAGATCGAAATCTGGTGCTATTTCAAACAGGTTCAACACTTGGTCAAGCATTTGGCGATGTTGTCCAGTAACACAGACAATGGTTTGAAAGCTATCAGGGTGTTTCTGAAATTCTTTCACCAATGGTGCCATTTTAATAGCTTCGGGACGAGTCCCGAAGACTAACATTATCTTTTTCATTATACGTGTTTTATTTTTTGAAAATACCGCAGAAATCGAGAATAACCTTATCTTCCCGACATTCAAGCGCCCTGAACGGTTCATGTGCAGTCAGAAAAACGATAATATCAGCCTTTTCGTAAGCATCTCTATAATCAGTGAGTTTAAACACATTGTGTTCCTTCACGTTAGGTTCTACCACTAGAATATTGGCATTATTGCAACTTTGCATTACTTTAGTAACAATATATTTAGCTGGTGATTCACGCAAATCATCAATATTGGGTTTAAAAGCAAGCCCCATCATAGCCACACAAGGTTTATAGTGATGCTCAAGCTCAAATTTCAGCATCTCGCTCTGTACTTTTTCTGCGCACCAAAATGATTTATAATTATTAATTTCACGTGCCTGGCTAATGATCTTAGATTCCATTGGAAATTCGGCGGTAATAAAATACGGATCTACGGCAATACAATGCCCTCCTACACCACATCCTGGTTGCAGAATATTGACGCGTGGATGCTTGTTAGCTAAGTTTATCAGTTCCCATACATTAATACCGGCTTTATCACAAATAAGTGAAAGTTCATTGGCAAAAGCTATTTGTACATCACGGCTTGAATTTTCAGTCAATTTACACATTTCAGCAGTTTTGCTATTAGTGCTATGAAGCGTACCATGTACAAACTGACTATAAAAAGCAATAGCTTTATCAGTAGATTCATCATTTATCCCACCAATGACGCGATCATTGTGTACTAATTCATAAATGACATTACCCGGCAACACACGCTCAGGACAGTAGGCTATATATATATTATCAATTAATTCGGGACGTTCTGAAAAAATAAGATCTTTCATTTTATCAGTAGTACCCACAGGTGAAGTAGATTCTATAACATACAAATCACCCTCTTTCAATAAAGGAAGCACGGCGCGAGTTGCTGATTCCACATATGAAATATCAGGTTCGTGATTTCCTTTAAATGGTGTAGGAACCACCATAAAATAGGCATCGCTTACTTCGGGAACAGTGGCAGCTTTCAAGCTACCCGCTTTTACCACTTCTTGCAACATCTCTTCCATACCCGGCTCTATGATATGCAATTTGCCCTGATTGGTCATTTCAACGACTTTCGGATTAATGTCAACTCCGACTACTTGAACACCGTTTTTAGCGGCAATAATGGCTGTAGGCAGGCCAATATAGCCTAACCCCATAAAACAAGCTTTCATGATTATTTTATTTTGAATATTATTGAACTTACTTATTGAATGGTACATGTATATAGGTCTTATACCACTTTCTTCCAGTTAGTTTTTCGTGCTTTACAATGGCTCGATTAATAACAACATGTGAAGTACACCAAAATATCAAGTCGAAAAGAAGCATGAAAGTTGCATTGATATAAAAAGACAATACAAAATTAGCCGCTACCAAAAACAATGACAACATTAATAATGTGATCATTACAGTGCGTATCCTCATCCCTGTACGTAGCAATTTATGATGAATATGATTCTTGTCTGGCAGAAAAGGATTACGTCCACTTCTAATACGGGAATAGAATACACGTACAACATCAAGCAATGGAATAAACAATGTAGAAATAGTTACCATATTCAAATTCAGCTTGAATGGATCCCAATATTCTTGCTGCATCCAAAAATGAAGAATCAAAAAACTAAGAATATAACCAAGAGTCAAACTGCCGGCATCTCCCATAAATAGTTTCCGTCCGGATACACTGAATACATTATAATAAAAAAAGGTAATGACAACTCCCAATGTAGCAGAAGCCAAAAGCGCATGAGTCCACTGCCCCACAAGTGTACACACAATAATAAGCAGCCCTAATGCAATGCAAGTAAGCCCCGAAGCCAAACCATCAATTCCATCTATCAGATTAATAGCATTCGTAATGTAGACCACAAGAAAAACAGTCAAAGGCATACCAATAAATGCAGGTATGGCATGAAGTCCTAATAATCCTCCCAAATCGTTAATCCAAAGACCGGAAAGGGGAAGAAAAGAGGCGGAAAGAATCTGTACCACAAATTTATACCGATAACTCACTCCTACCAAATCATCCGCTACCCCGACAAGGTAAAGCAATGTCGTGCCGGCAACAAGGAAAAGATAACGCATGAATAAACAGGATGACCATACAGGCGCAACGGGTTCATTCATGTAATAACGGATTCCTGTGATAATACACAAAGATATTAATATAACAGGCAGAAAAGCCAGACCGCCCAAACGAGGAACGGGAGTCTTATGTACTTTACGGGCATCAGGAACGTCAAAGAGACGCTTCTTATAAGATATAAATATTATTCTTGGAATAACAATCGTAGCTAATAGTACTGAAAGTAAAAAAGTACCTCCAATATAAATATACATCATAATAATCTATCGTATTTTAGGCTTAATTCTTTTCTCCAACCGGTTCCACATACCCCACCGGCATATCTGCACAAGCACATCCCAACATATTTAACCGGACAGCTATTTTACTTTTACCATCTACCATTACAAGTTCCCCTACAAGCCCTGTCAAAGGTCCTTTGACAACACGTACTTTCTCACCACGTGCCAAAGGAGCGCTATTCATACAAATCGCTTCATCCGAATAATCGAGCATAAAACGAAAACGAGCCATTTGTTCATCAGGAATTACAGTCGGACTACTCTCACCACGCATTACCATATACCGGCTGACTGTAGAGAAGGAAAGAACCTCTTTACGTTCTTTCGGATCCGCATGCACAAATACCATCATCGGAAGCAGAACAGATTCAACCACTTTACGGCGGTCGCTCCATTGATGCACTTCCTGTTGGACCGGTACAAAATTCTCAATCCCCATCTTGGCCAAACGCTCTGCTACTTTCTTCTCGTGGTGCATACGCACGAGAGCTACATACCAGCGTTTAGAGTGTGCTACGCCTTCCCCTGTCCCAATATTAGGCCCAGCAATTAAAGTTCCTTCTTTTCTTAGAATCATACTTTTTTACCCCTTATGTTTCCATTACTTCTTAGGTAACGGAAATATAGGCGACTGGAAACCTGCCACAATAAGAAGAAGAAATGCATACAAATAGGGAAGTTTGGGAGTTTTCTGCCTGATTTACAGAGAAATTCGTTCAGTGCAGACAATAGAAATCATTGAACATGAAGCGATAAAGTTTCATGTTCGGATACATTTTTACTATATATTTAAATAAAAAGAGAAAAAAAAGGAAATTTGCTTGTACGCTATTAACAATTTTGTCTATATTTGCACCGAATAATTTCCGTTACCTAAGAAGTAACAACCGTGCAATTTAACTGAATATCAAGTATTTAATCTACTTATCACAGAATTCCCCTACAATTCCTCACGTAAGAATAATTCAGTCGGTTTACTTTTGTACGTTCATTAAGGTCAAAGCCTTTCAAATAGATTTGTGTTGTCTTGATAGATTTATGCCCTAGTGATTCACTTATCATTTCAATAGGGACTCCCCGGTATTTGGCAGTAGTAGCCCAGGAATGCCGGAATGTATAAGAAGTTACGGCTGAACGAACATGTAACTTCCTGGCTAAACTCTTCAGGTCGTTATTAAAACGACGCAAGGTGGATTGATATTCTTTATAGGCGGCCTCTTCGTCCCGCTTGTTCTTCCCGCTTAATATATAAAAGAGATAATCAGGATATTCGGGAAGAACCGACGAGTGGAAATTACGAAGCCGGGAAACAATATCTGACGCCGATTCTAATATTTCCACACTCATGGGAGTTCCTGTCTTGGTACGATTGTATTTCAGAATATTCCCTTCCAAGTTAGACTTTTCCAGATGGGCTAAATCGGCAAAGGGCATTCCACAGAATAAAAACAATAAGTTGGCAATAGCCTGCGTACGGCGTAATCTCTCGGACTGCGGGTCTTTGTAAAGCAACGTGTGCAGTTCGTTTACCGGGATGGCTTTCTTCTGACGAGTATCCACTCCGGTAAATACATCACGAAACAAACGATGCACATAAGGGGTCTGGTGAGCGTCTACCCCTTTATTATATATGCAGCGCAACATTCGCATATAAGTAGAGATAGTGTTAAGCTTCAAACGACTAGCCAGCAAATAGTTACTGTATCGCCTCAAGTTCACACGAGTAATCTGACTGAATGACACACACGATGTTCCACAAAACATTGTGAAAGAACGTAGCGCATTCTCATAAACATGTGCTGTAGCATAGCGCCCCTCACGGCGCAAGCACTCCACATAATTGTTTGCACATACGGTAAATCCGTCTTTTCTCATAATTTCTAATCTATTAGTTTATAAAATCAGTATGATATTACGAGAAATAGAACGAATTTCCAATTAAAATGGCAATTAACTGAGATTTTCTTATAAAGTTTTTAATAACCTATACGATTTAATACCAAAATTGGCAGATTAATCAAAAAATGAACAAAAAAAGTCGCTCCCGAATAACAGGAACGACCTTTCATTTTTTCATTTCAACAGGATGCCATCATTCTATCGAATGCATGCCATCGCATTACTTATATTCTGCCCAACTCTTGATAGCGATATCGTCAATGCTCATCGTGCAGAAAGCATTAATGAATGCACTAGCCAGACGGGCATTTGTAATCAACGGAGTATTCAGGTCAATGGCTGCACGACGAATTTTGTATCCGTTGTCCAACTCTCCGGCTGTCAGGTTCTTAGGAATGTTGACTACCATATCAATTTCCTTATTATGGAGCATTTCCAATGCTTGCGGATGCCCCTCTTCGCTAGGCCAATAGACATGGGTACTTTCAATACCGTTTTCAGCAAGCGCTTTGTGCGTGCCACCGGTCGCAAAGAGTTTATAGCCCTTATTCACCAACATACGGGCTGCATCCATCATATCGGCTTTCTGTTTCATTGTTCCTGTGGAAAGCAGGATATTCTTTTTCGGGATACGATAGCCTACGGCAAGCATTGCTTTCAGTACGGCACAGGAAGTATCCATGCCGATACAACCAACTTCACCGGTAGAAGCCATATCTACCCCCAACACAGGGTCGGCTTTCTGCAAACGGTTGAAGGAGAACTGGGAAGCCTTGATTCCGACATAGTCCAGCTCAAAAAGGCTTTTTTCCGGTTTTTCGACAGGCAGACCAAGCATGACTTTCGTTGCCAGTTCGATAAAGTTTATCTTCAATACTTTGCTGACAAACGGGAAAGAACGGCTGGCACGCAGGTTACATTCGATAACTTTGATATCATTGTCTTTTGCCAGATATTGGATATTGAACGGGCCGGAGATGTTCAGAGCCTTGGCAATCTCACGGCTGATACGTTTGATACGGCGGACAGTCTCTACATATAGCTTTTGTGGCGGGAATTGAATAGTAGCGTCACCGGAGTGCACACCCGCAAACTCAATATGTTCGCTGATAGCGTATGCTACGATTTCTCCATTCTGGGCTACGGCATCCATTTCCACTTCCTTGGCATGCTCGATAAACTGGCTTACTACTACCGGATGCTTCTTCGATACGTTAGCTGCCAGTTTCAGGAAACGTTCAAGTTCTTCCTGATTGGAGCAGACATTCATCGCGGCACCTGAAAGTACATAAGACGGACGGACAAGTACCGGGAACCCTACTTCGTCAACAAACTCGTTGATGTCGTCCATAGAAGTCAGTTCCCGCCAACGCGGCTGGTCTACACCGATACGGTCGAGCATGGCAGAGAATTTCTCGCGGTCTTCGGCGTTGTCAATGCTCTTGGCACTTGTACCGAGGATATTGACATTCTGCGCATCCAGACGCAATGCCAGGTTATTCGGGATTTGCCCACCGGTAGATACGATGACACCATGCGGATTTTCGAGTTCCAGAATATCCATTACACGCTCGAAAGTCAGTTCGTCGAAGTAGAGACGGTCGCACATATCGTAGTCCGTAGATACGGTTTCGGGGTTATAGTTAATCATGACGCTGCGCCATCCTTCCTTGCGGATTGTGTTCAATGCCTGTACGCCACACCAGTCGAACTCTACCGAAGAACCGATACGATAAGCACCGGAACCCAGTACAACGATAGATTTATGGTCACCCAGATAATGAACGTCGTTTGCTACGCCGCTATAAGTAAGATACAGATAGTTGGTCTGTGCGGGATATTCGGCAGCCAAGGTATCAATTTGTTTCACAACTGGAAGAATACCTGCATGCTTGCGATGATTGCGGACATAGAGAATACCGTCTTCCATATCACCTTCGTAACCAATGGCACGGGCAATCTGAAAATCAGAGAAGCCTTGGACTTTTGCTTTACGAAGCAGTTCGTCCGGCAAGTCGGCAATCTGTTTGTGGTTGTTTCCCCAACTATGCAGTTCTTCGGAAGTCTTCATGATGTTCATCAGCTTCTGAAGGAACCATTTGTCAATCTTTGTCAGTTCGTGCACCTGGTCAATAGTGTATCCGGCACGGAATGCTTTCGAGATGACAAAAATACGTTTATCGGTCGGCTCACGAAGCGCTTTGTCGATATCAGGAATAACCAGTTCTTTGTTTTCCACAAATCCGTGCATTCCCTGCCCTATCATACGAAGCCCTTTTTGGATAGCTTCTTCAAAGGTACGACCGATAGCCATTACTTCACCGACTGATTTCATGGAAGAGCCTAATTCTTTATCTACTCCATGGAACTTTCCTAAGTCCCAACGAGGAATTTTACAGACTACATAATCCAGAGCAGGCTCGAAGAAAGCGGAAGTTGTTTTTGTTACAGAGTTTTTCAGGTCGAAAAGCCCGTAACCCAATCCTAACTTGGCGGCAACGAAAGCCAACGGATAGCCGGTTGCTTTGGAAGCCAACGCCGATGAACGGGAAAGACGGGCATTTACCTCAATCACCCGATAATCTTCGGATTCCGGGTCGAAAGCATATTGCACGTTACATTCGCCGACGATACCAATATGACGGATGATGCGGATAGCCAGTTCACGGAGTTTATGATATTCTTTGTTAGTAAGTGTCTGAGAGGGAGCGATAACGATAGACTCACCGGTATGGATACCTAGTGGGTCAAAGTTTTCCATATTACAAACAGTGATACAGTTATCGAAGCGGTCGCGCACCACTTCGTATTCCACTTCTTTCCAGCCACGAAGTGATTTTTCCACCAACACTTGCGGAGAGAAAGAAAAAGCCTTTTCTACGAGGACGTCCAGTTGTTCCTCGTTATCACAAAAGCCGGAGCCCAGACCACCCAACGCGTAAGCAGCACGGACAATCACCGGATAACCCAGCTCTTTTGCTGCGCGACGGGCGTCTTCCGCATTTTCTACGGCTTCGCTCTTGATAGTCTTTACGTCGATTTCGTTCAGTTTCTGCACGAAAAGTTCACGGTCTTCGGTATCCATAATAGCTTGTACCGGAGTACCGAGCACCTTTACGTTATATTTTTCGAGGATTCCTTCCTTATATAAAGCTACGCCGCAATTCAAAGCCGTCTGCCCGCCGAATGCAAGCATAATGCCTTCGGGCTTCTCTTTCTGAATAACCTTTTCTACAAAATACGGAGTCACCGGCAGGAAGTAGATTTGGTCTGCCACACCTTCGGAAGTCTGTACGGTAGCAATATTCGGGTTGATAAGAATCGTTTCAATCCCCTCTTCTTTCAAGGCTTTGAGCGCCTGCGAACCGGAATAGTCAAACTCACCGGCCTCACCGATTTTCAGGGCACCGGAACCCAGCAGCAATACTTTCTTTATATTTTCTTTCATGATTGTCGGTTATTTAAGCAGGTTTACAAATTCGTCGAACAAAAATTCCGTATCCGTAGGGCCACTGGCAGCTTCCGGGTGGAATTGCGCCGAGAACCAAGGATTCGTCTTATGCTTGATTCCTTCATTGGAACCGTCGTTCATATTGATGAAAAGCGGTTCCCAATCTGCGCCCAACGTATTATTGTCTACGGCATAACCGTGATTCTGAGAAGTGATGAAACAACGTTCCGTGCCTACCATACGCACAGGTTGGTTGTGGCTACGGTGCCCGTATTTCAGTTTGTATATTTTGGCTCCACCTGCTTTCGAAAGTAATTGGTTACCCATGCAGATTCCGAAGATAGGGAGTTTCTCATTTTTCATTGCCTTACGGATATTTTGTACCGCAGCGTCGCAAGTATCCGGGTCGCCCGGGCCATTGGAAATAAATAATCCGTCAAATTCGAGTCCGTTGAAATCGTAATCCCAAGGCACGCGAATCACTTCGATATCACGTTTCAGCAGACAACGGATGATGTTAGTCTTTACTCCACAATCTACAAGAACAACTTTTTTAAGTTGAGAGTTGAAAATTGAGAGTTGAGAGTTAAGCTGCGCAATGGAAGTAGTTACCGGGAAAACCTGAGAGGTTCCGTCAGGAAGATAAGAGATTATTTCTTTGCAGCTTACTTTATCTACATAATTAATATCTTCATAACTCTCAACTCTCAACTCTTCATTCTCAACTTCTCCAAAGACAATCTTTCCCATCATCACACCATGTTCACGGAGTACTTTCGTTAGCTCACGGGTATCAATGCCTGTGATGCCGGGAATTTGTTCACGTTTCAACCAGTCGCCGAGACTTTCCACTGCGTTCCAGTGGCTGTATTCATAAGAATAGTCACTTACGATAATCGCTTCCGCATGGATTTTCTCACTCTCCATAAAAGTAGCGAGCCCGTTCGGTTCGATTGTAAAAGGGGGAACTCCGTAGTTGCCTATCAAGGGATAGGTAAGAGTCATCAACTGTCCGGCATACGAAGGGTCAGTGAGGCTCTCGGGATATCCGGTCATGGCAGTATTGAAAACTACTTCGCCCGCCACCGGCTTCTCGTAGCCAAACGACTTGCCGGAGAACCGGCTCCCGTCGTCAAGGATTAATGTCACATTTCTCATTCTTATTATTGAATCGTTGTATGGTTGTTAGAATTGATACATTTGCTCAATGTAGTCGATAAATGCCCGGTTCACCATTTTCACGCCACCCGGTGTAGGGTAATTGCCGCTGAAGTACCAGTCGCCCGTATGGTTCGGGCAAGCCTCGTGAAGTCCTTCCAACGGCTGGTAGACGATTTCGACTTTCGCTTTCGTTCCTTTCGGTGTCAGCAGTTCCACCATCTTGGCGGAAATTTCTTCGTCGGTGAAAGGTGCATAGATGTCTTTTACGTAGTTCACCATCTGCTCTTTCGGCAGTCCTACCTGGTCTTTGGATTTACGGTAAGCGGCTGCAATCACATCTTTCATATCGCGTTCTTTCAAAAGTTCGACAGCTGCCCTGAAAGCGATAAACTCGCTCATCTTCGCCATGTCTATGCCGTAGTAATCGGGATAACGTACTTGCGGTGAAGAGGATACGATGACAATCTTCTTCGGGCTGAGACGATCGAGAATACCGATAATACTTTGTTTCAGCGTCGTGCCGCGCACAATGCTGTCGTCAATTATCACCAAGTTATCGACACCGGGCACGAGACTTCCATAGGTAATGTCATATACGTGGGCTGCCAAATCATTGCGGCTGTTTCCTTCGGCAATGAAAGTACGGAGCTTGATATCCTTGATAGCCACCTTTTCGCTGCGGATACGGCGGGAAAGGATTACTTCCAGTTCTTCCATATTCGGATTATGCCCCAATGCGGCAATCTGCCGCACTTTCTCTTCGTTCAGATAGTCGTCCAGTCCTTGCAACATTCCGTAGAAAGCGACTTCGGCGGTATTGGGGATAAAAGAGAAAACGGTATGGTCGATGTCGTTATTGATAGCTTTCAGGATTTTCGGAACTAACTTTTCGCCCAGCAGTTTTCTTTCCTTATAGATATCTACATCACTACCACGGGAGAAGTAGATACGTTCAAAAGAGCAGGCGTGCTTCTCACGAGGTTTGATGATTTGTGAAGTGCGGATTTTGCCTTCCTTGCTGATAAGCAGCGCTTGTCCCGGTTGCAGTTCTTTAATTTCTTCAAACGGAACATTCAGGGCGGTCTGGATGACCGGACGTTCGGAAGCTAATACGGCTATCTCGTCATCCTGGTACCAGAATGCGGGACGAATCCCCCATGGGTCGCGGATAGCGAAAGATTCACCGCTTCCGGTCAGTCCACAGATAACGTATCCCCCATCCCACTCACGACTGGAAGTACGTAGTACATTAGCCAGGTCGATATGCTCTTCTATATAATTGGTGATGCCCATGCCTGTAAGCCCGTCCGCTTCGGCAAGATTGAAGACACGTTCCACTTCACGGTCGAGACGATGTCCCATTTGTTCCAACATGATATATGTATCGGCATATTTACGGGGATGCTGACCGATGGCAGTGATGCGGGCAAATATCTCGTCCACATTCGTCATATTGAAGTTTCCGCAGAGAGCCAGGTTCTTGGCACGCCAGTTGTTCCTTCTCAAAAACGGGTGTACGTAAGAGATGCCGGATTTCCCTGTGGTAGAATAACGGAGATGCCCCATATATGCTTCACCGGCAAAAGGCAAAGTACGTTTGGCGTACTCCGCGTCATGCAGTTGTTCGGGAGTCAAATCCTTGAAATTGTTCTGCACATTTTCAAAGATTTCGGTAATGGCACCGGAACCCAAAGCACGTTCGCGGAACATATATTCTTCACCCGGATTGGCTTCCAGTTTCACACAAGCCAGTCCCGCGCCTTCCTGTCCACGGTTGTGCTGCTTTTCCATCAGAAGATAAAGCTTGTTCAGACCGTACATCCACGTTCCGTACTTCTTCTCGTAATACTCCAGCGGTTTAAGCAGGCGTATCATGGCAACGCCACATTCATGTTTCAATTGTTCCATCTATACAAATCCAAATTACCTGTTATATATATTACAAGGTTTACTCCACTGTTACAGATTTAGCCAAATTCCGGGGCTGGTCTACATCCATTCCCTTGCAAACCGCAATGTGGTATGCAAGCAACTGGAGAGGTACCGTAGTTATTAACGGATTGAGACACTCGATTGTTTCGGGAAGTTCGATACTGCAATCGGCAATCTGGCTGATAACCGTATCTCCTTTCGTCACAAAAGCAATCACCCGTCCTTTCCGCGCCTTGATTTCCTGAATGTTGCTCAGCACTTTTTCGTACAGGGCATTTTGGGTGGCAATCACCACTACCGGCATTTCCGCGTCAATCAAGGCAATCGGCCCATGCTTCATCTCCGCAGCCGGATAACCTTCGGCGTGAATATACGAAATTTCTTTCAATTTCAGCGCACCTTCGAGAGCTACGGGATAACTATATCCGCGTCCCAAATAAATAAAGTTGTGCGCATAGGTGAAAGTTTTCGATAGTTCCGCCAGTTTATCATTCAACTTCAGCACTTCTTTCATTTTTTCAGGAATTTGGTTCAACTCCCGCACAACCGAAAGATAATACTGTTCGTCAATCGTTCCCTTTTCTTTGGCAAGTGTCAATGCCAACATCGCCAATACAGTGACCTGTCCCGTAAATGCTTTGGTAGAAGCAACTCCGATTTCCGGGCCTACGTGGATATACGAACCAGTGTGAGTGGCACGGGGAATCGACGAACCGATGGCATTACAAATTCCGTATATAAATGCCCCGCGGCTCTTTGCCAATTCTACAGCAGCCAATGTATCGGCAGTCTCACCACTCTGAGAGATGGCAATCACTACATCCTGCTCGTTAATCACAGGGTCGCGGTAACGGAATTCAGAAGCATATTCCACTTCTACCGGTATGCGGCAGAAACTTTCAATCAGTTGTTTGCCGATAAGTCCGGCATGCCAGGAAGTTCCGCAAGCCACGATAATAAACCGTTTGGCATTCAGCAGCCTATCCTTATTATCAATCACTGCCGAAAGCACTACGTTGTCCGCATCTACATTTATACGTCCGCGCATACAGTCATGAATGCAGTCCGGCTGTTCGAAAATCTCTTTCAGCATAAAGTGCGGATAACCGCCCTTTTCTAATTGTCCGAGCTTCAATTCCACTTTCTTCACTTCGGGAGTCATTTCGACATTATTCAAATCGACTACTTTCAACTCTTCACCCCTGTTTATTACGGCAATCTCTCCGTCTTCCAAGTAGACCACCTTATCTGTATATTCTACAATCGGAGTGGCGTCCGAAGCCAGAAAGAATTCATCTTCGCCAATACCCACTACCAGCGGGCTGCTTTTGCGTGCCGCAATAATCTCATCCGGATGCTCTTTATCAAGAATGGCAATCGCATAAGCACCAATCACCTCTCCCAGCGCCAACTGAACGGCAGCCAGCAAACTAACCTGATTGGTAACTTTCATGTATTCTATTAATTGAACGAGAACTTCGGTATCTGTACTGCTTTTAAAGATGTAGCCTTTGGCTTGGAGTTTTTCTTTGAGCACGGCGTAGTTTTCAATGATACCGTTGTGAATGAGAGCGAGTTTTTCGGAAGAAGAGTAATGAGGATGGGCGTTAGCGGAACAAGGTTCCCCGTGAGTAGCCCAACGAGTATGGGCGATTCCGATTGTACCGGAAATATCTTTCTGTGTGACGAAATTTTCGAGTTCGGAGACTTTTCCTTTCGTCTTGTACACATTCAACTGTTGGTTGTCACTGATTAATGCTACCCCTGCGCTGTCATATCCACGATACTCTAATCGCTTCAGCCCTTTTATAAGGATGGGGTAGGCTTTTCTTTTACCAATATAGCCTACTATTCCACACATATTATGATATTTTTATTTCGGCTGCAAATATACGCATTCCAAATAACATAAAGATAACAATTTCGATATTTATTTGACAGAAATGCACAAAAAAGTTGTAAACACATCAAAAAGTTAAATAATATAATCTTTTTAGCTCAAAAAGAAACAGATTACAATCAGTTTCAAATAACAGATATCAGGATAACAAATTAAAAGCAATTCAAAGGATTTTGGTTACAAATTAAAAGAATAAAGAACAGGCTTTGTATTTCGTGTCATAGAAAGACGGTATTTTACTATCATTATGAAATTAAATACTTATTTTTGCCGAACATTTTGATACATCAAACAGGTATTATCATACAATAAAGCTAGTAAGAATGAAGAAACAAGAACTTTTTAACAACGAAACAGAAGGATTCCCTTACCAACGACAGCCCAAACAGGCGGGCTTGTACGACGCGGCATACGAACACGATGCCTGCGGTGTTGGTATGCTGGTAAACATTCACGGAGAAAAGTCACACGACATTGTTGAGTCGGCTTTAAAGGTATTGGAGAACATGCGCCACCGCGGCGCCGAGGGTGCGGACAACAAGACCGGAGACGGTGCAGGCATTATGTTACAAATCCCGCACGAGTTTATTTTATTACAAGGCATCCCCGTTCCGGAAAAGGGACGTTATGGCACCGGTCTGCTTTTTCTGCCCAAAAATGAAAAAGACCAGGCAGCTATTTTGAGTATCATCATCGAAGAAATCGAAAAGGAAGGGCTTACGCTGATGCATCTGCGGAATGTACCTACCTGCCCGGAAATCCTGGGAGAAGCGGCTTTGGCCAATGAACCGGATATCAAACAGGTATTTATCACCGGATTTACGGAAACGGAGACTGCCGACCGCAAACTGTATCTGATTCGTAAGAGAATCGAAAATAAAGTCAGAATGTCAGCCATTCCGGCGAAAGAGGATTTTTATGTCGTTTCGCTCTCCACAAAAAGCATTATATATAAAGGTATGCTTTCGTCATTGCAACTACGCAACTATTATCCCGACCTGACGAATAGTTACTTTACCAGCGGACTGGCTTTGGTACACTCCCGTTTCAGTACCAACACGTTCCCGACATGGGGTTTGGCACAACCTTTCCGTCTCCTGGCACACAATGGTGAAATCAATACGATTCGCGGTAACCGCGGCTGGATGGAAGCCCGCGAAAGTGTACTTTCCTCTCCCACTCTCGGAGATATCAAAGAGATTCGTCCGATTATACAGCCGGGTATGAGTGACAGTGCTTCATTGGATAATGTACTGGAATTTTTAGTAATGTCGGGATTGAGCCTGCCTCACGCCATGGCAATGCTTGTACCGGAGTCTTTCAACGAGAAGAATCCCATCAGTGAAGATTTGAAATCTTTCTATGAATATCACTCTATATTAATGGAGCCCTGGGACGGACCTGCCGCCCTGCTGTTCAGCGACGGACGTTTTGCCGGCGGTATGCTCGACCGTAACGGCCTGCGTCCCGCCCGCTATCTGATTACGAAAAATGATATGATGGTAGTAGCTTCGGAAGTCGGCGTAATGGATTTCGAACCGGGAGATATTAAAGAAAAAGGACGGCTGCAACCGGGTAAGATTCTATTGATTGACACAGAAAAGGGCGAAATATATTACGACGGTGAACTGAAAAAGCAATTGGCGGAAGCAAAACCTTACCGCACATGGCTGGCTACCAACCGTATCGAACTGGACGAATTGAAAAGCGGGCGCAAAGTGTCTCATCATGTAGAAAACTATGACCGGATGCTCCGTACTTTCGGTTATTCAAAAGAGGACATCGAAAGACTGATTATGCCTATGGCAAGCACCGGCGCAGAGCCTATCCATTCAATGGGCAACGATACCCCGTTGGCTGTACTTTCGGACAAGCCGCAATTGCTCTACAATTATTTCCGCCAGCAATTCGCCCAAGTGACGAATCCGCCGATTGACCCGCTACGCGAGGAACTGGTGATGTCATTGACGGAATATATCGGTGCTGTCGGCATGAATATTCTGACACCGAGCGAAAGCCATTGTAAGATGGTGCGTCTGAACCATCCGATTCTAAGCAATACTCAATTGGATATTTTATGTAATATCCGCTATAAAGGTTTTAAGACTGTAAAGCTTCCGATGCTTTTTGAAGTAGCGAAAGGAAAAGCCGGGCTTCAGGAAGCACTGGGCGGACTTTGCAAAATGGCGGAAGAATCCGTGACGGAAGGCGTGAACTATATCATTCTGAGTGACCGTGATGTGGATGCCGACCATGCAGTAATCCCGTCCCTTCTGGCGGTAAGCGCTGTTCATCATCATCTGATTTCCGTTGGAAAACGTGTGCAGACGGCACTGGTAGTAGAAAGCGGTGAAATACGCGAAGTGATGCACGCAGCCTTATTACTCGGCTTCGGAGCAAGCGCATTGAATCCGTATATGGCATTTGCGGTACTTGACCAATTGGTGAAAGATAGAGATATTCAATTGGACTATGCTACGGCTGAGAAGAATTATATCAAGTCCATCTGCAAAGGTCTGTTCAAGATTATGAGCAAGATGGGTATCTCCACCATCCGTTCATACCGCGGTGCAAAGATTTTCGAAGCTGTCGGTTTGAGCGAAGAGTTAAGCAAGGCTTATTTCGGGGGACTCGGTTCACCAATCGGGGGTATCCGTCTGGAAGAGATTGCCAGAGACGCCATTGCTTTTCATGAGGAAGGAGTGGGAGAAGTTGAGAATGGAGAGTTGAGAGTGGAGAGTTGCCATGCGGAGTCTCACTCTCCACTCTCAACTCTCCATTCTCAACTTCTTACCGGTTTATATTCATTCCGCAAAGACGGAGAAAAGCATGCATGGAATCCCGAAACCATCAGTACGCTGCAATTGGCTACCCGGTTGGGCAGTTATAAGAAATTCAAGGAATATACTCACTTGGTGGATGACAAGGAGAAACCTATCTTCCTGCGTGATTTCCTGGGATTCCGCCGCAATCCGATTTCTATCGACCAGGTGGAGCCGGTAGAGAATATTTTGCACCGTTTTGTTACGGGTGCCATGTCTTTCGGCTCTATCAGCAAAGAAGCTCACGAGGCAATGGCTATCGCCATGAATAAGATTCACGGACGCAGTAATACTGGTGAGGGCGGTGAAGACGCTTCCCGTTTTCAACCGCTACCGGACGGCAGTTCTTTGCGAAGTGCAATCAAGCAGGTTGCTTCGGGACGTTTCGGTGTAACGGCGGAATATTTGGTTAATGCTGACGAGATTCAGATTAAGATAGCCCAAGGGGCAAAGCCGGGTGAAGGCGGACAACTTCCGGGATTCAAAGTAAACGACGTGATTGCCAAGACACGCCACTCTATTCCGGGAATTTCTCTGATTTCTCCCCCGCCTCATCACGATATTTATTCGATTGAGGATTTGGCTCAATTGATTTTCGATTTGAAGAACGTAAATCCACAGGCCAAAATCAGTGTGAAACTGGTCGCGGAAAGTGGTGTAGGCACGATTGCCGCAGGTGTGGCAAAGGCAAAAGCGGACTTAATCGTTATTTCCGGTGCCGAAGGTGGTACGGGAGCTTCTCCCGCTTCTTCTATCCGTTATGCGGGTATCTCTCCCGAACTGGGATTGAGCGAGACACAGCAGACATTGGTACTGAACGGACTCCGTGGCCAGGTGGTTCTGCAAGCTGACGGGCAATTGAAAACCGGACGGGATATTATCTTAATGGCATTGATGGGAGCCGAAGAATATGGCTTTGCCACCTCTGCACTGATTGTATTAGGTTGTGTGATGATGCGTAAATGTCATCAGAATACTTGTCCTGTAGGAGTTGCCACACAGAATGAGGAATTACGTAAACGTTTCCACGGACGCAGTGAATATTTAGTCAATTTCTTCACGTTCCTGGCGCAGGAAGTCCGTGAACATCTGGCTGAAATGGGATTTACCCGGCTGGATGATATTATCGGACGTACAGACTTGATTGAACGTAAATCCGTAGCGGACGACCCGAATCCGAAGCATGCGTTGATTGATTTCACCAGGATGCTGGCACGTATTGATAATGCTGCCGCTATCCGTCATGTCACCGACCAGGAGCATGGAATCTCTACTGTAAAGGATGTGGCTATCATTGATGCCGCCCAAGATGCCATCGAACATGAGAAAGAAATCTCTTTAGAATATACGATTGCGAATACAGACCGTGCAATAGGTGCTATGCTTTCGGGAGTAATCGCGAAGAAGCATGGAGCTAAGGGATTGCCGGAACATACGTTGAATGTGAAATTCAAAGGTTCGGCAGGGCAGTCTTTCGGTGCATTCCTTGTGCCGGGTGTCAACTTTAAACTGGAAGGGGAAGCGAACGACTATTTGGGCAAGGGTCTGAGCGGCGGACGTATCGCCGTACTTCCCCCTATCCGCAGCAATTTCGAAGCTGATAAAAATACAATTGCCGGCAATACTTTGCTTTATGGCGCCACAAGTGGTGAAGTGTATATCAACGGCCGTGTAGGAGAACGTTTTGCCGTACGTAATTCGGGTGCCGTCGCCGTAGTGGAAGGTGTAGGCGACCACTGTTGCGAATATATGACCGGCGGACGCGTTGTAGTCCTCGGACAAACCGGACGCAACTTTGCAGCCGGCATGAGTGGCGGTGTAGCCTATGTATGGAACAAAGACGGCAACTTCGATTATTTCTGTAATATGGAGATGGTGGAATTGTCCCTTATCGAAGAAGCAAGCTACCGGAAGGAGTTACACGAACTGATTCGCCAGCACTACCTGTACACGGGCTCCAAACTGGCACGAACAATGCTTGACGACTGGAATCATTATGTAGACCAATTCATCCAGGTAGTACCTATCGAATACAAAAAAGTATTGCAGGAAGAACAGATGAAAAAGTTACAACAGAAAATTGCAGACATGCAAAGAGACTATTAACCGGCAACCGGCAAGGTGCCGGATCCAGGTTTCCATGCGGAACTAAAATTAAACTTAAAAGAAAATGGGAGACTCTAAAGCTTTTTTAAATATACCTCGACAGGAAGCGGGATACCGCCCTGTGAGCGAACGAATCACTGATTATAGTCAGGTAGAACAGACGTTGAATACAAACAGCCGTAAGTTGCAGGCATCCCGCTGCATGGACTGCGGCGTACCTTTCTGCCACTGGGCTTGCCCGATAGGGAATAAACAACCGGAATGGCAGGATGCCTTATTCAAGGGAAAATGGAGAGAGGCATACGAAGTTTTGTCATCCACTTGTGATTTTCCTGAATTTACAGGACGTATCTGCCCTGCCCTCTGCGAAAAGTCTTGTGTATTAAAACTGTCATGCGACCAACCTGTGACAATTCGTGAAAATGAGGCGGCTATTGTTGAAGCAGCCTTTCGCGAGGGATATATACAGGTACAAAAGCCGAAAAGAAACGGAAAAAAAGTTGCGGTAATTGGTGCAGGCCCTGCCGGACTGGTTGTAGCGAACCAGTTGAACCTGAAAGGATACAGTGTCACATTATTTGACAAAGACGAAGCACCCGGCGGACTGCTCCGCTTCGGTATCCCCAACTTCAAACTGGATAAGAATGTGATTGACCGACGCATGAATATATTAGCAGCGGAAGGAATCAAGTTCGAAATGGGGGTAGAAATTGATGTCAATCATCTGCCGGAAGGGTTCGATGCTTACTGCATTTGCACAGGTACACCAACAGCACGAGATTTAACTATTCCGGGAAGGGAATTGAAAGGTATTCATTTTGCCCTCGAAATGCTGGCGCAACAAAACAGGATTTTGGAAGGACAGACTTTCCCAAAAGATAAATTAGTGAATGCCAAAGGAAAAAAGGTGCTTGTCATCGGTGGTGGAGATACCGGTTCGGATTGTATCGGAACCAGTGTACGCCAGGGAGCTATCAGTGTAACTCAAATTGAAATCATGCCTAAACCGCCTGTGGGACATAATCCGGCTACTCCGTGGCCGCAATGGCCGATAGTCTTCAAAACAACTTCCAGCCATGAAGAAGGGTGCACACGACGCTGGTGCCTGACTTCCAATCAGTTCCTCGGAAAGAACGGAAAGGTGACAGGTGTAGAGGTGGAAGAGGTAGAATGGATTCCGGCAACAGACGGTGGACGTCCGGCAATGAAACCTACCGGAAAAAAAGAGGTAATCGAAGTGGATATGGTATTGCTGGCTATGGGATTCTTGAAACCGGAACAACCGCAATTTGCTGATAATGTATTTCTTGCCGGAGATGCAGCTACCGGAGCCAGTCTGGTAGTACGTGCCATGGCAGGCGGACGGAAAGCGGCTGCGGAAATAGATGCTTATTTAACAACCAAAAATTAAAGTTATGTGTGGAATAGCAGGTATACTCAATATAAAAGCTCAGACCAAAGAGCTAAGAGACAAAGCACTGAAAATGGCTCAGAAAATCCGTCATCGCGGACCGGACTGGAGCGGAATCTATGTAGGCGGAAGTGTCATCCTGGCACATGAACGTCTTTCTATTGTCGACCCGCAAAGTGGCGGGCAACCCTTATACTCACCCGACCGTAAACAGGTGCTCGCCGTAAACGGTGAAATCTACAACCACCGTGATATTCGTGCAAAATATGCCGGAAAATATGATTTCCAGACAGGAAGTGATTGTGAGGTTATTCTTGCCCTTTATAAAGATAAAGGTATTCATTTCCTGGAAGACATCAGTGGTATCTTTGCCTTTGTCCTTTATGACGAAGAGAAAGATGAGTTCCTGATTGCCCGCGACCCTATCGGCGTTATACCTTTATATATAGGTAAAGATAAAGAGGGGAAAATCTACTTCGGCAGCGAACTGAAAGCGCTTGAAGGATTTTGTGACGAATATGAGGTATTCCTTCCCGGACATTACTATTATAGTAAAGAGGGAAAGATGAAACGCTGGTATTCGCGCGACTGGACAGAATATGAAACTGTAAAAGACAACGATGCCCGAACCGCCGATGTAAAAACAGCATTAGAAGATGCCGTTCATCGCCAGTTGATGAGTGACGTACCTTATGGAGTACTTCTTTCCGGCGGTCTGGACAGTTCTGTCATTTCCGCTATCGCCAAGAAATATGCAGCCAAACGTATAGAAACAGACGGAGCAAGCGATGCCTGGTGGCCGCAACTTCACTCTTTTGCCATCGGTCTGAAAGGCGCGCCCGATTTGATAAAAGCGCGTGAAGTCGCTGAATATATCGGAACAGTGCATCACGAAATAAACTACACCGTGCAGGAAGGGCTGGATGCGATTCGTGACGTTATCTATTTCATCGAAACGTATGACGTAACTACCGTGCGGGCTTCTACTCCTATGTATCTGCTGGCACGTGTCATCAAGTCCATGGGTATCAAAATGGTGTTGAGCGGTGAAGGTGCCGATGAAGTTTTTGGTGGTTATCTCTACTTTCACAAAGCCCCTACTCCGCAGGCGTTCCACGAAGAAACGGTACGCAAACTTTCAAAATTGCATATGTATGACTGTCTCCGCGCTAACAAGAGTTTATCTGCCTGGGGAGTAGAAGGACGTGTTCCTTTCCTTGATAAGGAGTTTCTTGATGTGGCAATGACGTTGAACCCGAAGGCTAAAATGTGCCCCGGAAAGGATATTGAAAAAAGAATCGTACGTGAGGCTTTCGCCGATATGCTGCCGGAAAGCGTAGCATGGAGACAGAAAGAACAGTTCAGTGACGGTGTGGGATATTCCTGGATTGATACATTGAAAGAAATAACAACCGCTGCCGTAAGTGACGAACAAATGGCACATGCAACCGAACGTTTCCCCATCAATACTCCGCAAAACAAGGAAGAATATTATTATCGCAGCATCTTTGAAGAACATTTCCCCAGTGAAAGTGCGGCTCGTAGCGTACCGAGTGTTCCCAGCGTAGCCTGCTCTACGGCAGAAGCGCTGGCATGGGATATTGCCTTCAGAAATCTGAATGAGCCAAGCGGACGCGCGGTAAAAGGGATACATGAAGAAGCCTATACTTAACTTGTCGAAAAGTAATAGGATGGATTATTTCTGTTACTCTTTTGTAGCATTTCTATTCTAAAATCCCAAGGATTAACGCAGATTAGCATATTATTGTCTGATTTGCGTTTTCTTTTTTATACTTTTGAAGCCAAACCCAATTAAATCTATTAAACCTTTTAAAGACCAAACAAATGAATTTAAAGAAAATGATGATGGCTTCCGCCCTTTTAGTAACTGCTTGCTGTATGCAGGCACAGACAAAAGTAATTGCCCACCGTGGTTTTTGGAAAACCCCGGGTTCATCACAAAACAGTATTACCGCACTTCAAAAAGCAGATTCCATCGGATGCTACGGTTCAGAATTTGATGTATGGATTGCCAAAGATAATAAACTGATTGTCAACCATGACCCCGTTTATAAAATGCGGCCGATGGAATATTCCAAAGGGGATGCACTGACTGGGCTGAAACTCTCTAACGGAGAAAACCTGCCTAGTCTAAAGCAGTATTTGGAAGCTGGGAAAAAGTGCAATACCCAATTAATACTCGAGCTTAAAGCACACAGTACCAAGAAACGTGAAACTAAAGCTGTGCAGGAAATTTTGGCTATGGTAAAGAGTATGGGATTGGAGAGCCGCATGGAATATATTACTTTCTCCCTGCATGCCATGAAAGAATTTATCCGCCTGGCACCTGCCGGAACCCCAGTATTTTATCTGAACGGTGATTTATCTCCGAAAGAATTAAAAGAGCTTGGTGCTGCGGGTCTTGACTATCATATGGGAGTGATTAAAAAACACCCCGAATGGATTAAAGAAGCTCATGACCTTGGCTTGAAAGTCAATGTATGGACAGTGGACGAGGCAGAAGACATGAAGTGGCTGATTGAGAATAAAGTAGACTTCATTACTACCAATGAGCCGGTTGTATTACAAGAAGAATTAAAGAAGTTCTAATCCTAAAAGGATACTTTTTTTAATCTAAAAGCCACTATCACGTAAATTCAAGATACGTGATAGTGGCTTTATCAATTACATTATTCTATATTCTTCCTTCACCAACTTATTCCATCTCTGAAACGCCCGCATGAGACTTTCCTCTTGCACCAATTCTTCCATTCCGTAATACTCTACAAACCGGTGCATGGACTTTTTATACATCACTCCTTTATTGAACCTGTTGTCCTGCAGGTAGCGGTACAGTTCCGCCTTCATCTCCGTCTCTATCTCCTTTTCTATAACCAACAGACTATCCCGCCCGATATAATTATACGTTTCGGGCGACTTCCCGGCTCTCGGACTTGGCAATACGAAACAAATATTCCCCGTCTCTTTCCACGGCGCGCCTTTAGGATGCGGCACTGTCGACTGATACAGCAGATGATATATCGGGCTGATATGTGAAAGATGAATAGGAACAGAACTTTGCGGCGACGAGCCACTTTTTGAGAGTTCTAAACACTGTCCGTAACGGACGTACATGTACCTTGCCAGATACGGCTTGACGGCAAACGTAATTGTAACCATGGGAATTAAAATGTGGTTTGTAATAAAAACTTATGTACAGACAGCACTTGTGGCTGTGAATTCCGTTTGATTTGCAGAGAAAACTCCTATGGCTTTCGGGGACGGAATTCTGAATCTGTAAGACGTTGATATACAATTGGTTACTACTGCCTATTTTGGTTTAAAACCAAAGCACCGTTCCTTTAAAAGGAAGACGCCGTTCCTCACCGAGGAAACGGTCGTTTCTCGGTGAGGAATGAAGCCTTCCTTTAAATCCGGGCGCAAAACTAGCCGCAATATTCTGATTTTTCAAAAATAAGGCGTGCGGTAAATTGTTGTATTTGTAATGAAATGTCTTAATCTTCGTATCTAATTATTAATTGCGCGCGCAGGACATGCGGCCATTGTTCGATAATATATCTAAAAAGCGAAAATGAATATTAACTAAATTTGTCCATTGGGGTAAAAAGCTGAAAATGCGCGGCCGTGGGTAAACAATCCTTTCCCAGCCGTTTTTATATCCCTTAAACATTTCATATCTAATCATATAACTCTAAAAAAAAGATTATCAATGGCAAAAAAAAAATTGAAAGAACAGAACAAGTTGGAAGGCTTGATGCTTTCCGTCGTCGAGAATCTGGAATCGGAATGCCGTTTCGGCACGGCTCATGTCTACCGCAGTACGCTGCGGTCCTTTACGCTCTACTGGTATTCGTACCAGAAACCTTGTATCCCAATGAAGCTGCGTTCGGTATTCACTTCCCCCGTCCTTCGCGGCTTCGAGCAATACCTGAAAGGTCGCCAGCTCAGCATGAATACCGTTTCCACATACATACGTATGCTCCGTGCGATGTATCACCGTGCACTCTTAGCAAAGAAAGTGCCATATCTCCCCGGTCTTTTCGACCATCTGTACACTGGTGTCTGCTCTGACGTGAAACGTGCGCTTCCTTCCGATGATATGGCACGGCTGCTGTCCTTAACATCCACTTTCATCCTCGGGGAAGCCACCCTTTTTTCTTCCCTAAGCAATAAACTCCGTGAAGCTAACAACTGGTTCTCCCTGCTTTTCCTTCTTCGCGGCATGCCCTTTGCCGACCTTGCCCGCCTACGCAAATGTGACTACCGGAACGGTGTCATCAGCTATACCCGTCAAAAGACAAGACGTCTCCTCGTGGTAAGCGTCCCAAAGGAAGCGGAAACTCTGCTCCGTGACTGCGCCGACCGCAATCCTAAATCTCCCTACCTGCTTTCTATTCTAGGTGGTAATGAACCTCTTGAACCGGGAAGCCGCAAGGAATACCAGCGCTACCAACAAGTACTTCGTTCGTTCAACTACCGCCTGAGCCAACTGTCCCAAGTTTTAGGAATGAGATGCAAATTCTCATCTTATACTGCCCGCCACACATGGGCAACGCTTGCCTTCCACGACAAATGCCCTGTCGGCATGATTTCCAACGCCTTGGGGCATTCTTCAGTGAAAGTCACGGAAACCTACCTCAAACCTTTCGAACTTGAAGAACTTGACCGGGTTAACAGAAAGATAATTTCTTACGTAAGCAGGAAGACGGAAGGAAGGAAAAATCAAAGAAAAATGGTTCTAAAATACTAATAAACAACTAATTACAAGCACGTTACTTTGCAGGTAACGGAAAATAGAATACGCAACAAAAATACAGTTAACGATTAATATATGCAAATATAATCATACCTTTTTTCTAAAATATTAATCTATAAGAGAAACGACACGAATAAAACATAGTATTCTTTCGCATTAGTGCTTCATCAACATCTAAAATTTGCAAAAGATTTATTCCTCTACCACTATCTTAAAAGCAGGGGCAGAGAACTTGAGCTCTCATTTAACGTCTTCTCCATATCGATTCATCCATACCGGACAAAACAAAGGTTTTTCCGTTACCTGCAAAGTAACGGAGATGAGAAAATACAAATTAAGAGGATTAAATTAATACCAAAATCCAAATAAGATGCTGACACGCAAACTCTATCTTCCTCTTTCACTTTTACTCCTGCTGCTTCTGTCGCCCAGCCTTTGTCTGGCGCAGTCCCAGACTTCGGACACCGTTTATGTCTTTCGTTTTGTCTCCCATAAGGATATGTTCTATACCCCATGGAAAGGCAATGGTACACAACTTGACAATCTTTTGTCGTTGGTAGAAACCTACAAGGCAGCTATCTTGAGCGGTGAAGCTCCTTTACTTGTTGACGGTTATTGCGCTTCCCAACCTACGGTAACCGAGAATCTGAAACTTGCGAAGATTCGCAGCAACCGTGTAAAATCCGAACTTATCCTTAGTAAAGGAGTGAATGAATCCTGTTTCATCACCCACAACTATGCTGAACCTTACGGAGATTTACGCCATGTCGTCATCGTCCGTTTACAACTTCCAAAAGCGAAAATTACAGAAAAACCAATAGTAACACAAGAACCTGCAAAGGAAAAATCTCCCGTCGCAGAAGTAACCCCGAAACAGGAGGCGCCCGCAGAGCCGACATCTCAAACTGTTGTTTCCTCGGAAACTCCCGCAGTTTTGTTGAAAACGTCCAACCCTTATCATCTCTCTCTGCGCGCCAACCTGCTTCGCTGGGCTACCCTGACTCCTGATTTAGGCATCGAGTGGCATATCAACGAGCATTTCGGTGTCCTTATCAATGGCAGTTGGACTTCATGGAGCTGGGATAACAAAAACCGCCGCTATGCATTATGGAAAGTTTCCCCCGAAATACGCTACTATCTCGGCAAACAGTGCAAAGGCTTCCTCGGAGCCATGTACCATACCGGCGATTTTCATTACAAACTAGGTAATACCGGACATCAGGGCAACTACCAAGGCGGAGGACTAACCGGCGGCTACATATTCGACCTGAACCGTTCGCTTTCTCTCGATTTTCATGCCGCAGCCGGTTACACATCTGCCGACTATGACAAGTACACACTCATCAACAATGTGCGCGTACGCAAAGATACGAAAACAAAAGACTACTGGGGTATTAACCAACTAGGAATCACACTGATATGGAAACTTATAAAATAATCTCATACACGGCTCTTTTTCTAGGAGCGTCTTTCTTGACAGCATCCTGCGTCAAGGATGATATTTACAACACACCGCACCCCACCACAGGAGCGATTAAGATTACGACTGACTGGAATATGCGTTCTTCGGAATCCGTATTGCCTACCGACTATTTACTACGCATTGGTGCCACTGCCGACCAAAAGGTTACAGATGCCACCAATGTTTATCATACCTTGTTCACCCCCGGACAGTATGAACTATTGGCATACAATGTCCCTTCAGGAATGACTATCAATGGAAATATCGCCACAGTAAACACAACTACCGATGGCAACACCATTGAAGCGCTCCCTGGATACCTTTTCTCTGCCGCTCAAACCCTGGATGTACAAAAAGACGATACCCTGCGAACTACAGTGAAGATGCAGCAACGGGTACGCCAATTGACATTGGTACTAAAGCTGAAAGAGGGAGACGAAAACCGTTTCAAACGGGTCGTAACCACGCTGAATGGCATTGCCACTTCTGTGGACTTGCGTACGGGTACACTGTCATCTGCCGAAAACGTTTCAATAACTCCGTCTTTCGAATTGTCAACCGATGCCGCCGACCATCTTCCCCGGCTCACTACTACCGTTAATCTGTTAGGTATTATTCCCACTGAATCGCAGAATCTAGCTATAACAGTGACTATGAACGACGGCACTTCGCATTTGATTAATAGCAACTTAACTGATTTATTAAAGAACTTCTCCCAATCAATAGAACCATTAACACTGGATGCAAACCTTGAACTACCTATAGAAATGGGAGCATCCGGTTCTATAAATGACTGGACACCCGGATTGGAAGAAGGACAAGGAGATGTGGAAGCTAACTGATTATAAATTATTATTAATATACAAGAATGATGAATTCAAGATCTTATTTTTTGGCAGCAGCGTTAGTGACGTTGGCTGCTTGTAGCAATGACAATGAAACGGATAATTCCGTAGAGAGCGGATTGGTACCACTGGAGGTTTCGGCCAGTATCAATAAGGCAAAGACACGCGTGACCAATGATAGCCAATGGCAAAAAGGGGACATGATTAGTGTCAATGCCACTAGTGGAGAACTGGAATATACAGCCAAAAACTATAAATTAGTGGATGGAACTTCTAATTTTGAACCTGTTGACCCCATATATGATGCCATTTATTACGGAGCTGCCGATGGCGAATTCTCAGCATATTATCCTTGCATAGCTTATCAGTATCTGACTGATTACAAGACCATATCAGGTGACATAATCAGCCAGGAAACAGAGCAGAAAAAAATGAGTAACAAACGGATTGATTTTATGTATGCCAAAGCAACCGGGACTAAAAATAGTCCTGCCGTGAATTTTAAGTTTGACCATAAAATGAGTAAATTGGTCATTCGTTTGAAAGCGGGTGTAGGTTTCCAAGATGCATGGGCTTTTACATCATGGTATGACCTCATATTCTCCTCTAAATCACCGAATCTACATTCTAAAGTTACATTTGATCCTAAAGAAGGCACTATCACTCCGAGAAATGCAGTAAATAGTCTTGCATTTTTATATCAACCCACTAATGGTATTCCACGTATAAGTGGAGAAGATGTAACTATTGACGGAACGAAATATGGTCAATTTACCTATATCCTTTGTCCGGAAGAGCAAGTGCCAGGTGGCTTAGAATTTGCATTGCATTATGTCACTAAGGATATTACTTATACCACAACACTGTTTACTGACAAAAGCGAAACAGAGATGGTAACTGAAGCTGGAAAAGAATACGTGTATACTGTCACTGTCAATAAAACAGGACTTGAAGTAACCAATGCAACTATTAAACCCTGGATACCTGCTGAACTGCCGAATGACGGAAATGTAGATGCCTCTCTGTAAATGAAGACACCCTAACCAGTGTATAACAGCCATTCCGGACGCCATGCGTCAAGTCCGGGCACTGAAAAAATTGAAAAAACAGTTGCTTCCCGCTTCGCGGCGGGAGGTGGCACACATCAACAAAATGAAAGAAAATAAATAAAAACGAGCAGATATGAAAACAAGAAAACAAATCTGTAATGCTTTTGCATTATCAGCAGTACTTTGTCTGGCTTCATGTTCTCCGGAACAAACGGATGACACTTCGTTGGCAGAAGGCAAATATCCCATGACCTTCACTACTCCAATAGAAGGCTTGACAATCACTCGAGGGCAATCTAGCGAGGGGATGTGGTGGAAACGTGAAAATATAGCCGTAAAAATAGACGGAACGATAAAGAAATATACTTCGAGCAACAGCGGAAAATCAGCAGTATTTACCTCTACTGAACCATTTTATTGGCAGCAGAAAAATGAAACAAAAGAAGTTTGTGCATGGTATTACGGTACAGGCTACAATGCTGAACTACAATCCACATGGGCAGTGAAGTCCGACCAAAGCATGACTGCCACAGATAAGTTTGGCACCGGTTATAACAAAAGTGATTTTCTCTATGCGCCCCCACAGTCCATCTCCTTTAATGGCAGCAAAAATCTGTCTTTCTATCATCAGACAGCACATGTAATAATACATATTCTATATACCGAAGCAGGAGAAAGTATCGGTCCGACTAGCATCGCAATCGGAAGTGAGAATAACATCGCACTTAGTGGCAAATACACACCCCCTGTAGCACTAAGTACTGTTGGTACATGGGACGTAAACAACGCTACAATGGGCACAATCAATCCATATGGATTTTATGACCCTAGCGGTAATTATTTTTGTAGCTACCATGCTCTTGTTATTCCACAAGATATGTCGAACAAGAAGTTCATATCTGTGACAATGGCAGATGGATACACATATTACTATATCCCGAAAGAAAATGAGGTCAAATTGGAGAGCGGTAAAGAATACATTTTTAAAGTTACCGTGAAAGAAGGTGGACTTATGGAAGTGGAAACTACAACGACAGATGCTTGGAATGCAAAAAGCGCCCCGATTAATGTAGCAAGCAAAGCAACTGCCCCCGGCTTCTCCGCCACCGATTTGAAAATCGGTGATTATTATTACAGTGACGGCTCTACTTCTGACGGTGGTTACCGCAAGTATGCCGACGACGGCACTACGACAATTTTAGACATCTATCCGGAACTGACAAATCCTACAACAGGAGAAGAACGCAGTGTTATCGGCATTGTATATTGGGTTGACAGTAATATCACGAAAGATAATTATGGTTTGTTGGATAGTGAATACAATCACGGTCTCGTTGCCGCTTTATGGAATATTCCGACCAGCACATGGACATGTGGAGAATCTGAGTCCATAGATGACTGGCTAAAAAATGCGACCTGGCTGGAAGGTAATAGCAAACCGACAGGTTTCACTAGCATAAAACCAATGGACAAGATACAGGGCTACGCCAATACAATAGCTTTACGTGAGTATAACAAAGCAATAGAGGGAAATTCCGGGAAAAGTCAAAATCTGCGAATAAAGATTATTGATGGCTTGGATGACTTTATCGGCACCCATGTTGCTCCCACAAATAGTAGTGGTTGGTTCTGCCCTTCCGCCTATGAATTAAAATATATAAGTTTGGGACAAGACAACGAGAAAGGTTCTATCGGAAGAGAAATGCTAAACACGCAATTTAGTAAAGTTGGCGGAAAGTACGATAAATTCGGAAATATCGACTATTGGTCAAGTACAGAGCATAGTGCTCAACTTGCCAAGAAAGTGTATTTCGGTATTAACAGTGCCGACATAAGTTGGAATAATAAGGTAAGTCAGCCACATGTCGTACGCCCTATTCTCGCTTTTTAAAGCCTTTCAATTCAATCCATTCCATCAATTAAAACGATATGAAAACATTTAGATATACTTTCCCTATCTTCCTGCTACTATCCAGCGTAGCA
Source organism: Bacteroides faecium (assembly GCF_012113595.1). Taxonomy (NCBI): domain Bacteria; kingdom Pseudomonadati; phylum Bacteroidota; class Bacteroidia; order Bacteroidales; family Bacteroidaceae; genus Bacteroides; species Bacteroides faecium. Next base: position 5,445,429 of record NZ_CP050831.1, read on the forward strand.
GTACTTTCCGGCTGTTCACAAGACGAACTGTTGGAAGAAAAGACTCCCATAGATACTTCCCGTTTCATCACTGTCACCGTTAATGACAACGGCTATAAGGATTCCAACGGCACATCTACACGCACCATAGAAAATGGCTATAATACAAATTTTACTGTTGGCGATGAAATAGGCCTTTATGCAGTAAAAGAAAAGAGCCTATTGCCCGAAATAAAAAATATCCGTCTCATTGCTTCAGATGATGGCAAAGGTGGAATTACTTGGCTAGATGAAAACGGGCAAGGTCCTTTGTATGTTTATCAAGCCACCTATTTCGCTTATTATCCTTATCAAAATCTATCACCGGAATATGAGCCTTGGACTTACTCTCCAGATCCCAATATCTTTTTTGACACAATTTTACAGGACTGGGAACTTGCTATCGACCAAAGCAACTACAACGATTATACACATCTTGATTTAATGACAGCCAAGAGCAGCGTGAATCCATCTCCTGATAGTGGACGACCACAATTATCATTCTCAATGAAACATTGTATGGCATTAGTAGTTATTGACCTCCCGAGTGATGCTACTAACATAAAATTCAGTAGTTTCACTCCCTACCATATGAGCGACGGCACTTACCGTTATTTGATGAAAACACCCACACAATTCCCGTCGTCCTATGACAAACCTATATCGAAACAATTTATCGGCAGCTATACTGATAATAAGGGTAGCACAATGGAATGGAACTTCACAGCAAGCGGAATACTAGCAAATAATTATCAAGTTTATACAGTGGATGGCGGAAGTTCTAAATAGGCTCGAAAACTACTTTTTTTTGTTAAATATGGCAATTCACATTGCCTGCAACTACAAAACAGTTACATTTGTAAAAACAACCAATAAATGGGAACAAAAGAAAAACTGATAGAACGCTTCAAAACTTTACCTACAGATTTTACTTTTGATGAAATGGAGAAATTACTTAATTACTTTGGTTATGAAAAATCTAATAAAGGTAAAACTTCCGGTTCAAGAGTAATATTCAAAAATAAAGCAAAACGTCCGATTATGATACATAAGCCGCATCCCGGAAACATCATAAAAGGGTATGCAATAAAACAAGTATATAATGACTTGAAAGAAGAAGGATTAATTAAATAAAGGAGAACGATATGAATACACTAACTTACAAAAGCTATATTGGCTCGGTCTACTTCAGTGAAAAAGACGGCGTTTTCTTTGGAAAAATAGAAGGAATCAATGGACTCGTCAACTTTGAAGGAGAAAGTGTAAAAGAACTGACAGAAGCCTTCCATGAAGCTGTAGATGACTATTTGGAGTATTGTAAAGCAGAAGGTATTGAACCACGGAAAAGTTATTCCGGTTCACTGAATATTCGTATTACTCCGGAAATACATAGCCAAATTGCTACATTAGCCAAACAAACCGGGGTTTCTATCAATGCTTTTATTAAAAGAGCTCTGGAAAATCAAATAGCAACTATGTTATAAGAAAAGCACTGTCACGTAGTAAGTTTAACTCACGTGACAGTGCTTTTTTACTAAACCACGGCAGGTGGAGCTACCACCTCTCCTCTTATTTGAAATCATCCAATACATCTTTCAGTTCTTCCACTGTCAGTTCTCCTACCTGCCGCCAAAGCTCATGTCCTTTATGCAATAAAAGAAAAGCAGGTACAGTTTCTACATTGTGCGCATCAGCCACTACCCTATTTTCTTCTGCATTCACTCTTATCAATTCTACCGTTCTCTTTTCGTAAGTACGGAGTACGGGACCTATCCACTCATAATGAGGCGACCAATCCGCATAGAATACAACCAAAACTAAATGGTTGGTTCTTGCTGCCACTTCTAGTTGTTTTTGTATATCCATAATCTTCTATATTATTATAATATTGTATGTGGTAGAACAATGAATATAAAAAAAGGTTCTTTAGAATATCCGATAAGCAGTATGTCACCCAAAATACCTAATCCGCTTGCATATCGTCAAAACTAAAAAGGTATTTTTATTGTTTTTATAGCAAAGATTGAAGGAAAACAGTACAAAAATCCTTCATATATTATGAAAGGATATGCAAAATGCATCCATCAAATAACAATTTAAAAGAATATACCCTTATATTATTTCATATTAAAACTTACACATCGCATATAGAAAGTGATTGAAAGTTTACTAAAAATAAATAGATATTAGATATACTTTTCAATAAAACATAAAGCAAAAAGTCATACCTTTGCATTGTAATAAAACAAAAGGATACAACAACCAATAAATATAAGTCAAAATGACAAACAAGATTAAGTTCACAAAAATGCATGGAGCGGGAAATGACTACATATATGTAGACACTACCAAATATCCGATAGCAGAGCCTGGAAAGAAAGCAATCGAATGGAGCAAGTTTCATACAGGAATTGGGAGTGACGGACTTATATTGATTGGAAGTTCTGATAAGGCTGATTTCAGCATGCGTATTTTCAATGCTGACGGTTCGGAAGCGATGATGTGCGGAAACGGTAGCCGTTGCGTAGGCAAATACGTATATGAATACGGCTTGACTGATAAAACAGAAATCACACTGGATACGCTGTCGGGAATTAAGATACTTAAACTTCACGTAGAAGGAAAAACAGTAACCGCAGTCACAGTAGATATGGGCAGTCCGTTGGAAACGGGAGAAGTACATTGGAAAGGGAAATATCCTTTCCGGTCAACTAAAGTATCAATGGGAAATCCTCATTTAGTTACTTTTGTGGATGATATAACCCGGATTAACTTACCGGAAATCGGTCCCGAATTAGAGAACTATCCTCTTTTTCCTGACAGAACCAATGTAGAGTTTGCACAAATTGTCGGCAAAGATACCATACGGATGAGAGTCTGGGAAAGAGGTTCGGGAATTACCCAAGCTTGCGGGACAGGTGCTTGCGCCACAGCAGTAGCCGCCTTCATCAACGGGCTTGCAGGAAGAAAAAGCAATATAATAATGGATGGCGGCACAGTCCTCATTGAATGGGACGAAGCCTCAGGCCATATATTGATGACAGGACCGGCAACCAAAGTTTTCGATGGGGAAATTGTTGAAGAAGTTGAGAATGGAGAGTTGAGAGTTGAGAATGAATACTGATAGAAACTTAAAACAATAACAATATGGCATTAGTAAATGAACATTTTTTGAAATTACCGGGAAGTTACTTGTTCTCGGATATAGCGAAAAAGGTAAATACTTTCAGGATAACGCATCCCAAACAGGACATCATCCGGCTAGGTATCGGTGATGTAACTCAGCCACTTCCAAAAGCATGCATCGAAGCCATGCACAAGGCGGTAGAAGAACTGGCAAGCAAAGACACATTCCGCGGATATGGCCCTGAACAGGGATATGATTTTTTGATTGAAGCAATTATAAAGAATGATTTCGCCCCACGCGGGATTCACTTTTCCACTTCCGAAATATTTGTCAGTGACGGAGCCAAAAGCGATACCGGAAATATAGGTGATATTCTTCGCCATGACAATAGCGTAGGCGTTACAGACCCCATCTATCCGGTATATATAGACAGTAATGTCATGTGCGGACGTGCCGGAGTACTGGAAGAGGAAACGGGCAAATGGAGCAATGTCACATATATGCCCTGCACGAGTGAAAACAACTTCATTCCTGAAATCCCGGACAAACGGATAGATATTGTTTATCTCTGCTATCCGAACAACCCGACCGGCACAACACTGACCAAACCGGAACTGAAGAAATGGGTGGACTATGCTTTGGCAAACGACACGTTAATCCTGTTTGATGCCGCATACGAAGCGTATATCCAGGACGAAAACGTCCCCCACTCTATTTACGAAATTAAAGGGGCGAAGAAATGCGCCATTGAATTCCGTAGCTTCTCAAAGACAGCAGGATTCACCGGAGTACGTTGCGGATACACGGTAGTACCGAAAGAGCTTACTGCCGCAACGTTGGAAGGCGACCGTATCCCGCTCAACAGATTATGGAACCGCCGCCAATGCACCAAGTTCAACGGCACTTCCTACATCACCCAACGGGCTGCAGAAGCTGTTTACAGTGCGGAAGGCAAGGCACAGATTAAAGAAACGATTAACTATTATATGACCAACGCAAAAATTATGAAGGAAGGGCTGGAAGCTACCGGATTGAAAGTTTACGGTGGAGTGAACGCTCCCTATTTATGGGTGAAAACTCCGAATGGCCTATCCTCATGGCGATTCTTTGAACAGATGTTGTATGAAGCCAATGTTGTCGGCACTCCCGGTGTGGGCTTCGGACCAAGTGGCGAAGGATATATCCGCCTGACCGCTTTTGGCGAACGCAACGACTGTATTGAAGCTATGAGAAGAATAAAAAACTGGCTCTGACTGAATGAATAATGGATAGCGGGAAATGGAAAGTTCAACATACCCCCATTAACGGACATCATCATTCCTGCATTATCAGTTATCCATTATTAGTTATCTATAAAAAAACGATAGTATTTCGCGCGCTACTATATACATGGACCGTACATCCACATTTTTCTAACTTTTAAAGGTAAAAAGACGATGAAAACGACGATTAACAAAAACAAGGGGGTAATAACAGTAGCATTATTACTGTCAGGGCTTGTCCCATCCGCAACGATGGCACAAGATAAACTAGAAGCTTCCGTGGGAGCTGACTTGGTAAGCGGTTACATCTGGCGTGGGCAGGATTTAGGCGGAATCAGTATCCAGCCTTCACTGGGGATTGCTTACAAAGGTTTCTCACTCGGAGCATGGGGTTCTGTAGGATTCGAATCGGCAGACACGAAAGAGTTCGATTTGACTATCGGTTACTCGATTGGTGGTTTTAGCGTTTCGGTAACAGATTATTGGTTTAATACCCAGGTCGCGACAGGTGTGGACGATGACGGAGAAACGGTTTATTCAACCAACAAGTATTTTAAATATGGAGCCCATTCTACGGCTCATGTGTTTGAGGCACAAGTTGGATATGATTTCGGTCTGCTGGCCGTCAACTGGTACACGAACTTTGCAGGTGCCGACGGCGTGAAAGAAAATGGCAAAAGGGCTTATTCTTCCTATCTCGCACTTAGCGCACCATTCAAATTGGGTGGTCTTGACTGGACAGTAGATTTAGGCATGGTACCTTGGGAAACAACTTTCTACAATGGCTATACAAGCGGTTTCTGTGTATCGGACGTCAGCCTCGGAGCTTCCAAGGACATCAAGATTACCGATTCCTTCTCCGTCCCGGTATTCGCCAAGGTATCAGTCAATCCACGCACGGAAGGAGCTTATTTCACATTCGGACTAAGTTTTTAAGAGAGAGAATTTAGAATATCAAAAGAGTGTATAGGGTCAAGGTAGTTAGAGTTTAGATTTTATCGGTTTGTTGTATGGTAACCTGCTATGGCTGCCACTGCCCTATACCTCTTTCTTTTACTGGTCAACACTAATAATTTAAGGTATATGAAAAAGATTGAAGCTATTATCCGTAAAACCAAATTCGAGGACGTGAAAGACGCCCTTCTCGAAGCGGACATCGAATGGTTCTCTTACTATGACGTAAGGGGTATTGGAAAAGCGCGCCAGGGACGTATCTATCGTGGCGTAGTCTATGACACCAGCACCATCGAACGAATACTTATCTCTATTGTCGTACGCGACAAGAATACAGAAAAAACGGTACAAGCCATCATCAAGGCTGCACAAACCGGAGAAATCGGTGACGGACGTATCTTCGTCATCCCCATCGAGGATGCCATCCGCATCCGCACTGCCGAACGCGGCGACATAGCGCTCTACAACGCCGAACAAGAACGCTAGCGGCAGCGGCAAGGTATCGCTCCCAGGTTTCCTTGCGGATTATAACGTTTATAAAGAGGTTTACAACATCACTAATAATAGGTATAAAATAAGATAATTATTATGGATACAAAATATAAAGGCCATGGCTTCATAAAGCTGTGGATAGCCACTACTATGTTCATGTTATGCTGTTTTGCTACAGGTGCACTAGCACAGGATACAGTTATTGCCGATACAGCAACAGTTACAGAGACAATAACTGAACTTTCAGCACTCCCAACCGAATCTACGGCAGAAGCCCCGGATACTATCGGCGAACTGGCTTTAGGATTAAATACGGTTTGGATGCTACTTGCAGCAATGCTCGTGTTCTTCATGCAGCCGGGATTTGCCCTGGTAGAAGCCGGTTTCACCAGAGTGAAGAATACTGCCAACATTTTGATGAAGAACTTTGTAGACTTCATGTTCGGTTCTTTGCTTTACTGGTTCATCGGTTTCGGACTGATGTTCGGTGCAGGCGGATTCATCGGAATGCCCCACTTCTTCGACCTGTCTTTCATGGATAACGGGCTGCCCAAAGAAGGATTCCTTGTTTTCCAAACCGTATTCTGCGCCACTGCCGCTACCATCGTATCAGGAGCAATGGCAGAACGTACGAAATTCTCTATGTATCTGGTTTATACAATCTTTATCAGTGTGCTGATTTACCCGATTTCCGGTCATTGGACTTGGGGCGGCGGTTGGCTGATGAATGGTGAAGCAGGTTCTTTTATGATGAACCTTTTCGGAACGACCTTCCATGATTTTGCAGGTTCCACTGTTGTTCACTCGGTAGGTGGATGGCTTGCCCTCGTAGGTGCCGCCATTCTAGGCCCACGTATCGGCAAATATGGAAAAGACGGTAAATCCAGAGCTATTCCGGGACATAACCTGACTGTTGCTGCACTAGGTGTATTTATCCTTTGGTTCGGATGGTTCGGGTTCAACCCCGGTTCCCAGTTGGCAGCAAGTACCGAAGCAGATGCAAACGCAATCTCACATGTATTCCTGACAACTAATCTTGCAGCTTGTGCCGGTGGTTTCTTCGCCCTGGTAATCAGTTGGATGAAGTACGGAAAGCCCTCTTTATCATTGACACTGAATGGTGTATTGGCAGGCTTGGTAGGTATCACCGCAGGATGCGATGCCGTATCTCCCGCAGGAGCCGTATTGATTGGTGCTATCTGTGGCGTTGTGATGATATTCTCGGTAGACTTTATTGATAAAGTCCTGAAAATCGACGACCCGGTAGGTGCTTCTTCCGTGCATGGTGTTTGCGGTTTCTTAGGAACCATTCTTACAGGTTTGTTTTCCACCAGCGAAGGTCTGTTCTATGGATACGGTTTCGGATTCCTCGGAGCACAAATTTTCGGAGCACTTGTAGTCGGAGCTTGGGCGGCAGGTATGGGATTCATCATCTTCAAGGCTCTTGATAAAATTCACGGTCTGCGCGTTCCGGCACGTGTCGAGGAAGAAGGACTCGATATTTACGAACATGGAGAATCCGCTTACAACTAAAAACGTCTGCTTATAAACTAATAAAACAGACGATATAGATTTAAAAACAGATTTCTATCCCGGGCGGGTTTGACCGCCTTCCCGGGAACTATACAGAGAAAGATTATTTGCTCTAACATATTTAACAACAAATCAAATTAGGTATTATGTCAAAACTAAGATTCAGAGTAGTAGAAACTGCTTTCAAGAAGAAAGCGGTTGAGGTAGCAACCCCTGTTGAACGTCCGTCGGAGTATTTCGCCAAGTACGTATTCAACAAGGAAAAGATGTTTAAGTACCTTCCCAGCAAGGTATATAATGCATTGATTGACGCTATTGACAATGGTGCTCCGCTAGACCGCAGCATTGCCGACGAAGTGGCTGCCGGCATGAAGAAATGGGCTACTGAAATGGGAGTCACCCATTACACCCACTGGTTTGCACCGCTGACAGAAGGTACGGCAGAAAAGCACGATGCTTTCGTAGAGCATGACGGCAAAGGCGGCATGATGGAAGAATTCACAGGCAAACTGCTTGTACAGCAGGAACCGGATGCTTCCTCTTTCCCGAACGGTGGTATCCGCAATACGTTCGAAGCCCGCGGATACAGTGCCTGGGACCCTTCATCTCCTGCATTTATCGTAGACGACACTCTTTGTATCCCGACCGTATTTATCGCATATACCGGCGAAGCCCTCGACTACAAAGCTCCGTTATTGAAAGCACTTCGCGCCGTAGATAAGGCAGCCGTAGACGTTTGTCACTATTTCAACCCGGAAGTGAAGAAGGTAGTTGCCTATTTGGGCTGGGAACAGGAATATTTCTTAGTGGACGAAGGTTTATATGCCGCACGCCCGGACTTGTTAATGACAGGCCGTACATTAATGGGACACGACAGCGCCAAGAACCAGCAGTTGGAAGACCATTATTTCGGTGCTATCCCTACCCGTGTAGCAGCATTTATGAAAGACCTCGAAATTGAAGCCCTGAAATTGGGTATCCCAGTAAAGACCCGTCACAACGAGGTTGCACCCAACCAGTTTGAACTGGCTCCTATCTTCGAAGAATGTAACTTAGCCAATGACCATAACTTATTGATTATGTCGTTGATGCGCAAAGTAAGCCGTCGTCATGGTTTCCGCGTATTGCTTCATGAAAAACCGTTCAAAGGCGTCAACGGTTCCGGCAAGCACAATAACTGGTCATTGGGAACTGACACAGGTATCTTATTAATGGGACCGGGCAAGACTCCTGAAGACAACCTGCGTTTCGTTACGTTCGTTGTAAATACATTGATGGCAGTTTATCATCATAACGGATTACTGAAAGCATCCATCTCCAGTGCCACCAACGCCCACCGTCTGGGAGCGAATGAAGCGCCGCCGGCAATCATTTCGTCTTTCCTGGGCAAGCAGTTATCTCAAGTATTAGACCATATAGAAAACAGTACAAAGGATGACTTAATCAGCCTCAGCGGCAAGCAAGGCATGAAACTGGATATTCCGCAGATACCCGAATTGCTGATTGACAATACCGACCGTAACCGCACCTCTCCTTTCGCCTTCACCGGCAACCGTTTCGAGTTCCGTGCCGTAGGTTCCGAAGCAAACTGTGCTTCCGCCATGATTGCATTGAACTCTGCGGTAGCCAACCAGTTGACGAAATTCAAGAAAGACGTAGATGCTTTGATTGAAAAAGGAGAGCCGAAGATTTCTGCCATCCTCGAAATTATCCGCAGCTACATCAAAGAGTGCAAAGCCATCCACTTTGACGGCAACGGTTACAGTGACGAGTGGAAAGAAGAAGCTGCCCGCCGCGGTCTGGATTGTGAAACGAGTGTTCCTGTCATCTTCGACAACTATCTGAAACCGGAAACAATTGCCATGTTCGAAGCTACCGGTGTAATGACAAAGAAAGAACTGGAAGCCCGTAACGAAGTGAAATGGGAAACTTACACGAAGAAAATCCAGATTGAAGCCCGTGTATTGGGTGACCTGGCAATGAACCATATCATCCCGGTAGCAACCCAGTATCAAACGGATTTGATTAATAACGTCTATAAGATGCAATCCCTGTTCCCGGCAGAAAAGGCAGCCAAGCTATCTGCCAAGAACCTGGAACTTATCGAAGAGATTGCCGACCGTACAGCCTTCATCAAAGAGCATGTAGACGCAATGGTGGAAGCCCGTAAAGTGGCGAACAAGATTGAAAGCGAACGTGAGAAAGCCATTGCCTACCATGACACAATTACTCCGGCACTGGAAGAAATCCGTTACCATATCGACAAGTTGGAACTCATTGTCGACAATCAAATGTGGACGCTTCCGAAATACAGGGAACTATTATTCGTAAGATAAAAAAAGAAAAATGCCCGATGAGAAAGACTTCATCGGGCATGGAATAGAGATTATCTATTTCTTTTGTTGGTTGTTTTAAGTTTGCAGTGGAGGGGTGCCGTGAGGCAGTCCTCTTCTTTTTATACCCTATACACTCAAGAAGATAATCAACAGGCGTATATTCTCTCTTAAGAAACGCAGAGTGATAGTCATATTCTTTTCCACCGTCTTTTCTGAAATAGCAAGTTTCTCTGCGATTTCACGGTTGGTACACCCTTCCTTACGGCTCAATCGGAATATTTCCTGTTGGCGGGGAGAAAGCTCCTTCAACAACTGTTCTATGTATTCTCCCAATTCATGTGCCTCTATCTCCTCTTGAATCCCATACCAATCATTTTCATTTTCAGTGATAGTATCCAAAACCGTCAGCTTATAAGCATTCTCATTAAAGCTTTTCCGCATATGGCTAAAGATAAGATTGCGGGTGGCTATAAAAAGAAATCCCTCAAAACTTTCATTTTCTTTTAAAGATTCACGATAATTCCACAGTTTCAGAAATACCTGCTGCACGATGTCTTCCACATCGGCATCCGAAGTTATATAGAGACGAGAAAAATTACATACCTTTCCCCAATACCTATTATATACTATAGAAAACGCATTATCATCTCCTTTTTTCAGTAAAGATATCAAATCTGAATCTGTCATAAATAAGTTCGTTTATGATGCAAATATAGCACTAAAATCAAATAGCAATACTAATTTATTGAAATATTATATCCACAACTTATTCTTATTAATACCGAAATCCTACAAAAAAACACCTCAAACAGAAAAAAAACTTTTTTTCGGGAGGGTCAAGTTCAAGTTGCGAGTATTTAATACAGAAAGGCATAAAAAAGAATGAGTAATGGAAAAAAATGAGGTAAACAGATTGATTAAAGGTCTCTTGGCAGACAAGCTTGATTGGGATGAGAAAAAAAAGCTTTCCCAACATAAGCTTATCGAAGAACGAATGAAGCGGCAGTGGAAACACACCACTAGCGAATCATCGGAACAAGAAATGAAAGAAAGAATATGGCAGCGATTAGAAAATTGCAGAAAAGCAACACAAACACGTACATATACATTTTCTTTCCGACAATTCCTAGTGGCTGCTTCTATTCTTCTATTCACCATAGGGGGAAGTTTATGGTTGATGAAGCATTATGCAAACTCACCAAAACCTGAATATATTAATTTCACAGCAGAAAAGGCTTTGTTATATATACTTCCGGACAGTTCTCATGTTTGGATGCAGCCCAAAAGTAGAATATGTTATGCGAAAGATTTCGAAAAGCAACGAGAGGTTTGGTTGAAAGGAGAAGCATTATTTGATGTTACCAAAGGCAAGAAAAACAATTTCAGAGTACATATTCCAAAAGCATACATAGAAGTAAAGGGAACCTCATTCTCTGTTAAAAATAAAAGAAAAGATAAAAACGAAATCATATTATATGAAGGAAAAATTGATTTCAATATAAAAAACGCCTCTCATAGTATATCATTGAAACCTAAGGATAAAATAATCTATAATCCGGAAACAACTGAAATTGAAATTGAAACAGTAAATCACACAAGATGGGAAAACGGTCGTTATCTATTTACAGATATCACTTTAGAGGAATTAGTAGAAATTATTAACCAAAAATATACTTCCCGACTCGTTCTTGCAAAAGAAATCAACAAACAATATAAATATACCGGTAGCTTGAATTATGATGAACAACTAGAAGATGTAATCAAGAAAATATGTTATAGCATGAGTTTAAAAGCAGAAAAGAAAGGAGAAGAAATTCTCATTCATTAATATCTTTTAATTAACTATTTTAATAACTTAAAATCTAACAAAAAGCATGGAGAAACAAGTATTCTCAATCAGGCAACGATACCTAAAGAGTATCGTCTTGGCTCTGCTTCTTTACCCTATTACTTTATTTGCCGCAAATGCGCAGATTACCGTAAGAGGAGAAGCCTTAAGCATTAAAGAAGCAATCCTACAAATTGAAAAACACAGCAATTACGTTTTCTTCTACAACGCGACATTGCTAAAGGAAATGAAGAAAAGAAACATCGACTGTAAGGGGTCTATTGAAACTGTTCTTAAGGAAATTTTCAAGAACACCAATGTGGAGTATCTGATTAATGGCAATGAGGTCATTTTAAAAGTAAAAAATATCCCGGGAAGTGTTCAAGAAAAGAAACCGGTCAAAAAACAACGTACCGTAACAGGTACTGTAGTCGATGCAAATACACAAGAAACGCTGGTGGGTGCTAATGTAAAGTTAAAAGGGAATGATATTGGTACAATCACCGACCTTGACGGTAATTTTAGCATTAATGTAACCAGCAACAAAGATGTATTAGTCGTTTCTTATATGGGATACAAAACCGTAGAGAAAGTCGTTGAAGACATGGGTGTATTAAAAATTGAGTTACCTTCAGATACTGAAATTCTGAATGAAGTGGTAGTCGTAGGTTTCGGTACACAAAAAAAGGTATCGGTAGTAGGCTCTATTACCAACATCAAAGCCTCTTCATTGAAAGTACCGACTTCTTCACTGACTAACTCTTTCGCAGGACGCCTGGCCGGTGTTATTTCAACAACTTCCAGTGGGGAACCCGGAAAAGATGCATCTGAATTTTATATTCGTGGAATCAGTACTTTCGGAGGACGTGCCACTCCACTAATTATGCTGGATGGAGTAGAGATCAGTACTACTGAACTAAACTATATTCCGGCAGAAAGTATAGAAAGCTTTTCTATCTTAAAAGATGCTTCCGCCACTGCAATCTATGGTGCTCGCGGTGCGAATGGAGTTATGCTTATCACGACAAAATCCGGAAAGGAGAATGAGAAAACACGTATCAATGTCAGCGTAGAAAACTCATTCAATATCCCGATGAGTTTTCCCAATTTCGTAGACGGAGCCACTTATATGGAAATGGCAAACGAGGCATATTACACTCGTAAAGGAACTTACAACGGTCAACTCTATTCTCAAGAAAAAATAGATAATACACGTCTTGGAAAGAATCCGTACGTCTACCCGAACGTTAACTGGAAGGATATGATGTTTAAAGATATGTCTATGAGTCAACGGGCGAATATCAATGTCAGTGGTGGTGGTTCAAAAGCCAACTATTATCTTAGTTTACAAGCCAATCATGACACCGGCGTATTGAATACCCAAAAGCTCTATTCATTCGATAATAATGTAAATGTCTGGAGCTATACCTTCCAAAGTAATATAGATTACAAGCTTACTCCCAGCACTAAAATTGAGTTACGTATGAACGCTCAATTACATAACAGCGGTGGCCCGGCCAAAAGCACAACTGATTTGTTCGCGGAAATGCTACAAGCTAATCCTGTCAACTTTCCGGCTTACTATCCCAGCAGCGCAAATCCTGCCGGAACCGATCATATGTTGTTTGGTAATGCATATTATACAGGAGATGTATTATATACCAATCCATATGCCGATCTGTTAACAACTTATGGTGAAGATTTCCAAGCTACCATTCTAACAACAGTAAAACTGGAACAAGGATTAGACTTTATCACCAAAGGACTAAAACTAAGAGGATTAATTAGCTTCAGAAATTGGTCTGACTCCTACTTCACCCGTGAAGTCGAACCATACTATTATATGCCAAAGTCAGGTTCTTACGATCCTTACGATCCCGATGCCGCAAACTATACCTTAGAACGTGTAGGTAATAAAGGAAATGATTTTATCACTCAAAGTGATCCGAAAAAATATGCCGATCGCACTATACAATTCCAGGCATCTTTAGAGTGGGCACGCAATTTCGGAGGAAAACACGATTTATCAGCTATGTTACTTTACTTACAACGCGAGTATCGCGTCAATCCGTTACCAACCCGTAACCAAGGCTTATCCGGACGACTCACTTATGCATACGACCAACGTTACCTGTTCGAAGCAAACTTTGGTTATAACGGTACGGAACGTCTGGCCTCAGGACATCGTTTTGAGATGTTTCCTTCAGTTGCTGCCGGATGGGTCATCAGTAATGAGAAATTTTTCGAGCCGTTTAACAAAGTGATTACAAATCTAAAAATCAGAGGTTCATGGGGATTAGTCGGTAATGATGAAACAGGAACAAAAGACATACGTACCGGAAAAGACGGGCCTCACTTCATTTATCTGACTAATGTCGAATTAAATGACGATAATCATAAATATACAACCGGAGTAGATATGGATGTCACCTACAAAGGGCCAGTTATCACACAATATGGAGTAACAAATGCAACTTGGGAACGTGCAGAAAAACTTAATCTGGGTATCGACCTTGAGTTATTCAGCAAGTTATCATTAACAGTTGATATTTTCAGAGACAACCGACGTAATATACTACTCCGCCGTGAGCGTTTTCCGGAATATCTTGGTTTCGAAAATGCCAAACCATGGGCATCTGTGGGAAAGGTAAAAAATACGGGAGTAGAAGTAGCGATGAATTATGTACAAGATATAGGAAAAAATTGGAGTATTGATTTGCGAGGTACATTTACTTACAACCAAGCTACTCTGGTATATTCTGACGAAGCATACCGCGAAGAAGAATATCGCCGTAAGGACGGAAAAGCCCTGAACGGGACATGGGGATACGTGGCAGAACGTCTTTTTATTGACCAGGCAGATATCGACAACAGTCCCTCACAAAAATTTGGAAATTCACCTATGCCGGGTGATATCAAGTACAAGGATCTCAATGGAGATGGAATGATAGATGGCTCCGATGTATGTGAACTGTCTCCCTATGGAGGAACTCCCAATATAATGTACGGATTCGGTTCCACAATACGCTATAGGAAATTTGATTTAGGCTTCTTCTTCCAAGGGGCAGCACAACGAAAAATAATGATCGGTAATATTCATCCTTTTGGAAATACCCGAAAAAATGTACTACAATTTATCGCTGACGATTATTGGAATGAATCCAATCCTAATCCAAATGCTGCTTATCCACGTTTGGAAGACCGTGATGACGCGAACAATAACCGTCAAACTAGCAGTTATTGGTTACGCGACGGTTCGTATATGCGCTTAAAGAATGCAGAAATAGGTTATTCATTCAAATATGGACGCATATATTTGATAGGCAACAACCTGCTAACATTCAGCAAATTCAAATTATGGGATCCGGAACTAAGTTGGAATGCATATCCTCTTTCCCGTACATTCAGTATTGGTATGCAACTTAATTTCTAGAAATATTTATAATAGAACAAACATATGAAACCAAATATATTTAATAAACTCATTATCGGGGCAACAATAATGGCAACTGCCCTCACCTCGTGCGATTATCTGGATGTGGTACCGGTAGAACAAGTGACTATTGAAGATGCTTATAAAAAACCGGAATTGACATTGGCTTATCTCTATTCATGCTACAGCGGATTGAATAAGTGGAATCCGGTAGACTACTACAATGAGGATGTTTCTTCAACAGACGAATATGTATTGCCCCCCAGTTGGAACGGCGATGCCTATAATCTTCAAACAAACCAACGCTCATCAGCTACAGGCGGCGGTTGGCATTGGCGTTACTGCGGATATGATCCTATTCGTACTTGCCATATGTTTATCGACATCGTGGATAAAGCTCCGAACCTGACAGATGACCAACGGAGAATATGGAAAGCGGAAGCTAAGTTTCTGGTTGCCTACTATCATTTTATGGTATTGCGCAAATATGGTCCCTGCCCTATTATGGACCATGCTTATCCTAACGACGCGACAGGAGATCAGCTGCCCGGACGTTCACACTATGATGCTGTAACAAAATTCATTGTAGACCTGATTGATGAAGTAATGCCTGACCTGCCCGATCGCTGGACAGGTGGTGATTGGGGACGTGCTGATAAAGTTATAGCTAAGGCCGTAAAAGCCCGTGCACTCCTCTATGCCGCCTCTCCTCAATGGAATGGAAATACCCTATATGAATCCGGACGCCTGAAATGGGAAAATACCCGCTGGGAAACTCCGGGATACGGGAAACAACTCGTCAATCCCGTATATAGCGAACAAAAATGGAAAGATGCCAGAGACGCCTGTCAAGAGGCTCTTGATTTTGCTTTACGCCAAGGATTAGAACTCTACCAAGAATCGAATTTTGATGAACTGAAAGATGTCAGTAGTTCCCAAAAAGAATTCATGAGATATGTTTTCCGTATGCGCTATGCGTTACTATCCCGAGCCAATGCTACCGGTAAATGCCAGGAAGTCGTATGGGGACTTGCAGAACAAAGTCTGGTAGTTAGCGGTTGCCTCCCTCGCCGAATGTTTGAAAAGACTGACGGAACGTGGCAAGACGGTTGGTCAGGAGTATCCCCTACATTGGAAGCCATAAAACAGTTTTATACCAAAGACGGATATCCTATCACTGATGTCAATCACTTCTACCCTCAAGATGAATGGTATGAGCTTGCCGGAAAGAAGATAGTAGATAATGAGCCTTCTTATTCCGGAAAAATTGACGCCGACGAAATCATCAAATTAAATACTAATCGTGAACCTCGTTTTTATGCGTGGATGGCATTTAATGGTGGCGAATATGGAACAAAGATTGTCAAGGAAATGCCTATAATATTAAAGATGAGAGATGAGAATACACAAGGATATAATCCGGCTATTTCTAATAGAGATTATTGTCGTACCGGATTCCTCAGTCAGAAATGGTGTCACCCAAGTCTGGCATACAAAGACAACGGTTCAAGTAACAGCGGCTCATTCACTTCTCCCCGTCCTCTGATACGCATGGCTGAATTATATCTTAACCTTGCTGAATGCCATGCAGCCTTAGGAGAAGAAGAAGCATTTCTTGAAACAATCAATCCGGTCCGTACCAGAGCAGGCATCAACGCATTAAGTTCAAGTGACATACCACATGGTAAGGATGATATGACAGAGTGGGTACGC
Source organism: Bacteroides faecium (assembly GCF_012113595.1). Classification (NCBI taxonomy): domain Bacteria; kingdom Pseudomonadati; phylum Bacteroidota; class Bacteroidia; order Bacteroidales; family Bacteroidaceae; genus Bacteroides; species Bacteroides faecium. The sequence goes on from NZ_CP050831.1 coordinate 5,462,125, forward strand.
CGAGAACGTTTTACTGAATTTTATGGAGAAGGAATCCGATTCTACGATATGCGCCGTTGGTTGAAAGGCAAAGAAATTATGGGTAAAGGATTACATGGCATGAATATGGTGGAATTCACCGGACCTACAGTAGAGCAATTCAACCGGGAAACAGTAATGCCTGAATACAAAGAGGTATCATGGGACGACCGTCTGTATCTGATACCACTCTATTATGAAGAAGCGGATAAAAGTGACAATCTAGTACAGGCTCCCGGATACTAAACTTTTAAATTTAACATGAAAAGATAATCAGTTATGAAAAAATACATTTATAATATAGTCATAGCTTTATATAGCTTGGGCGTTCTGTCAGTTAGTTGCTCTGATGACGACTTCAGTAACAAGCCCAAAACAATAGATATCAATCACATCATATTAACCCCGATAAATGGTGGATGTGAGGTTGAATGGACACCGGATCCGGAAGACAACAATTTTGCCTTCCTCCACATAGAATTCACCGACCATGACAATAAGAAACGTTCATATAACGTCAGCCGTTATGGCAGTGAACTCGTTATTCCATTCTTAAAAGATGAAAATGGTAATCCTATACTTAATGAGAACGGAGAATCCGTAAAAGTTATCATTAAAGATTTGATTAATCAAGAGTATACATTACATTTCTATGCGTACAATAATGATAATAAACATATAGATTTAGGTAGTCGCACTATCACTCCAAAAGATTACAAGCAATGCGACCCTGATTCTATCTTCTCCGTCAAACTTACTCCCAAAGGGGGAAATAAAGTGATAGCAGAATGGAAAGAGCCTCAAATAAAAAGTAGTTCGACTTCTGAGAAAGTATTCTTCAGATTCAACTTTGGCAATGAACTGGTAGAAACAAAAACCGTAGCTCTTGGAGTACGACATGCTGAATTTATTTTGGAGAACTCAGGAAAGTGTACCGTAGAATACGGCACTTACTCCAGCATCGGGAAAGAATGGGTAAAAACAGCAAAAGATCCGCTCTCTGTTGTTAAATTCTATTCCATACCTTTATGGACTGCCCAAGACAAAGAAGGCTGGGGAATTACCTGTAACTCAGAATATCTTGAAGGCAACCAGGGGGCTGATAAACTCATTGATGGAAATGTAGGCGATCATGGCAGCGGTTTCTGGTCGTGCGGTTGGAATAGCTCTAATTTCCAAGACAAATATGAGTTTATTATCACTTTACCCGAAGTACAGGATATAGTTGGCGTTATTCTCCAACAAAGGCAAACAAAGGTAAATGGTTGGTGGCGCTTAGCCAAACACTTTTCTATAGAAGTAAAAGAAGAAGGACAAAGTGAATACACCACTGTTATTGAAGAAGGGACATTAACGGACGAAGGTTCTGAACCGGGTACAGACGGTCCAGTAGGTACAGGCTATTTAGCGATGCAAAACTTTGATTTCACAGACTTATACCAAACAAAAGAAATTCGTTTGAAAATATGGGAACCCCTTAATTTGAATCAATTGGAAGGACAAGACGACAATACCAAAAGAAACCTTTGTATGGCAGAATTTGGTATTCTGATTAAAGATCCTGCTAAGAATGATGAATGACCTTAATTATTATAAACTAATTAATTGAAACACAATGAAGAATATTTTATTCAGTTTATTATGCGCTCTTTTCCTCTTCACTGCATGTTCAGATGATGATGAAAGAAGTGAAACAGCCACATATCTCCGAATCCCAGAGAATGTAAAGGCAGTGCATTACTTGAAAGATGTACAAAGAGACAACATAAAGATAGAAACAAACGACCCGGATTGGACAATCACGTCCGACAAAGATTGGTGTGACGTACACCGCATCAGCAGTAACCCGGAAATGTTCCGTTTGGCGTTAGACGAGAATCTCAATCTGAATCAACGCGATGCCAAATTAACGCTAAAGGCCGACGGCATTACCGAGACCATTACAGTTAAGCAATTAGGAACTAAGCCTGCAATTCTTATCAATCCTGAGAAGTTTGATAATGTCCCTTCCGAAACAACAGACTATGAACTAGTTATCACAACCAATGTTTCTAGTTTTACTTGGAAAATACCGGAACAAGACAAAACTTGGCTGAGTGTCAAAGCACTGGTAGAAGATAACGAAACACGTTCTATGGTGGATAGTAAATATACACTTACCGTACAAAGTAATCTGACATTAGAAAAACGTTCGTCGGTGATCACATTCATCGGTAATGGTGATGAGGATGAACATCCCTCAGTTGAACTGACTATTACTCAGAAAAAGCGTTCTACTGATATAGGAGATATCCTGGAAGAAGACACAAAAATTATTCCCAGAAATGCATGGGCAAGTACAGAACAAGGCTCTCAGCCTATTTCCAATTCCTACGACACATTTACAGATGATACTCATTGCTATCATTCAAATTGGTTTGAAACAGTACAATTTCCTGCTACATTAGAATATTACTTTGACGGGACACAAGAACTGGATTATATTATGTATTATGCAAACAATAATAATAAATTTAAAGAAATCAATATTTACTATCTCGACGGTGGGGAAATAAACTCTTTCAACCAAAACACCCGCCCTGAAAGTTCTCCTTCAACAGGTCGGACATGGATAAAAATAGAAAAAGATTATACCTTACAGAATACACTAGATGCGCAAAAAGTACTCTTACCAAAACGTATACAACAAGTATATGGCATTAAAATTGAAGTTAAATCCTCGTATGGAGCAGGAGTAGCCTGCAATGAAATGGAATTCTATCATAATAATAATTCTCATCTCAATGCGCAACTACTAGCAGTATTCAAAGACATTACCTGCTGTGAATTAAATGCAGATGCCACAGACGACATGATTAATAGTTTACCCGGATACTTTGCCCAACTGGCTTCCAAAATGAAAAACGGGGAATACTCCGATTGGGAAAGAAAGTTCCGCATACAGGATTACAAGCCTTATAGTGATGTATTTGAAGCAGCCAATAAAGTGCTAACCAAAAAATATGGCAATCAAGATAATATTACCGGAATACATGTAGAGAAAGATGATGAAATTATTGTGCTAGTAGGCAATACACATGGCAATGCAGTCTCATTGCAAGTTTTGGGAGAAGAAATCGTTTCAGGGGACAATAGCTATGTACAAACCGAATCTCCGGATAAGGCACAAGTCATTGCGCTTGCAGAAGGACTTAACGTAGTTAAGATCCAAAAGAAAGGTATGTTATTTGTTTTATACACAGCCGATCCTACTAACCCTGCCAATGAACCGATACGCATACATATTCCTTATGCCAGTGGAAAAGTCAGTGGTTTCTTCGATTTAGCAACAGATAAGACCAATGCTGTATATACAGACTTATTAGGCAAAGCCACTTATAAATATTTCGGTGTACGAGGCAAAGATATCATCTTCTACTTCCATACATCAGAACTAAGAAAAGTGGCACCTACCAAGATTGTAGAAGCTATTAACTTATGGGATAATATTGTTGGTTGGGAACACGAAATTATGGGATTCACCAACGAGCTCAGAAGAAGATATAATAATCATATCTTTGCTATTTCACCGGAAGGCAGTTATATGTGGCAATCAGAGTATCGTGTAGGTTTCGTGTATAGTTACCTTGAAAATATCCTATTGCCTGAAAAAGTAGAAGCGGTAGAAGATAACGCTTGGGGACCGGCACACGAAATCGGACATATTCACCAAAAAACGATCAACTGGCCAGGATGTTCAGAATCTTCCAACAATCTATTCTCCAACTACGTGATCTACAAAATGGGAAAATATCATTCACGTGGTTATGGTTTATCCCGTCTTGCCATATCTCGCTGTTTTGTTAATTCTCCCTGGGTAACATTAGGTGAAGGCAGTGCCAAAAATGAAGATACTGAATTACATATGAGGATGTATTGGCAACTATTTATTTACTATCATTTATGTAAAGGCAAAACGGATTTCTGGCCTAAAGTATTCGAAAACATGAGGAATAAATATGCAGGAACATATACTGCTGAAAGTCAGAATAACGGCCCGGCAAAATCACAAATGATGTTTGTGGAAGCTGTATGTGACGCTGCACAAGAGAATTTACTTGATTTCTTTGATACATGGGGCTTTTTTACACCAACGGTTTCCGGCTTCAAAGTAAATCAATATGGTACATTCCCCTATGAAATAACAGAAGATATGATTAATGAAACCAAACGAAATATTTTCTCTAAACGATACGCTAAAGCCGCCCCTATTCAATATATCGAAGACCGGAAGAAAGAATGGTTTGATGCGAATGATTATCGTTCCAATGAATCCGGAGATATAGGATATTATGAACAATTCAAAGGAACAACAGCAACATTTGCCGATGATTATGTAAAAGCAACACTTTCCGGTACCGATGTTACGGTTGATTCCGGCACAGGTTCTAAAGCTGTCGCTTTTGAAGTAAGAAAAGGAGATAGCAGTACCGGACAATTAGTATTCTTCTCTAATAGTTTCAAGTTTACTGCTTTTCTTCCTAATGGCGTGAATATAAACGAAACCAAACTCTGGGCTGTACAAGCAGACGGGGTACGTAGAAGTATCAAAGTAAATTAATAATTCAACACATAACACAAAGTAAAAGGGCTGTTCCATTTTCAACATTAGAAACGGAGCAGCCCTTATTATTATTTTCCGGTTAAATCAAAATCATTCGATAATCTTCGCATCCTCAATATCGTCATCGTTATGTGACATCGGAGTCTGTGGACGACGACGTGCAAACTTGAACCAATTTATCAACTCGGAAAGCGAATAAACCAAGCTGCTGATACCGATAATGATAAAAGCAGTATTACGTGCTCCCGTCGGATTGAACAAAGCAATGATACCCGCAATAAGAATCAGGGAAGGAATCAGATAAAATGCTCCCGGAACAGGCATCCAGCGACGAGCGGCAGATAACGAAGCAATCTGTTGCACACCACCCATAATCAGAATAAACCCTAACAGGAACATCAGAACATCCGCAAAGAACTCAGGCATCATAATCAGCCAAAGTCCGAATAATAAACTACCGATTCCTTCAATCGGGAAACGGGGGGCGGGCTCACCTTCCGTTCTTTTCCGTCCGAAATAGCCGAAAAGGCTGATAACACCGGGAATCAAAAAAGCGACTCCTACTGTGATAACAATATAACTGGCAGCCGCATTCGGCCAAATCACCAAGACCAAACCTATCACGAGTGCAAAGAGAATACGAATAAGGGAATAATTCATTGTTTTCATAAATTCTATATTTTTTAACCAAGTCTGTTCCAATACTTTTGCGAATATAAGTGTTTCTACTGATATATAAAAATAACAAATAAACATTGTAATAAGTTCGTAATAAATTCGTTATAGCTATTACATCTCACTTAGATAATTTTGCAGAAAATTAAAAACAGATTCTTCATTATGAAACCAAGCGAAACAAAAAAGAAGTGTCCTTACGTTGAGCGTGACATCAGTTGGATGTATTTCAACCAGCGTATCTTACTCGAAGCCGCCCGCCCGGAAGTTCCTTTACTGGAACGGCTGACTTTTCTTGGCATCTATTCAAACAACCTCGACGAGTTCTTCCGTGTCCGTGTCGCTACCTTAAATCGGATTATAGAGTATGACGACAAGAACATACAGAAAGAACAGGAAGTCGCCGCACACACACTGAAACAGATAGGCAAGCTGCACAACCGTTACTACGAGCAGTTTGAAGAAACGTTCGCCTCTATCATGGAAGAACTGAAAAAAGAAAATATTTATGTTATCAAAGAAACGGAAATGAACGATGAACAGAAAACGTTCATCAGTTCTTTTTATCGCAACAAGCTAAATGGTTCCACCACCCCACTTTTCCTTAACGGCCCCCGCCAGTTGGACGACCAGACAGATGAAGATATTTATCTCGCTATCCGCTTGCTCCGCAAAGATGAAACTGGAAAAATAAAAGAGAAGGATTATGCAGTCATCCAGTTGCCGGTCGGAGAATTCGGACGCTTCATCCAACTGCCCGAATCGGAAGGAAAGACTTATCTTATGTTTCTCGATGACGTCATCCGCTACTGCCTGCCTATGATTTTTGTCGGAATGAAATATACCGATTATGAAGCATACACCTTTAAGTTCACCAAAGATGCCGAAATGGAAATAGACAGTGATTTGCGGACGGGCGTACTTCAGAAAATCTCCAAAGGAGTGAAAAGTCGCAAGAAAGGCGAACCTCTCCGTTTTGTGTATGACGAGCAAATCCCCAGGGATTTACTAAAAAGACTGACCGACCGTCTGAATATAGGCAAGAACGATACCCGTGTAGCCGGTGGACGTTATCATAATTTCAAAGATTTAATGAAATTTCCAGTCTGTGGTCACAATCATCTGAAATATCCTGTTTGGGAACCGATTTTCAAACCCGAACTAAACGGTGCGGAAAGTCTGCTGACCCTGATTCGTCAGAAAGACCGCTCGCTGCATTATCCTTATCATAGTTTTGATACTTTCATCCGCGTACTGCGCGAAGCTGCTATCAGCAAAGAAGTGAAAAGTATCAAGACGACGCTTTACCGGCTAGCTAAAGATTCCAAAGTAATCAAGGCATTGATTTGCGCAGCAAAGAACGGCAAGAAGGTGACGGTAGTCATCGAATTACTGGCACGTTTTGACGAAGCCTCGAATATCAATTGGAGCAAAAGAATGCAGGATGCAGGAATCCATGTAATTTTCGGAGTGGAAGGACTGAAGATTCACTCCAAACTCGTACACATCGGAACGCGCCACGGAGACATTGCCTGTATCAGCACGGGAAACTTCCACGAAGGAAATGCACGTATGTACACCGACTATACAATTATGACCGCCCACCGTCCCATTGTCCGGGAAGTAAATGCCGTATTTGACTTTATCGAGAAGCCATACACGCCCGTTAATTTCAAAGAGTTGCTCGTTTCTCCCAATGATATGCGTAAACGGTTGATTGCTCTTATCAATAAGGAGATAAAGAACAAGGAACAGGGAAAAGACGCCTATATCCTTGCCAAAGTAAATCACATAACAGACCGCACACTTATTGAAAAGCTATACGAAGCCTCAGCAGCAGGAGTCAAAATAGAACTGGTGGTACGCGGCAACTGTTCTTTGGTACCGGCTGTTCCGGGCGTCAGTGAGAATATACATATCAATGGAATTATAGACCGTTATCTTGAACACTCACGCATCTTCATTTTCGCCAATGGCGGAGAAGAAAAATACTATATCGGTTCGGCAGACTGGATGCCACGAAACCTGGACAACCGCATTGAAGTGCTGGCTCCTGTTTACGACAAAGAGATACAGGCGGATTTAAAACGGATTGTCTGTTACGGATTTCAAGACACAGCGAAAGGACACATAGTAGACGGGATGGGAAGCAACCGGGCATGGAATCTTCCATTCACTCCTCCACTAGGCGAGGAAACAATATCACCATTCCGTTCACAAGAAAAGTTATACAACGAATACAACAACACATTATGATAAGTATGAAGAAAGTTAATTATGCAGCAATCGACATCGGTTCCAATGCCGTTCGGTTACTAATAAAATGCGTAAACGAGGAAAATGCGCCCGAACTTATGAGTAAGGTGCAGCTCATCCGTATCCCGTTACGGCTGGGAGAAGATGCTTTCACAGCAGGTGTTATTTCGGCAGAAAAAGAGAAGAAACTGATCCGGCTGATGAAAGCCTACAAGCAATTGATGAAAATATATGATGTAGTGGATTATCGTGCCTGCGCCACGTCCGCTATGCGCGACGCCCGGAACGGCAAAGATATTGTCCGGCAGATAGCCAAGAAAACAGGTATCCGTGTAGATATTATCGACGGGCAGGAAGAAGCGCATATTGTATATGACAACCACATCGAGCAACTGTTTGCATCCGGACAGAATTATCTATATGTAGATGTTGGCGGCGGTAGTACGGAAATTAACCTTATCAGCAACGGAGAATTGAAAAACTCCCGTTCATATAATATAGGTACAGTCCGTATGCTTAGCGGCATGGTGAAAGAAGAGGAAAAGGAAGCGCTACGTACCGACCTGATTGGCATTGCCGCGGAATATGCCCCTGTCAGCATTATCGGTTCGGGCGGAAATATTAACAAGCTCTTCCGTCTCGCAGACAAGAAGGATAAAAAGGCTTCTCTCCTACCCGTTGAATCGCTGCGTGAGATTTATACGGCTTTACAAGCCCTTCCCACCGAACAACGCATCAAGCAATACAAACTGAAACCGGACCGGGCAGATGTAATTGTTCCCGCAGCAGAGATATTTCTTGAAGTGGCGACTTATGTAAAAGCTACCGGTATCATTGTACCTACTATCGGATTGTCCGACGGCATCATTGATAGCCTGTACACACAGAATATGAATGTAGCACCTGCTTCGCATAATTTTACTTCTCCGATTGAATGAATTTATGCTTCAGTTTACATAACTTTATTCGTCTGACTATAGTTGAACTTTCGTCTGACTATAGTTATCTTTTCGTCTAACTATAGTCAGACGAATAAAAGACTATAGTCAGACGAAAAAAATCATGCAAGACAATTACTACTGCCTTGCAATCGAGGGGTTAATTCATAGAGAAAACAGCCGGAAAATAGTTCATTCTCCGGCTGTCGACTTATATTAAAAAAGAAGATTAGTATTTTATTACCTTATCACTGCTTGAAGGCGTACTATACCAATCGGTATTAGTACTCTGATCATGCGCCCAATCCGCAAAATGACCATACGCTTCTGTTATCACAGTTCTTTCCATCGGATAAGCAAATTTATCGGGGACACAAAGAGCCCATGTATTATTGTTGGTCTGCGTTAAACAAGTTTTTCTCATTATCCACACAACTGGTAAAAACGGCAGAGGTTGCCAATAACGAAAATGTTAGTGCTTTTGCAATGTTTTGTTTCATAATCCCCTAATTCTTTAGTTCGTTTTATTTATGCGAAAAAAGCTATTACCCCTAATACGCTGGTAATCTGCTTGCAAAGATAGTCGTATTTGCAGATATTAAATAAAAAAAGGCTGTATTTTTCAATACAGCCTCCTGCTTTTTTTTCACGTTCGCATCAAAAAGGGAAAAGTAAAGGTAAAACGAAAATCATCACAATTCCCATAATAATCTGTAACGGCAATCCTACTTTGACATAATCCATAAAGGTATATTGCCCGGCAGGCATCACTAACGCGTTAGGTGGTGTAGAGAACGGAGAAGCAAAGCACATACTTGCTCCTACTGTCACAGCAAACAGGAACGGTAGTGGACTAACACCTATCTGTATGGCACTTTGCAAAGCTATCGGCGCAAGCAGTACTGCCGTAGCGGTGTTACTGATAAACATAGTCATCAATGAGGTTGTAAAATAGATACCTGCCATTAACGCTAGAGGACCATAAGACCCCAAACCACTGACTAACGTATTGGATATATACTCCGAAGCCCCTGTTTTCTCCAAAGCCAAAGACATGGGAAGCATGGCGGCAATCAGCACGATACTTTCCCAATTAATTGTTTTATAAGCAGCTTCCACATTACGGAAGCATCCGGTCAGTACCATCAATATACCTGCTATCATAACGGCAGTGACCGGAGCAACAGGAATAAAGTCGAATACCATCATTGCCACCATCAACACCATGATAGAGGCAGCTACCGGAGCCTTATAGTCTAAAGTAACTTTAGCCGCTTCTGCCAAAGGCTGTCCTAAAACAACCCAATCGGAATCTTCTTTGCTAAGGCGGGCTATGTTGTTCCATGTGCCCTGCACTAAAAGAACATCACCGCTATGAATCCGCTCATTGCCCAAATCTTGCAATATATATTCTTTTTTACGACGAATACCCAATACATTTACGTTATACAAATCACGGAACCCTGTTTCTTTAATAGTCTGATTTATCAGATTGGATGCCGGCATCAAGACTATTTCCGCAATTCCGATATCATAAAACTCAAGAGAATTAGCAGAGTTCTTCGTTTCCTCCGTTGCATGGTCGCCCAATATTTCCAGCAGGTAGTCTTCGGCAAACAGTTGAACCTTTTCAAAATCGCCTGTCATATATAGGATATCTTCTGCCTGGAGTACTGTATCCGGCGCCGCAAACTTCTGTGTAATCGTTTTCAGAAAGCGATGTTGCGACGCATCCCCACGACGGACTTCTATAATATTCAGCCCATATTTGCGTCGGATATCCAAATCAATGATTGTTTTTCCCAAAAGGCGGGAATCTCCTATCACCTGCAAACGGAACAAATTGCTCGAAAGCCCGTATTCATTTACCAATTGCTTCAGCGATTTGCCTGAGCGTGAATTGTCGCTTTTCTTTCCTTTCTTAGAAAGAAACCATTTGCTAAGCGGCATCAGCACCAACGTACCGACAGCTACACAAACAAGACCTACCGGCAAGAATGAAAAGAAAGAGAGCGGTTCGAGTCCTGCCGAAGTCAGTGTGTTTTGTATCACAAGGTTCGGCGGAGTACCGATTAAGGTCATCATACCACCCATACTACTTGCAAAAGCCAACGGCATCAACAGCCGGCTCGGATTCATTCCGGCGCTCATAGCTAAACTGACTACAATAGGAAGCATCAGCGCCACCGTTCCGGTATTACTGACAAATGCGCCAATGGCAGAAGTCACCAGCATGACCAATAGAAACAGACGGGTTTCACTCGTTCCCGCAAGTTTAAGGATACGGGAACTTATCATTTTTGCCAGCCCTGTCTGGAAAATAGCCCCGCCTACCACAAACAATCCGATCATCATAATGACTACCGAATTGGAAAAACCGGAAAGAGCTTCATCAGGGGTTAATATCTGAAAAATAAGTAAGGCTACCAACGCACAAAGTGCCACAATATCCGAACGAATCTTGCCGTTCACGAAAAAGATAGCCGAAAGAACGAGAATAATAATGGTTATTAACATAAGTAATTAAATGATTGTTTTATTCTGACTTTATCAAAAATCAATTTGGGCAGACAAAAATAGAAAATACTCCCACTTAATAAAAACAAATTAGATATGTTTTTAGTTCTTAACACCAAACTGGAATCAATCAATACCATAAAGGCTTTATTTTTAAAATATTATATAATTACAGTCTTATAATATATCGCTGAACAACGATATATTCATGTATCAAATTTTGAGAATTACGTAAGAATTCATATCTTTACAGCCTATTTATAACAAACATCTTATGGCAAACAATAGTTTATTGATTTACTGGATTAGCGAGCCCCATTGGAGTTTCAATTATTTACTAATAATAATATTACTTCTTATTGTTTGCATCCTATTATTCCGAATTCAGAAGCTACGCAAAGCAATAGAAAAAACAAATCATTCTTATCGCTTCTCATTCGATATTCTCGATAATCTCCCCTTTCCCATCATCGTAAAAGACATTACAAATGATTTTCGATACTACTATTGGAATAAAGAGTCGAGTATCGAATCCGGAATCAGCAGTGAAGAGGCTATAGGACGTACTGATTATGAAATATACGGAGAAGAGCGGGGAGAAAAATACCGCAATATCGACAAAGAGCTCGTAAAAGAAGGTAAAATTTATCGCGGAGAAGAGAAATATATCACTCCGGATGGAATAGTACACGACACGATTGCCGTGAAATCAATCATCTCATGGGAAGGAGAAAAAAAATGGTTGTTGGCAATCCGATGGGACATTACCCAACTCAAGAATTACGAAAGAGAATTGGAAACTGCCAAAGAGCAGTTGGAGAAAGCATTGAGAAAACAGAAGTTAGCTCTGAAAAGTATAGATTTCGGGCTTATCTATATTGATAAAAATTACCGTGTACAATGGGAAGAAACAACCCATATCGCCAATATGGTAAAAGGAAGACGGTATATTCCGGGCAAAATATGCTATCAAACCAGCGCACTCCGGGATGAGCCATGCGGACAATGTGCTTTTAAGAAAGCCATTGAGCAGGGGAAGATTATCCGACATACAATCAGAGTTGACCAAGTAGACTTTGAGGTAACGGCGACTCCTGTGTTCAATGACAAAAACGAGACTGAAATCATAGGCGGATTACTTCGTTTCGAAAATATCACTGAGAAATTAAAAATGGACAGGATGCTGCAAGAAGCAAAGGAAAAAGCGGAAGAGTCCAACCGGTTAAAATCAGCTTTCCTTGCCAATATGAGCCACGAAATTCGTACTCCGTTAAACGCTATCGTCGGATTCTCCGAAATGATTTGCCAATCACAGGAAGAAGAAGAAAAACAGGAATTTATGAAAATTATCTCCAGCAACAATATATTATTATTGCAGTTGATAGATGACATCCTCGACTTGTCGAAAATTGAAGCAGGTACTATGGAGTTTACATTAGGGCCGACAGATATTAATGAATTGATGGACGGCATCTGCCGGCAAATGCAAGAAAAGAATACCTCGCCGGACGTACAAATCATGTTTGCGGAAAAGGCAGAGCAGTGCATTCTCAACACCGACCGCGTTCGCCTGTCGCAGGTTATCATAAACTTCACCAACAATGCCATGAAGTTTACTCCGAAAGGTACTATCCAAATGGGATACCGGATTGAAGAGGAAAAAGGTGATATCTATTTTTATGTAAAAGATACAGGAATCGGAATTCCTGCTGATAAGACAGACAAGGTATTTGAACGCTTTGTCAAATTGAACTCTTTCATAAAAGGAACGGGACTCGGATTGGCTATCTGCCGTATTATTGTAGAACGATTGGGCGGAGTGATCGGAGTCGATTCCAAAGAAGGGGAAGGTTCTTGTTTTTGGTTCAGAATTCCGATACGGGAGATTATTGTGAAATAATAAAATAGACAGTCTATCTACATTGATTATCAATATACCTCACCGAGACTGATGCTTCGAGATTATCCTCATTTATAAAACTACATTATGTTCATTGCCGGATATTCACTTTCTTCACTGCTTCTCAAACAACTATAAATGAGCTGGTTGCGGTGAATGAAAGCCTGATTTATTGGCTTTCACAATCCTTCACTCCTTTACTAGTAATGGCTATGACACAGCCATATATATCCAACCTGTTATGCATATATACCCTGCACCTCAACTATTAATATCCTGTATTTCAAACATTAACACCTGACAGTTTAACAATTAATAGCTGACAGTTCAACAATTAATAGCTAACAAGAAATTTGCTTATAGCATATTCAGATTAGCTATAATGAAAATCAGATTAGCTATAATCATATTTACTTTAGCTCATAGTATTTTGAAAAAGTCAGGTAGCAGGCGTCTTTTAATTTTGCGTCCAGACTAAAAGATGCTTTCAACGGGTGAAGGCGTGAAGAGATGTGAAAGCTGGAATTTCCGGTGATTCTTCACCATAACTTTCTTATTCACAAAGATTTGAAACATGGTGAAGAAAGTGAACTCCACTTATAAACATCTATGAATATAAGAGCAGTTGCAAGGCATCACAAAATTAACAAAGAAGCGCAAAAACATCAGGCATCATCCCCTGAACGAAACTTTCTGCATTTATTCCTATTATTTTCATTGTATTACAAAAAAAACATCTATCTTTGTAACACGTTTTCCGCACATCAGCGTGATGAAACAAGTGGAAGGCGTTTTTTTATCCTGAAAAGGAGTAAAATTCGTATTGTCTCTCAAACTTGGAAAATTAGCAGTTTTTGACCGAGAGATGATACAACAGATACTCCACGTGAATAGCTGTATATCAACATATCAGCTAGAGATGTGTTATATATAAACGATTAGCGTGGATGTCTGTTGTTATCATTATCCGGTCAAGGGTCTTGCTAAGCCTCAAGTTTGGATATATGGTACAACAGCATCCATGCTTTTTTTATGTCCGGACGGTTCCTTATACAGCCCGACTCATAATCCCTATCCGACCTGAATATAAAAGGCTGGATGCTCGTTGAACCAACATAAACAAAATAATATTCACTTATTATCGTGGAACACTAAAAAGAGCATTATGTCAAAATGTATTAGCGTAGAAAAAGCAGCAGTCAAATACGGAATAGCCAAGGAAGTAATTTGGCTTTGGGTGGAAATGAAAAAACTTACTGTATCATATGCAAAAGGCATCCCCGCTATCGACGAGAAAGAGATTCAGGAGTTCCTACATTGGGACAAGGCGGGAATTACGTCTGAATATATCGACACATTAGAAGAATTATGCGCCGAAAAAACAAGAGTTTGCAATATGTACGCCGAAATCATAAACTCCCAAGACAGGGAATTGGCACTGCTAAGAGAAAAAAACGCTAAGATAAACGAAATACAGGCGATAATGAAAAGACTGAATGTCCGGATACGTGACTGCAAGAAAGAACTTGCGAAGCACGAAAGATTCGTCAACGCCGGATGGATAAAAAGATTATACAGCAAATGGAAACGGTGAATATAAGTCGTTTAAAACGATAAATATAATATCTGAATATGCAATCTTTAAAAAAAAAATTACTCATCTGATAGGATTTCCTATTTATTTTTTCTACTTTTATCGACTAATACTAAATAATTGCACACAAACATCTATTTGCATGGAATACGAAAAGAATACTACATATTATTTAAAGGTAACCGGTACATTAGCCATTGCCGACAATCAATATTATCTGATAGAAGATAACCAGTTGAAATTACGTGTAAAAATGCTGCAATCCCAGTACGGCCAGCCAATCCCCGAAACCATAAGATGTACATTATCCACATATGATGCCGACGGTTCACCACTTTTTGTACAAGAAAAAGCCGATATCACTATGGATGAACCGGATAACCGGCAATTAAAACAAGGAACTAATTTCCTTACTTATGACCAATTGATTCACAATATCCGGACAGAACCGCCTTTGGAATCCCTTACGTTGGACGCTCTTAAAAAAAGAACAGTCAAAAATAAGATGTTGACGCAAATGCTAGTGGAATACGAGAAGTGCGTCGGGACGTGGATACTTTCTTATCTTGCTGTGCTGCAATCGGAAATGGATGAAGCCGTTGAAGTAAAGAACACTGAACTGCTATGTGCTTTGGTACACTATCAGCAGGCAATTATAGAATGGATGCTGGAAGATTCCTTGTATCTTACGCTTTATTCACCGGATGCCACCGACGCATATCGTAAAGAATGCGAGCGGAAACTGGCGCATGGAGAAGCATTGGTGAATGCTGCCGCCCTTGTGCAAGGCGGCGAAGCCAGTGCCTTTCTTCAAAAGATTTTCTCCAAGATACGTACATCCGGCTATCTTTTGGACAAATCGAAAAAGATAGCGCAAGTAATAGCTTTATTCGGCATTGATACCACGTTATGGGATAAGGATCCCGGCGCATTAGCAGAATTTTGCCGGTATCTGGCTACCAGCACAGCAGATGAGGATGAATATCCGCTATTGTCCCTCATTGCACTGATACGCAAACATATAGACAACCAGGAATGGAATGAAACCCGTTATGACCGCAACATTTATCTCCTCGCCCTTTACCTGCTGCTTTGTAAAGGCAGGAAGAATATGCTGTTTTCAGTCTACAAAGCCATGCTTTACAGATACTGTTGTACAGCCCATCCCGAGTCAGCACGTTTTTTCGTAGACAAAGCATTCAACGAACTGGTCACGGAAGAAAACACTTGCAAGCTAGAATTTACCTGGAATGATGTAATACGGTTCAAGACTGAGTTTTTTGTCACCAAATTGCGCGTTTTCACCAGTGAAACAGACAGTGAAGAGCAACAATCGGCTGCGCAACTAGCGTTGCCGAACGGACATATTTCGCTTCGTGACAGAGTATTTTCCATATACGCAGGAAAGTCGCCCAACACATTGATGGATTATCAAAAAAATGCGGAAATCCTTTCGCCCTTTGAAGGACGCATACAAGTAATAGCCGGAAAAGAGCTAAAGCTCAAAATGACTGAAAAAGGAAACATCACAGTATTAAAGAGATGTTGGGAAGAACTGACGGAAATATCAAAAAAGAAAGTGAACGTGAAACAGAACAAGGAAGCAGCCATAAAGACTTTGCCTACTGTCGGTACACAGGTCACTATCCGGCTTTCCGCTTTCAACCCACGTTTCCCGTTAATGATGTTTGCCGAAATAGATGATCCTGACTATGAAGGCAAAGGCGCCTTGCTTGCCAGTGAAGTATGCCATTACCGCATCAACAGTTTCAACAACATATTTTATGAAGGTGATACATTCGACGCAACGGTTGTCAAGGTAGATAGTGACGGGAGACTATCGTTCAGCATTTTCCAGGAATTGTCCGACATGGCAATGTCTACAGTACAGCCGGACAGCAGATTTTATGCCAGGTTGTACAGGGTACAAAAGAAATCTTGCATGTGGCTGAGTAAGGAAGGATATTGTTTGTTTA
Source organism: Bacteroides faecium (assembly GCF_012113595.1). Lineage (NCBI taxonomy): Bacteria > Pseudomonadati > Bacteroidota > Bacteroidia > Bacteroidales > Bacteroidaceae > Bacteroides > Bacteroides faecium. The sequence continues at coordinate 5,478,602 of NZ_CP050831.1, forward strand.
CACCAGCCACATACCCTTATCCGGAAGTGGGCGAAACAGCCATATTGAAAGTAAGGAACATCAACAAGCAGAGAGGATATATCAATGCCGCCGTCTTAGAATACCTCGATACACCGATTGACACAGAGAATGCACTGGCAACATTAGTCAGAGAATATATCGGCTATTGCCGGCCCGACGACGATTCGGTCTGGGATGAAAAGGATTGGGAAACAACTGCTGATGAAGAGTTGACTGATACCGAAAAGCAATTGGAATTGCCACTGTTGCGCGAACTGTCCAGGTTACTCATCGCGTCGTCTGCCCTCGGAACTTCAGTGGCCGATCGGTACAACATTCTCGGAAGTGCCCTTCTGATAGCTTGTTTTACCAATGATGAAGTTTGTAAAGAGTATGTCACAGCCCGGATGAGCTATGAAGAAAACATCTATAGTTTTGCTACACATCCCGGACAAACGCACTGGGTTGACAACCTAAAAATAAATGACGAGGATATTGTACGTTTTCCGTCATTGGCTCCTCTGAGAGAGAGTATACAGATTCTCAAACAGTTTTACAGCCATACATTTGACCCTCATCTGGCAGTGGGCATCGCAACTACAAAAGATAAAAATAAAGAACATATCATTCGTCTGGTACTTGCCAACAGTTTGCTGCATCAGACCTTAGAACCGGATGAATTGTTATTTATCCGTAATGAATTACTTAGACGTATCGGGGCGGCCGAGTTTGTAGTGACAGCCCGGATAGAGAAAAAAGACGGAGAGGAAGAGAAAATAGAAGTCATAAATCTGGGTCGTGAAAGCGGAGAAGTGGAATTCAAGACTTCAATCGTGTATCCGGTAAACCGCTCTCTTCCCGACATGAAGCAACAGTCTGAAGTTATTTTACGCGCGATAGCAGGATTTCTGAACGCAAATGGCGGCACACTCTATATCGGAGTAGCTGATAACGGTAATGTGACCGGACTGGTGAATGATTATTCTTATATGGTATGCAATTCGGACGCTTACGAGCGGTTTATACGGCAACGTATCATTTCGACAATGGGAAAAGATATCAACGGCATTATTCACATTGATTTTCCAAAGTATGGCGGACGGGAAATTTGCCATGTGACAATTCCGTGTTATGGAAAGTTGGTAGAACTGAACGGGGCGGTGTGGCAACGCCAGGGAAACTCAACGGTATTGCTGGATGGAAATGCGTTGCTGAAGCAGCAGCAGCGAAAAAAGGACGCACTGAAAAATGAACTGAAGGCATTGGAATTAGAGAGAATTAAAACCAGTGAGAGTGATGTGAAGAATGAAGAACTGGTGAACCAGAGCCTGCTAGATACCGGCACAATCCAAACGAGTGTTGCCGCAGCCTTTGCCGCCAGCCTGAAAAAGAAAAAGGAGAAAGAGCAACAACCGGCAAAAAAGATAAACAAGATACCGACTTCATCTCTGCGTCCCGTTTCACAAGGAATCTACATCGCCACCTATCTGACCCTGTTGGAAAACGGGGGATATATGCTGACAGACGAAATTCCGCATATTGACAATGCCGTCCTTACATTGGCTATCAATGAGGCCGAAGTGGGTGGCAGCCTGTTGTTGTGTTATGATAATGCATACGTGAATCGCGTACCATTAAGGATATTGTTGCAAAAGAAAAGAAGCTATACCTATAAAAATGGCGTAAACAAGGATATGCGTCTGATATTTGCGACTATCGAAAATGGGGAACCGTATATCTTATGTTGCACCAACAAGCAGGGAAATGACTATTTCAAACTGGCCACAATAGAGAAAATCAAGCAAAATACAGACTTGACATTAAAAGGAACTCCGCTCTTTTCGTATGACTTCGGAGAAGTAACACGATGGGAAGTGATACCGGAAACGAAAGCGGACAAACTTAAGAAACTGGTATGTGACAAATTGCAATATCAGGGGGTGGCAATCCATGCGGAAACGATTACTACTGAACGGAAAGTCTTAGAAACACTGGGAATAAGGTATCCATAGCCGTATCCCCAGTGTTTTACTGGAGAAAGAAGGATCAAAGAGCAGTCTCCAATATCTCACGGGCAACAGTTCCCGTCACAGTTCCGTTCTCACCATATTTAACTCCGCGTTCATTGAAACGGCGTTCAATTTCCAGGATAGTCTCCTGCCCTATGTTTTCTTCATGCAGGCGGGTAGTCAGTCCCAGTGAACGGAAAAAGTCTTCCGTACAACAAATCGCTTTATCAATCCGTTCTTCTCTCGTGCCGGAAGTAATTCCCCATACTCTTTCACCGTATTGTACCAGTTTATCTCCCTTTGCTTCACGAAGCACTTGCAGGGTAGCAGGAAGAACGATTGCCAGTGTATGACCATGTGTCAGTCCGTGCAATGCGGTGATTTCATGACCAATCATATGAGTCGCCCAATCCTCAGATACTCCCATGGCAATAAAACCGTTCAATGCCATGGTAGCCGAAAGCATAAAGTCTGCCATCAGTTGATAATCATGCTGGTTCTCACGGATTTTCGGTGCTATTTCTACTAATGTTTGAAGAATGCCTTCCGCCCAGCGATCCATGACACGGCTCTGTCCGGGAGTAGTCATGTATTGCTCCATCACATGAACAAAGGTGTCTGACAGTCCGCATGCTACCTGATGGGGTGGCAACGTAAAAGTTACTTCCGGGTCAAGAATCGAAAATAGCGGATAATTAGCGTTAAAAGGATATTTCTCCTTTGTTTCATGACGGGAGATAACTGCTCCGTTATTCATCTCCGAACCAGTGGCGGGAAGAGTCAAAACAGTAGCCAGCGGCACAGTATGAGTGACACGGCGTCCGGCAAGCACCAAGTCCCAGGCATCACCGTCGTACAGGATACCTGCTGAAATCAGTTTCGTGCCGTCAATCACAGAACCGCCGCCAACGGCCAGTAAGTAATCCACTTTCTCTTCTTTTCCCAAAGCAATCGCTTTACGGAGAGTTTCAACGGCAGGATTGGGTTCAATCCCCCAGAACTCTACGGTAAAATGATTCTTCAATGCTTCCTTTACCTGGTCGTACACACCATTTTTCTTCACGCTTCCGCCGCCAAAAGTAATCATAATACGTTTGTCGGACGGAATCTCTTTAGCCAACCGGGCAATCATCCCGCGACCCACTATCAGTTTCACGGGATTCTGAAAAATAAAATTTTCCATATCTTGTCTCTTGTTCTTATTTTGTTTATTAGTTACTATCCTTGCAAAGATACTCGAATTATCCGAAACCTTTCAGAATCAGGCAATGAATTGTTGCGCAACGGAAGGAACCATAGCCGACAGCCAAGGTTTCATATCTTCTGCCACTAGTAACCAATAAAGCAATAATATTACGAAAATGGCAATAGCAATGCCTACTAAGACTTTTCTCTGTTTCATACTTGTTTTTGTTTAAAAATTCAATATTTATAAGAACAGTTCAGCTCTGAAATTGTTCTATAATCAGAAAAATGAAGGCAAAAGAGAAAAAAAGTAATATTTTGTTTGCAGTTTCAAACAAAGTGTCTATATTTGCCCCCATAAAATAACAAAAGACAATGAGAACAATGTTAGTAAATACATATTGGTGGTGGCGCCCGTTACAACTCCGACAGTCGTAAGGGAGCAGTGCTCGTATGTATATACCTCATTAAAGATATAACAGATTTGAAAGAGCCCTGTCGCAGCTTGCGACAGGGCTCTTTTTATTTGCCCGTTTTTGAACAAGAATCAAATAATAACATTAAAATATAGGATTATGAAAAGTTTTTTAGTTGACCAGGATGGCTATTACGGAGAATTCGGTGGAGCGTATGTACCGGAGATTCTCCACAAATGTGTAGAGGAACTGAAGAATAAGTACCTCGAAGTAATTGAAAGTGAAGACTTCAAGAGAGAATTTGACCAATTGCTGCGTGACTACGTAGGACGCCCTTCCCCACTCTATCTGGCGAAACGCCTTTCGGAAAAGTATGGTTGCAAACTGTATCTGAAACGGGAAGACCTGAACCATACGGGCGCCCACAAAATCAACAACACTATCGGGCAAATCCTGTTGGCACGCCGCATGGGAAAGAAACGTATCATCGCCGAAACAGGTGCCGGACAACACGGAGTGGCAACCGCTACCGTATGTGCACTGATGGATATGGAATGCATCGTTTATATGGGAAAGACGGACGTAGAACGCCAACATATCAACGTAGAGAAAATGAAAATGCTGGGAGCCACTGTCATCCCTGTCACTTCGGGAAACATGACTCTGAAAGATGCCACTAACGAAGCGATTCGTGACTGGTGCTGTCATCCTGCCGACACTTATTATATCATCGGTTCTACCGTAGGGCCTCACCCTTACCCCGATATGGTGGCACGTCTGCAATCCGTCATCAGCGAAGAAATCAAGAAACAACTTCAGGAAAAAGAAGGACGCGATTTTCCCGACTATCTGATAGCCTGTGTAGGCGGTGGAAGCAATGCTGCCGGAACTATCTATCACTATATCAATGACGAACGGGTAGGCATCATCCTGGCGGAAGCCGGGGGTAAGGGGATAGAGACAGGAATGACTGCCGCCACCATCCAACTAGGAAAAATGGGAATCATCCACGGAGCACGTACATACGTCATCCAAGACGAAGACGGACAGATTGAAGAGCCATATTCCATTTCTGCCGGACTGGATTATCCGGGAATCGGGCCGATACATGCCAACCTTGCCGCACAAAGACGCGCCAACGTGTTGGCCATCAACGATGACGAAGCCATAGAAGCTGCCTACGAACTGACGAAGCTGGAAGGAATTATCCCCGCACTGGAATCGGCACACGCACTAGGCGCTTTGAAGAAACTGAAGTTTAAACCGGAAGATGTGGTTGTACTCACGGTTTCGGGACGAGGTGACAAAGACATCGAGACTTATTTATCTTTCAACGAAGAGCAATAGGAGAACCAGCCAAATCGAATTTATAACTTGTAATTAATAAAAGCAGAGATGAAAACATTTAATTATACTACCCATAGCAAACAGGTGCTCGGAGATATGCATACTCCCGTCAGCATCTACCTGAAAGTGCGCGATATGTATCCGCAATCTGCATTAATGGAAAGTTCCGATTATCATGCCGGAGAAAACTCTTTATCATTTATCGCCCTTTGCCCGCTGGCAAATATCGGCGTAAACAGCGGCATTGTTACAGCCAATTACCCGGACGGCAGCCGTACAGAAGAGCCGCTGACTAAAACATTCACCGTGGAAAAAGCCATGAACCGCTTTATCAGCCAGTTCAAGGTGAGTGGAGAAAACAAAAATGTATGCGGGCTTTATGGATATACCACTTTCAACGCCGTGAAGTATTTCGAGCATATCCCGGTGAAAGAAAGTCACGATGAAGAGAACGACGCACCGGATTTACTGTACATATTATATAAGTATATCATTGTCTTCAACCATTTCAAGAATGAATTGACATTAGTAGAGATGTCGGCTGAGGGAGAAGAAAGCGGTCTGCCGGAACTGGAAGCAGCCATCGAAAACAGGAATTATGCTTCTTACAATTTCTCGGTGACTGGCCCCGTCACCAGCCCTATCACGGATGAAGAGCATAAAGCGAATGTCCGTAAAGGAATTGCCCATTGCATGCGTGGCGATGTTTTCCAAATCGTACTTTCCAGAAGATTTATTCAGCCTTACGCCGGAGATGATTTCAAAGTTTATCGCGCACTCCGCAGTATTAACCCTTCTCCTTATCTTTTCTATTTCGACTTCGGCGGATACCGTATCTTCGGTTCTTCACCTGAAACACACTGCAAGATTGAAGAAGGCCGGGCGTATATCGACCCGATTGCAGGAACTACCCGTCGTACCGGAGATATTGTAAAAGACCGTGAACTGGCGGAAGCATTGCTTGCCGACCCTAAAGAGAATGCGGAGCACGTGATGTTGGTAGACCTTGCAAGAAATGACCTTTCCCGAAATTGCCATGATGTGCGGGTGCTATTCTACAAAGAGCCGCAATACTACAGTCATGTCATCCATTTGGTGAGCCGTGTGAGCGGTGTGTTGAATGAAGGGGCGGATAAGATAAAAACATTCATCGACACTTTCCCCGCCGGCACACTGAGCGGCGCACCAAAAGTTCGTGCCATGCAACTTATCAGCGAAATCGAACCTCACAACCGGGGAGCGTATGGCGGATGTATCGGTTTTATCGGGCTGGACGGTGAATTGAATCAGGCTATTACCATCCGTACGTTTGTGAGCCGTAACAATGAATTATGGTTCCAAGCCGGAGGTGGCATCGTGGCACGCAGTCAGGATGAATATGAATTGCAAGAGGTGAATAATAAGTTGGGAGCGTTGAAGAAAGCAATCGATTTGGCTGTAAAATTAAAGAATTAAGCGAAAACAAGGAAAACGATTTGAGCAACAATTTTACAAAGACTAGAAAAAAATGAAAATATTACTTTTAGATAACTACGACTCTTTCACCTATAATTTACTGCACGCAGTGAAAGAACTGGGAGCTACGGATGTAGAAGTAGTCCGCAATGACCAAATAGAGCTTGATGAAGTAGAACGGTTCGATAAAATCATCCTGTCTCCCGGACCGGGCATCCCCGAGGAAGCCGGATTGCTATTACCTATTATTAAAAGGTACGCGCCCACAAAAAGTATTTTGGGTGTTTGCTTGGGACATCAGGCTATCGGCGAGGCTTTCGGAGCACGTCTGGAAAACCTGACAGAAGTATATCATGGGGTACAGACTCCTGTCAGTATCCTTAGCCGGGATATACTTTTCGAAGGATTGGGGAAGGAAATTCCCGTCGGACGATATCACTCCTGGGTAGTGAGCCGGGAAGGTTTTCCCGATTGCCTGGAAATAACGGCAGAAAGCAAGGAAGGACAAATCATGGCATTGCGCCATAGAACTTATGACGTACATGGCATACAGTTCCATCCCGAATCGGTATTAACTCCGCAAGGAAAAGAAATTATCAAGAACTTCTTAAACGATTAAAGTTATGAAACAGATTCTATATAAGCTTTTTGAGCATCAGTATTTGGGACGCGATGAGGCCCGTACCATCTTACAAAACATCGCACAAGGAAAATATAATGATGTACAGGTGGCTTCGCTAATCACGGTTTTCCTGATGCGCAATATTTCCGTTGAAGAATTATGCGGTTTCCGCGATGCATTGCTTGAGATGCGTGTTCCGGTAGATTTGAGCGAGTTTGCTCCGATAGATATTGTAGGAACAGGCGGTGACGGAAAAAATACGTTCAACATTTCTACAGCTTCCTGTTTCACGGTTGCCGGGGCAGGCTTTCCGGTGGTGAAGCATGGTAATTATGGAGCAACGTCAGTCAGTGGTGCCAGTAATGTGATGGAGCAGCATGGCGTAAAGTTTACCAGTGATGTGGAGCAGTTGCGTCGTAGCATGGAGCAGTGTAATATTGCGTACCTGCATGCTCCCCTATTCAATCCGGCTTTGAAAGCTGTCGCTCCGGTTCGCAAAGGACTTGCCGTACGTACTTTCTTCAATATGCTCGGCCCGTTGGTAAATCCGGTATTGCCGGCTTATCAGCTTTTAGGAGTTTATAATCTCCCCCTACTTCGTCTCTATACTTATACTTATCAGGAAAGTAAAACGAAATTCGCTGTTGTTCATAGTTTGGACGGGTATGATGAAATTTCCCTTACTAATGAATTTAAGGTGGCAACCAGTGCCAACGAAAAAATTTATACTCCTGAAAGTCTCGGATTCTCCCGCTACAAAGATACCGACCTGGATGGCGGACAGACACCGGAAGACGCTGCTAAAATCTTCGATAACATCATGAATAATACGGCGACCGAAGCCCAGAAGAATGTGGTAGTTATCAACTCGGCTTTCGCCATCCATGTAGTTTGTCCGGAGAAAACGATTGAGGAGTGTATTGCCATGGCTAAAGAGTCACTGGAAAGTGGGCGGGCATTAACAACTTTGAAGAAATTCATTGAATTAAACAGTTAAATATAAAGATCAGGCACGGATTACACGGATTACGCGGCTCTTGTAGCTCCAATCAACCAAACTGTGTAATCCGCGTAATCCGTGCCCAAAATCATGAATATCAATTAAATTATGAAAGATATATTATCCGAAATTATAGCCAACAAACGATTTGAAGTAGACCTGCAAAAGCAGGCTATTTCTATCGAACAGTTGCAGGAAGGTATCAGTGAGGCTCCGGTTATTCGCTCCATGAAACAGGCATTGGCTTCTTCAAAGTCGGGCGTGATTGCAGAATTTAAAAGACGTTCTCCGTCTAAAGGATGGATAAAGCAGAACGCACGCCCGGAAGAAATAGTTCTCTCCTATGCGACAGCAGGTGCTTCTGCCCTCTCTATCCTCACCGATGAGAAGTTTTTCGGGGGAAGTCTGAAAGATATTCGTATTGCGCGCCCTTTGGTAGAGATTCCTATTCTAAGAAAGGATTTCATCATTGACGAATATCAACTTTACCAGGCAAAAATTGTCGGTGCGGACGCTGTGCTTCTTATCGCAGCCGCGCTTGAACAGGAAAAATGTAATGAACTTACAGAGAAAGCCCATTCTCTGGGACTGGAGGTTCTACTGGAAATCCACAGTTCGGAAGAATTGGCGTATATTAATGAAAAGATAGATATGGTAGGAATCAACAATCGTAACTTGGGAACTTTCTTCACCGATGTGGAAAACTCGTTCCGATTGGCCGGGCAACTTCCCCAAGACGCGGTTTTGGTATCCGAAAGCGGTATCTCCGATCCTGAAATCGTAAAACGTCTCCGGGTAGCCGGATTCCGTGGATTCCTGATTGGTGAAACATTTATGAAAACTGAGCAACCGGGAGAAACTTTACAGAATTTCCTGCAAGCCATACAATAAACTAATTATTCAAAACGGACAGCCCTATGATCAACGGAAAAATTATCAAAGTATGTGGTATGTGTGAAGCTGAAAACATACGGGACATAGAATCACTTGAAGGCATCGATATGCTGGGATTTATCTTTTATCCCAAATCTCCCCGATATGTCTACGAACTTCCGGCTTATCTCCCTATTCATAGCCACCGTGTCGGAGTTTTTGTGAATGAAGACAAGCAGATGGTCAGTATGTTTGCGGATCGTTTCGGACTGGACTATGTGCAACTGCACGGAAATGAGTCTCCGGAATACTGCCGGTCACTGCATGCTGCGGGATTGAAAATCATCAAAGCCTTTTCAGTAGCCCGCCCCAAGGATTTGACAAAGGTATATGAATATGAGAAAGTGTGCGACCTGTTCCTGTTCGATACGAAATGCGAACAGTATGGTGGTTCGGGCAATCAGTTCGACTGGAGTATCCTGCATACGTATAACGGGCATGTACCTTTTCTGTTAAGCGGCGGTATCAATCCTTACAGCGCCAATGCGCTGAAAGAATTCAAGCATCCCCGCCTTGCCGGATATGACCTCAACAGCCGTTTTGAATTAAAACCGGGAAAGAAGGATACGGAACGTATCCGGACATTCCTCAATGAACTAAAATCATAATTTTAAATTTCCAATAATCATGAATAGAATTAATCAACTTTTCAATAGCAATAAGAAAGATATACTTTCCATTTATTTCTGTGCAGGCGATCCGACATTGGACGGCACTGCCGATGTAATCCGTACACTCGAAAAGCACGGAGTCAGTATGATTGAAATCGGGATTCCCTTCAGTGATCCGATGGCAGATGGTATTGTTATTCAAAATGCTGCTACTCAGGCACTGCGCAACGGTATGTCCCTAAAACTCCTTTTCAAACAATTGCGAGATATTCGCAAGGATGTGAAAATACCACTTGTATTTATGGGTTATCTGAACCCGATCATGCAGTTCGGATTTGAAAATTTCTGTCGCCAATGTGTGGAATGTGGTATCGACGGAGTGATTATTCCCGATCTTCCTTTCCGTGATTATCAGGAACAATACCGCATCATCGCCGAACGTTATAACATCAAAGTTATTATGCTTATTACACCGGAAACCAGTGAAGAGCGCGTACGTGAAATCGACGCGCATACAGACGGCTTCATCTACATGGTTTCATCCGCAGCAACTACCGGAGCACAACAGGACTTCAACGAACAGAAGCGGTCTTACTTCAAAAAGATAGAAGATATGCATCTGAACAATCCATTGATGGTGGGATTCGGTATCTCGAACAAAGCGACTTTCCAGGCAGCCTGCGAACATGCTTCGGGAGCAATCATTGGTAGCAAATTTGTCACTTTGCTCGAAGAAGAAAAAGACCCGGAGAAAGCTATCCTCAAATTGAAGGAAGCACTAAAAAAATAATGATAGCCGACAGTAAGTAGTTAAAGTAATCAGGCTGGCTATTATCGCACAGTCTTATGGACTTTGGCTACTTACTTTTAAAGATACAGGAACTTTTTCTTTTAAATCATCGGATAAAGCCGTATAAATATTCAGGTTTAAAACATTTTAATCTAATCTACAAACAAATTCATCATATACTATTCATAATATCCAATTAATCGGTATCTTTGTCAGCGTTTTAACAGAAATTCAACGGTTATGAAAGTAGATACTCCCTCTGTTTTGTTAATTTACACGGGTGGAACTATCGGAATGATAGAAAATCCTGAAACTGGTGCTTTAGAGAATTTCAATTTCGACCATCTGCTCAAGCATGTTCCCGAGCTGAAAAGATTCAACTATCGCATCTCTTCCTATCAATTCGAACCACCTCTCGACTCTTCGGATATGGAGCCTGCTTATTGGGCCAAACTAGTGAAGATTATCAATTATAACTATGATTATTTTGATGGTTTTGTTATCCTTCATGGAACAGACACCATGGCATACACTGCTTCTGCCTTAAGCTTTATGCTCGAGAACCTAAGCAAACCCGTCATTCTCACCGGCTCGCAACTTCCTATCGGCACCTTACGGACGGATGGAAAAGAAAATCTCATTACCGCTATTGAAATCGCCGCCGCCAAAAACCCGGACGGTACTGCCATCGTTCCCGAAGTGTGTATATTCTTCGAGAATCACTTGATGCGTGGTAACCGCACCACCAAAATAAACGCGGAAAACTTCAACGCGTTCCGGTCTTTCAACTACCCGCCACTGGCACGGGTAGGCATTCATATCAAATATGAGCCTAACCTTATCCGTAGGCCCGACCTTACCAAGCCTTTAAAACCGCATTATCTATTTGACACGAATGTGGTTATACTGACGCTTTTCCCCGGTATCCAAGAAAGTATAGTAACTTCTCTCCTACATGTTCCCGGATTGAAAGCTGTGGTAATGAAAACTTTCGGATCAGGAAATGCGCCGCAAAAAGAGTGGTTTATCCGCCAATTGAAGGAAGCCACCGAACGGGGGATTATTATCGTAAATATCACCCAATGTGCTTCGGGAGCGGTAGAAATGGAACGTTATGAGACAGGAATACATCTATTGGAAGCCGGCGTCATTAGCGGATATGACAGCACCCCCGAATGCGCCATTACCAAACTTATGTTTCTACTGGGACACGGATTGTCCAATCAGGACATCCGATACAAAATGAATTCCTGTTTAATAGGAGAAATCACCAAATCCTGATAAGATACAAATATATTCATTACAATCCCTTAATTTTCAAACTTACAGATTCCTGTAAAAGAGAAGATTAAGGGATTTTCTTCTCTTTTACGCAAAGCTTCAATCAAACCAAACGGAGCCAATACAAAACCAAACCGGAAGTACATTTGTTTTCCTTAAATAAAACAGCATGAAATGCAGCTTATATATAAAATATGCAGCTATTTTTGTGTGAGATTTGGTTACAAACAATCAAGCAATATAACAGTTATGATGAAAAAAACAATTCAATTCGTGCCAATCATTGCAATAGCAATGGCAGGTACCATGTCTAGTTGTGTCGATTCAGGAAAGGATTTGTATGATCCGTCTTATGAAACACCTAATCCTATGGGCGATGGCTTTGCCGCTCCCGACGGTTTCGATTGGAACATGATGACAACCAAAAATGTATCAGTCGAAGTGAAAGATGAAGAAGGTGGTCTTTATGCTTATTTAGTAGAAATATACGCAGATGATCCTCTTGCTAATGAAAGTGCTTCCGCACTCGCTACCAGAACAGCTAACAAAGGTAACAACTTCAAAGTTACAGCTTCCGTCAGCCTGCTTCCAATCCAAAAGGGTATTTATATCAAACAGACCGACCCTAGAGGCCGTGAACAGGTATATCAGTTCGACGTACCGGAAAACAGTGATAATATGACCTGCAAACTCTATTATGTAGAATCCGCTGCACAAAATAGAGCGTTAATGAGTCGCGCTGTCGCAACAAGAGGTATTTCATTTGAAAAGCCAGATTATTCTACTATACCGGGTGATGCTAAAGAATTGGCAGATATGAACGGAAGTGCTTTACAGCCTAATTCTTCTTATAAAATTACATCGGATTATAATGGTACATTTACTTATTATGGGTATGACGGTGCAGTTACTACCAGAATCTATGTAGATGCAAATTGGGTAATTCCATCCACATTCCAATTCCAAAACGGTATTGAAATCATCGTTATGGACGGTGCTAAAATCCAGGCATCAGGAACAATGACATTTATCAGAAATTCTATGTTGACCATTATGGATCAGGGTAGCGTGACAACTGAGAATATATCATTCACGAATGGTGAGCCTGCTGCATTAAGAAACTGGGGTACACTGGCAGTAACAAACAAAGCTACGTTACATTCCGGTGCGGCACTTTATAATAAAGGAACTATAACAAGTAAAGACATCTCAATCAATTCTAATACGCAAATTGTAAATGATAACAAGATTGAGCTTGAAGGGGAATTCAATCTTCCTTCCAATTTCTCAATGGAGAATAACGGAGAGATTTATGGTAAAAAAATAATCGCCAACTCAAACGCTGTTATTACTAACACTAATATAATGGTATTTGAGACGATGACTTTCACCAATCCTACTATCAACAATTCTTGTAGTATGGAAGCTACCATCTCTTTCCATGAAAATGGGGCTACACTTAACTTTAATCAGGGATACCTCAAAGCGCCTACTATGAAATTTGAAAATGGTGTGGTCAATCTGAGTAATGGTTCAATGCTGGATGCAACTACAAGCCTTGCCATACCGGCCGGCTATGCTAAATTTTATGGAAAAGGTGAAAATGCTTCTATGATAAAATCTCCGGTAATAACCGGACAAGGTTTCACATATGACGGTAATTTGGCCATTGAATCTGACAACCACGTAGCGAAAGAACAATGGTGGGAAAATTATTTTGTACGAAACGGTGCATACATCACTAAAATAGGAGATTCCAAAGCTATAATTGAAGTTTGTACAGGTACTAAGAATGGCGGAAACGAAGGTGAAGATCCTAAAGACCCTGACTACCCGATCATAGTGGATGATACCCGCAACTATGCTTATTTATTCGAAGATCAATGGCCGCTATACGGAGACTATGATATGAATGACGTGGTTCTGATTATCAAAGAAAGAAAGATTTCGATTAATAAAGATAATAAGGCACAGGAGTTCAAACTAAGCCTTGATCTATCTGCAGCCGGAGCTACAAAGAGCATCGGAGCTGCCATCATGTTTGACGGTATCCCTGCCAGTGCCATCACACAACCGGTAGAATTCAGCGACAATTCGCTTATCCAAAACTTCAATGTGAATAATAATCAAATTGAAAACGGACAGGATTATGCTGTAATTCCATTGTTTGACGATGCCCACAAAACGTTAGGGCTTAATCGCTACGAACAGATTAATACCATCAAAAACAGTTCAAACAATAAAAGTCCAAAGAATATTAGTTTCACGATTAAGTTCAGTAATCCGATTTCTGTAGACGAGCTCAATATTAATAAGCTGAATGTTTTCATCTTCGTAGAAGGAAACAGAAACAATCGTAAAGAAATTCACGTTGCCGGTTATCAGCCAACCAAACTGGCAAATACTGATTTGTTTGGTGGAAACAACGATGACAGTTCTACTTCACGTAAGAGATATTACATCAGTAAAGAGAATCTGGCATGGGGAATTATGGTTCCGACCGAATTCCAATGGCCTTTGGAATATATGAACATAAAGAATGCCTACTCCCTGTTTGAAAGCTGGGTGACAAGTGGCGGTAGTAAAAATCAAGACTGGTGGAAGACTTTCGATTCCTCTAGAGTATACAAATAAAAACTAAACATTAATTATGAACACGGATTTCATGAAAAGTGAAGTCCGTGTTTTTTCATAGAAACTCTCGCTGATTTGCTTTTTATAGAGAAAATTATACATATCACGAATTTTAGCTCCCTATATTGAGAGATTATTCTAAAATAATATCTATATTTGCACAGCGTCACAAATTAAATGTGACAGCAAGCTAATCTATAAATCAAATAACAAAGCAAGCGATAGAAAGGTCTATTCGTATGAAGAAAAAAATATTACTAGTCGACGATAAGGCGACAATCGGGAAAGTGGCAGGGGTTTATTTAGGAAAAGACTATGATTTTACCTATCTGGAAGATCCTATTAAAGCTATAGAGTGGCTTAATGAAGGAAATATGCCCGATCTTATCATCTCGGATATCCGTATGCCACTTATGATGGGAGATGAATTTTTAAAGTACATGAAGAATAACGAGTTATTCAAATCAATTCCTATCGTTATGCTGTCCAGTGAAGAGAGTACAACAGAGAGAATCAGATTACTGGAAGAAGGAGCTGAAGACTATATTCTGAAGCCATTCAATCCATTGGAACTCAAAATTCGAATAAAAAAGATTATCGACTAATATCGGGGCTTCCACATGCAATATTTTGTTTACATTGGCAAAGATAGTAAAACAATCGAGCTGTTCTCTAAACTAAGTATAGGGGTATTCTATGCGGTATCGAATTGTAACAAAGCTATCAAAGTACTGGATAAGATACGGGAGAAATATGACGTTGCTCTTTTTTTTGAGCAGGTAAATCTATCTAAAGATATTGCTGATATACGCTATATGCGCAAAAAGTATCCGGGGCTTTATATGGTACTAGTCATTGATTCGTTATCCAAAGAGGAAGCGTCAGAGTATCTTAAAGCAGGAATTAATAATACAGTCAAATACGAGACTACACACGAAGCTCTGACTGACTTATCAACCTTCCTCAAACGCAGGAAAGAACAGAAAATAAAAGCTCTTCAACTTAAAGCGCAAAATATAAATGCTTTCAAGTTGCCATTATGGAAAAGAACTTTTGATATATTCTTTTCGGGAATGGCAATCCTATGCCTCTCTCCTCTTTTAATACTCACGGCATTAGCCATCCGGATAGAAAGCAAAGGACCGATTATCTACAAATCCAAACGTGTAGGAAGCAATTATCAGATATTCGATTTTCTCAAATTCCGCTCAATGTACACCGATGCCGACAAGCATCTAAAAGACTTCAATGCTCTCAACCAATATCAGGAAGAAGAACAGGATATTTGGGGAGAGGAAGAAGAACAGGAAGCGGAACTCAATGAAAATGCCGACGAAGAAGAAATTCTCTTGATATCTGACGACTTCGTTATCACCGAAGAAGATTATATTCACAAGAAATCCAAAGAAAAGAGCAATGCTTTCGTGAAACTGGAGAACGATCCCAGAATCACGAAAATAGGGCGTTTCATCCGCAAATATAGTATTGATGAGTTACCACAACTCATTAATATATTAAAGGGGGATATGTCCATAGTAGGTAACCGTCCTCTCCCGCTCTATGAAGCTGAATTGCTGACCAGCGACGAACATATCGACCGCTTTATGGGTCCGGCAGGGCTAACAGGCCTGTGGCAAGTCGAAAAAAGAGGAGAAGCCGGTAAACTTTCCGCCGAAGAGCGTAAGCAGTTGGACATCACCTACGCAAAGACTTTCTCTTTTTGGCTGGATATAAAAATCATCCTGAAGACAGTCACTGCATTTATTCAAAAAGAGAACGTATAATTCCATTTCGGACGATGGACTCCTATATCTACATACTAGATGATTTGATATTCTTCTTTACAGGGGTTTTATTTATATATCTTTTTGTATTGGCAGTGGCGTCACATTTCAAGCATATCATCTATTCAAAAGCCAAGAAGAAGTACCATTGTGCGATTCTTATCCCGGAAGGTAGTCCACTTATAACCATCTATAAAGAAGAGCCTTACGAGTTTATCACCTATAACGACTTGTACCAACGCATCAACAGTTTGGACAAAGAACAGTATGACCTGGTACTTATTCTGTCTGATACAACTTGTGCCTTGTCACCACGATTGATGGACAAGATATACGATGCCTACGATTCAGGCATACAGGCAATCCAATTACATTCAATTACCGAAAACCGCAAAGGCTTTCGAAACCGTTTTCGCATCCTGTGTGATGAAATACAAAACAGTATTTGCAGAGCAGGAAACACTCAGTTTGGATTGTCATCCAATTTACTCGGGACTAATATGGCTATTGACTTGGGATGGTTGCAAAAGAATCTGAAAAGCTCTAGAACTAACATTGAACGGAAGTTACTCAGACAGAATATTTATATAGATTATCTGCCGGACGCAATCGTTTACTGCCAATCCGCCCCTGCCTGCCCATATCGGAAACGCATTCGGAAGATGGCTTCCTATCTGCTCCCTTCTTTATTAGAAGGAAACTGGAGCTTCTTCAACCGGATTATACAGCAATTGATACCTTCTCCACTAAAATTGTGTATCTTCGTAGCTATATGGGCTACATTGATTACAGGATATGACTGGACTTCATCATTTGGCTGGTGGATTCTACTCTTCGGTTTACTAATCGCATACAGTTTGGCGATTCCTGATTATTTGGTAGAAGATAAGAAGAAGAAAAAACATTCAATATGGAGAAAAAGACACTTAAACAGCGAATTAAAGGAAATCCCGGCTTAAAGCAAGCTATTCATCGTTTCATCATGCATCCCGTCAAGACACGCCCTAACTGGTGGATACGTCTTTTCGATTTCATCTATCTGAAACGCGGAAAAGGTTCTGTTATCTACCGAAGTGTACGCAAAGACCTTCCTCCTTTCAATCGATTCTCTTTAGGAAGATATTCAGTGGTGGAAGACTTCTCCTGTCTTAACAATGCAGTTGGAGATTTGGCAATCGGGGATTATACCCGTATCGGGCTAAGAAATACAATCATAGGCCCCGTTACTATTGGTAATCATGTCAACCTGGCTCAAAACGTAACTGTCACCGGACTCAACCACAATTATCAGGATGCGGAAAAGATGATTGATGAACAGGGGGTGAGTACACAACCGGTTGTTATCGAGGATGATGTATGGGTAGGTGCCAATTCGGTGATTCTTCCGGGCGTCACTTTAGGTAAACATTGCGTAGTGGCTGCCGGAAGTGTAGTCAGTCATTCCGTTCCTCCCTATTCCATATGTGCGGGATGCCCTGCAAGAATCATCAAAGCGTACAATTTTGAAACAAAAGAATGGGAGAAAGTAGAGAAAACACCTATCGGTAACCATAAATAATGAGAATAGCTGCGTAATATACCTTATATAGGTGATTGTGGCACATACTGAAACGCACTATCTTTGCAGTATCAGAATTGAATTAATTAGTCATAATTTTATTACGTAGCCACATTTAAGTAAAAATGAAATAGAATCCCGCCGAAGCGATTTCGTCGGGATTTTGTTTTTAAATGACAATTTATAATCCCTATCGGGATAAGATATGTATAACCGCAGGTTTGCAGACTGAGCCAGGTTTATTCCATAACAAATAAAAAAACGAGCCAATTCCCCTATGGAACCACTCGCCTCGCATCAGAAAAGCCTTAAAGGCTTTTCTTTTCCTTACCTCTTTTTTCCTGAAAACTAATCTTCTTTTTACCCTAAAACTTCTTACCTATTGTTATCCTTTTACCTTCTATTAAAAACTTTCCTATTGAACTAAAAACTTTAATACCTTAAATTTATTGTCTAATCTAATACCTTCATATTTTCTTTTACCTTATAAACTAATAGCAATTTCCCAACTGCATTGCAAAGGTACGAATAATTTCCGTGCACGCAAACGGTTTTATATTTAATAACATTTCATTAGACTATAAATCTTTCACATCACTCAGCGCAACTAGCTTATTTACAATAGCATAGATAGTCAGACCGGCTGCACTGTGTATTTGCAATTTTTTGCTAATATTTCTCCTGTGAGTGATGACTGTATGAATGGATAAAAACAGTTTTTCCGCAATTTCCTTATTCGTCATTCCTTTCACCACACAGATTACAATTTCTCTCTCCCGTTGGCTGAGTGCATCCTGACTATCTGTTTCTTCTTCCTCAGAAACCATATTCAGCAAACCTGCAATCTTCTTGGAAAGAATTTCCAAGTCATCAAAGATAGAAATAGACTCATCGTATTTGCTCAACAAAGAAACGTCTACAAAGGAAGTAACCAAAGCTATCACACGTATTTTTTTGCCGGATGTTTCTTCCCGGAACTTACCCACATCAAAATAATCACCGAAAGTCGGATTGACAATCAGCATATCAGGATACTGCGTCCGGACACAATCATGCAACGCTTCGACAGAAAGCAATTCGATGGGTTGTATCTTTACATTAGAAAGACGTTTCAAAGCGGCAGTCAATCCGCCGCGAATAATCACAGAGGTTTCAGCAATCGCTATTCGGATAACTTCGTTATTTTTCATTTTCTCTAATCCTCCTTTCCAAGTTCAGAATAGCAGGAACAAAAATATAATCTTCTACCTTGCAATGAGATTCCAAACCGGCCTCACAAGCATAAATGTCGAAAAGAGCCGCATTTAAAAGGTTCTCATTGGCCTTGGCAGGACAGTATTTAATAATAATATTCTTCAGTTCCGTCAACTTCTCTCCTACCTGGTCATGATGCTTGGAGAATGTACTGATTTGATAATTCTTCGGAGCATTCCCCGCAATCAACGCATCGACATACTTGAATACAGTTTTCTCTTCATAATCCATGTGCTTACGTACTTCGCGTGTGTATTCATCGAAAAACTTCAGAATAAGAAAAGCGACGTCATCCTGTGAGCAGTCGATAGCTTCGATCAGTTTGCGCCGTATAGCGGGAAGAGAAAAATCAAGGAAATAGCTATGTGCTTGTCGCAAGTAGTCAATTAATCCCGGTATGGAAATATTATCTTTATCACCGTTCAACCGTGAAAAGCCTTCAGCTATGAAATTGACCACAATCAGAAAAGTCCGGCAGTCTACTCCGTTCTGTTCACAGACTTCTTTTACTGTTTTATCTCCGAAACCTAATGACAGCCCGAAGCGGCTCATCACTTGCAATAAAGAATAGTCGTCACTGATAAGATCAATCATCTTATCAGTTGATTTATATTTTTGTAAATTATCCATCGATACCTACTTTATATTAGAGACTGCAAAGAAACGGAATATTTCACGGATATACAATCATCATTTATAGGTATTTTGATTCTTTACAAATTGCTAAATACTAATTACATGCTACTATTTTGTGTCCCAAGTCTAGGCGAGCATCTCTTTTTTTAGTAATTTTGTCGCTATCAATTTGTAATTAATAACTCGTAATAATTAATAAAATGGCAAACGAACTCGAATTGAAATACGGCTGCAACCCTAACCAAAAGCCTGCCCGTATCTTCATGAAAGAAGGTGAACTCCCTATCGAAGTACTGAACGGCCGTCCCGGTTACATCAATTTGCTGGATGCATTCAACAGCTGGCAGTTAGTAAAAGAACTGAAAGAAGCTACCGGACTACCGGCTGCTGCTTCCTTTAAGCATGTCAGCCCTGCCGGTGCTGCTGTTGCAGTAGAAATGAGCGATACATTGAAAAAGATTTATTTTGTAGATGATGTGAAACTGTCACCATTGGCAACAGCATACGCACGTGCACGTGGTGCGGACCGAATGTCGTCTTACGGAGATTTTATCGCATTGTCCGATACCTGTGATGAAGAAACAGCACGTATCATCAACCGTGAAGTATCTGACGGTGTCATCGCACCGGATTATACTCCCGAAGCATTGGAAATTCTGAAGAATAAAAGAAAAGGAACCTATAATGTAATCAAGATGAATCCTGCTTACCGCCCGGCTCCTATCGAACACAAAGATGTTTTCGGCGTGACTTTCGAACAGGGAAGAAACGAATTGAAGATTGATGAAAGTCTTCTGAAAGAAATGCCCACAGCCAACAAGGAAATTCCGGCTGATGCCAAACGTGATTTGATTATTGCCTTAATCACTTTGAAATATACGCAGTCCAACTCCGTATGCTATGCAAAAGACGGTCAGGCAATTGGTATCGGTGCAGGTCAGCAATCCCGTATTCACTGTACACGCCTGGCGGGCAACAAAGCAGATATATGGTATTTACGCCAACACCCGAAAGTAATGAACCTGCCATGGATTGAAAAAATCCGTCGTGCTGACCGCGACAATACCATCGACGTATATATTTCAGAAGACCACGAAGACGTATTGGCAGACGGCGTTTGGCAACAGTTCTTTACTGAAAAGCCGGAAGTGCTGACTCGCGAAGAAAAACGTGCCTGGTTGGATACCATGACAGGAGTAGCTTTAGGCTCGGATGCTTTCTTCCCGTTTGGAGATAATATCGAAAGAGCACACAAAAGCGGTGTCAGTTACATTGCGCAACCGGGTGGTTCCGTACGTGACGATCATGTTATCAGTACTTGCGACAAGTATAATATGGCAATGGCATTTACAGGTATCCGTTTGTTCCACCATTAAAAAACAACTCCCTATAAAAGTGAAGATTTACAGTTGTTAATCCCAACTTTTACCAATGTTAAAGTTAACTTCTTATTTTATATATCCCCATTTATAATGAGTACGAGACCGTTATTCCATTATAAATGGGGATTTCCTATTTCTAAAGGACACCCTATCTTTGCGGCATTACATTTAAAACAAAATCAAGATGAATAAAATTGGAGTATTTTATGGTTCCACTACCGGAACGACAGAAGACCTTGCCCGTCGGATTGCAGAGAAATTAGATGTTTCTTCAGGACATGTATTTGATGTATCCAAACTAACAGAAGCATTAGTAAATGAATATGATGTGCTGGTGCTTGGCTCTTCCACATGGGGAGCAGGCGAACTTCAGGACGACTGGTACGACGGCGTGAAAGTTTTAAAGAAATGTGATTTATCTCACAAATCCGTAGCCTTGTTCGGTTGCGGTGATTCGGATTCTTATTCCGATACATTCTGCGACGCCATCGGAATTATTTATGAAGATTTGAAAGATACCCGTTGCAAGTTCTGCGGAGCAGTAGATACCGCAGGATATACGTTCGACTCTTCCATCGCTGTGGTAGACGGCAAATTCGTAGGGCTTCCGCTTGACGAAGTCAACGAAGACAACCTGACAGACGAGCGTATCAGCGCATGGGCTGAACAAGTAAAACAAGAAATCAGCTAAACCTTCACCTTAATATAAACAAAAGTTTGCATCATGGCTACTGAAAGAATCATTCCCGGTGAAATCAGGATTTTCCTTAATCACATTTATGAGTTTAAGAAAGGCGTACGCAACATGGTACTCTACACTATGAGCAGGGAGCACGAAGAATTTGCCGTCCGCCGGTTGAAAAACCAAAAAATCAGTTATATGATACAAGAAGTAGGTACGAATAAAATCAACCTGTTTTTTGGAAAGCCCGAATGTATGGAAGCAATGCGGCACATCATCATTCGCCCTTTAAACCAACTGACCGCTGAGGAAGATTTTATCTTGGGAGCCATGCTGGGATATGACCTTTGCCAGCAATGTAAACGTTATTGCAATAAAAAAGAAGGTATAAAGATTGCAGGGTAAGCGATAACCTTAGCATAAGTTTAAGCTTTGTTTGTATGTAGTTTGTCTTGAGTGGAATCGTTTCTTCAAAAAACAGGTTTCCCGTAGAACATTTTCCGATGGAAACTTGTTATACAAGAAACGATTCACTCAATTATAACAAAATCAAACATTGCAATGAAGCAGCAACAAGAACAACTCACCGCCTACACACTAGCCGGTATTTTCACCCTTTCGTTACGACTTATTGTCGGTTGGACTTATTTTTCAGCTTTTTGGCGAAGGCTAGTTCTCGAAAACAAACTAATCCCGGATTCTGCCGGATATATCGGAGAAAAGTTCAACCATTTCCTTCCCAACTCACTGGGAATCAAACCTGTCATTGAATATCTCGTCAGTACTCCCGATTTACTTTGGTGGGCAATGGTTATCTTCACAATCGTCGAAGGCATTGTCGGATTATTGTATATGCTCGGCTTCTTTACAAGATTGATGAGCATTGGCGTATTCAGTCTTGCATTCGGTATTCTGTTAGGCTCCGGCTGGCTGGGAACTACCTGCCTTGATGAATGGCAAATAGGTATCCTGGGCGTGTCGGCAGGATTCACCATCTTTCTTTCCGGCGGCGGGAAATACTCATTAGATTATCTATTACAATCTAAGCTACCCAAAAACAAATGGTTAGTATGGATCACTTCCGGCGAACTTCCATTATCAATGAAACGACTCAGTAAAGTGGCAATCGGCGGCGCAGTCGTATTATTCATAGTTGCCTTATATACTAATCAGGTCTTTCATAATGGTGTATGGGGACCGCTGCATAACAAATCCGTGAAACCCAAAATTGAGATTTCCAATGCAGGTATTCAAAATGATGCGCTAACCTTTAAAGTATATCGTGTAGAAGGTGCCGATGTATATGGTTCATTCCTTATAGGTATTACTCTAAAAGACGCCAATGGAAAAGTATTGCTCCAAAAAGACGGAGAAGAACTGGCGCAATTTCCACTTACTAATATAACGAATGATTATGTAGCCAAAGTAGCCCCGGGAAAACATAGCCTTATCATTCCATTAGGCAGCAAGGCTACTCTGACAATAAGAGACAATATGCTGAAAAATCTGACAGAAGGTCGGTATGAACTAATCTTGACTGATGTCAGCGGAATTACCTGGAAGCAAGAGATAGCCATCGACTAAACCCGGACAATTTCACCCACTATCATATATAAAGGCGTATATCAGTAATTTTCTTCTTACTGATATGCGCCTTTGTCCATTTTCTTCCCTTTCACTCTCAAAGTTCCCCTCTTTTAGCTTAAAATTACCTACATATATTGAATTTAAGAAACAACTATGCCTACTATTAGGTATTGCCACACTTTTTAACACCGCCTAACTTTGCAGTCGATAAAATTATTAAAAAGATGAGAAAAATAACTGCAATCGTTATTCTTTGTTTCCTATCTTCTCTCACACTTTCAGCACAGGAAACAACAGATAATTCCAAAGACAGTAAATCTTCTTCTACGGAAGGATATACTAAATTCCGCTTTGGGGGATATGGTGAAATGGTCGCTAACTTCAAAGACTACGGCATCAACCGTTTTTATGGGGGCAATGATGGTAATCCTAATAAAAAAAGGAACACAATCTCCATTCCCCGTTTCGTAGTGGCCTTTGATTATAAATTCAATTCCAAGTGGATACTCGGTGCCGAAATTGAATTTGAATCCGGTGGAACAGGTACTGCTTTCGAGTTGGAAAATACAGAAAACGGCGAATACGAAACCGAAGTGGAAAAAGGCGGTGAAGTGGCTATCGAACAATTCCACATCACACGACTGATTCATCGGTCTATCAATGTACGTGCCGGACATATCATCGTTCCTGTAGGACTGACCAACGCCCACCATGAGCCGATTAATTTCTTCGGAACTTCGCGCCCGGAAGGTGAAACCACCCTCCTGCCCTCTACCTGGCACGAGAACGGACTGGAAATCTTCGGTTCTTTCGGGAAAGGATATGCCAGTTTCGATTACCAGGCTATGGTCGTAGCAGGTCTGAATCCCAATGGTTTCGACCGTAACACATGGGTAGGCAGCGGCAAACAGGGAATCTTTGAAGAAGACAACTTCACTTCTCCTGCTTACGTATTCCGTCTGGATTACAAAGGAGTCCCGGGATTACGTGTAGGCGCGTCTTTCTATTATTGCGCAGATGCAGGTTCCAATTCTGATAAAGAGCAGACTTATTCAAGCTACGGAAAGATTCCGGTAAGAATCTATACGGCGGACGCACAGTATCGCAATAAATATGTGATTGCACGCGGTAATGTCGTATATGGAAACTTGGGAAACTCCTTGGGAGTGAGCCAGGCGAATGTCAAGCTATCCAACAAATCACCTTATAGCCGTTTGGCTCCGGTAGCAAAGAATGCGGTAAGTTATGCGGCAGAAGCCGGCATCAATATCCGTTCCGTATTCGGCGGCAGTAAGAAGATTCCGGTAATCTACCCGTTTGCCCGTTACGAATACTACAATCCACAGGAGAAAGGAGAAAAAGGACAAACGATGGAAAAACGTTGCCAGGTAAGCATGTGGATGGCAGGATTGAACTGGTACGCTTTGCCCAACCTGGTAGTAAAAGCAGACTACGCGACACGCCAAATCGGGACAAACAAGATTTTCGGCGTATCAAAATCCTACAACAGCGAAAACGAATTCTCTATCGGAATAGCCTACATAGGATGGTTTATCAAGAAATGACAAAGAAATAAGAGAGAACAAAGAAATAATTAATTTTATAATTTATAGATGATGAAAACAAAATTCTTTTATGTTGCAGCCCTGATAGTGGGACTGGCATTTACAGCAACTTCTTGTAGTAGTGATGATGATAATCCTACAGTAGACCCCGCAAATATCGACTACACTTCCGAAAACGCTTCAAGCTGGCATAATTACATGAGAAACGTTGCTGCTCTCCTAAAAACAGATGCAACCAATCTTTATGATGCATGGAATTCGAGCTATAAAGGCGGAACCAGTTATGCCGCTCTTTTCAAAGCGCATAACAATTCGTCTTATTCAAGTGCCCTGAGCTGTGTAGAAGAAATCGTAGACAAATGCGCGGAAATTGCCAATGAAGTAGGTACTGCCAAAATTGGCGACCCATACAACTTGTACAAAGCCGGAAACACGGAAGAAGCACTATACGCCGTAGAATCCTGGTATAGCTGGCACTCCCGTGACGACTATACGAATAACATTTATTCTATCCGGAATGCTTATTATGGTTCTCTGGACGGCACAATCAACGCTAATTCCCTGTCAACAGTGATTGCCGGCGTCAACCCGACATTAGACACCAACATCAAGAATGCCATCAAAGCAGCGGCGGAAGCCATTCAGGACATTCCACAACCTTTCCGCAATCACATTGCCAGCAATGAAACAGTAGTAGCGATGGACGCTTGCGCAGACTTGGAAAGCATATTGAAAAATGATTTGAAATCTTATATCGCAAATAATGCTAACAATATCAACAGCGATGCAGTACTTAATCCGGTGGTCACACAATATGTCGACGCAGTGGTAGTACCGACCTACAAAAGCCTGAAAGAAAAGAACGACGCCCTTTACAATGCGGTGATAGCTCTTGCCGATAACCCATCCAACACGGCTTTCGCAACTGCTTGCACTGCCTGGATTACCGCACGTGAACCATGGGAAAAGAGCGAAGCATTCCTGTTCGGCCCGGTAGATGAAATGGGACTTGACCCTAACATGGACAGTTGGCCTTTGGACCAGAACGCAATCGTACAGATTCTGAATTCTCAAAGCTGGAGCGACCTTGAGTGGAGCGATGACGACGACGATGCTGCTGTAGAGTCGGCTCAGAATGTACGTGGCTTCCATACATTAGAATTCTTACTCTACAAAAACGGTGTACCCCGGGTAGTGCAATAAGGATTTATCTTACTAAGATACCATTGAGAAGTAAAGGCGGGATATCTAATTCCCCTTTACTTCTTTGGCATGTTTAAAACATATTATTGAAATTAAGCCAATAAACAATGAATCACTTTCTAAAATATTCATTCTCTATCTTTTGCCTGTTGGCGTGTGCAGCCTGCGATGATGAAGGAATTGATGTACTGGACATAGAAGTCCCGGAAGGGTATGCCCTGTCCGCCGGCACATCCACAATTTTCCTGAGTTCATCCGTAGCCTATGACACTCCGGCCGACTGGATAACAGGAGCTAATGACATCCGTTTCACCCGGGGCGACAGGCTTTATGACGATGTACGTACAAGCAACAATGGTCATGGCGGCGGGCTGGGACCTGTCTATGCCGGCTATTCGTGCGGCAGTTGCCACCGGAATGCCGGACGCACCAAACCTTCCCTATGGACAGAAGGCGGTTCGGGCAGCTACGGTTTCTCTTCGATGCTCATCTACATATCCCGCAAAAACGGGGCTTTCTTCCAGGACTACGGGCGTGTACTCCACGACCAGGCAATCTACGGAGTACAACCGGAAGGAAAACTATCCGTAGAATATACCTACGAGAATTTTTCTTTCCCGGACGGCGAACCATACACACTCTGCAAACCGAATTATACCATCTCCGAATGGTATGCCGAAGAAATCAAACCGGAAGACTTATTCTGTACCGTACGCATCCCCCTGCGCCACGTAGGCATGGGGCAGATGATGGCATTAGACCCTATCGAGATTGAAGCGCTCGCAGCAAAAAGCAATTATCCCGAATACGGAATCAGCGGACGTTGCAACTACATCATGGAACGTGGGGTCAAATGTCTGGGACTGTCCGGCAATAAAGCGCAGCATGCCGATTTGACGGTAGAATTAGGCTTCTCCAGTGATATGGGGATAACGAACAGCCGCTACCCGGAAGAAATCTGCGAGGGACAGATACAAGTCAACCAAGGCAGCATGATGGGACTTTCTTACGACCAACTGGATGTCAGCACGGAAGAGATGGAGAATGTAGACCTCTATATGCAGAGTCTCGGAGTCCCCGCCCGGCGTAATGTAAACGACCCGCAAGTAATCAAAGGGGAACAAAACTTCTATAAGGCCAAATGCCATCTCTGCCATGTGAGTACCCTTCACACGAAGAAGCGCGGCAGCGTTCTGTTGAACAATACCCAACTCCCGTGGCTGGGCGGGCAGACGATTCATCCTTATTCCGATTATCTGCTGCACGATATGGGTTCCGAGATTATGGGAGTCGGTTTGAACGACAATTACGTCAGCGGCCTGGCGCGTGGAAACGAATGGCGCACCACGCCTCTTTGGGGAATCGGCCTGCAGGAAAAGGTGAACGGGCATACTTATTTCCTGCACGACGGACGTGCACGCAATCTGACGGAAGCGATCATGTGGCATGGCGGAGAAGGCGAAGCATCGAAGAACTTATTCAAGAACATGAATAAGGAAGACCGTGACGCATTACTCGCATTTTTAAATTCACTTTAAAGTAAAAGTAGTATATACAAAGTAATTATGAAGAGACTTATAATCATTACCATGCTGGCTGCCATGATGCCTTTAGTCGTTATGGCACAACATGAAGAAGATACGGAAAACGGAGTAGTATCATTGGCTGGAAGAGAAGGATTCACCATCGGAACCAAAAAAGGGGATTTTGTATTCAAGCCCTATCTGCTCGTACAGACTTGCGGAAACTTCAACTGGTATGACGATGAAGGACTGGACAAAGCATACAATCAGGACAACATAGCCAATTCCGGTTTTTCCGTTCCTTATGCCGTACTCGGCTTCACAGGAAAGGCTTTCGACAAAGTAACTTTCAACCTTTCTATCAATGCCGCAGCCAGTGGCGGGGCGTTGCTCCAACAAGCCTGGTTCGACGTGCAACTGAAAAAGCAGTTCGCCATCCGGGTAGGTAAGTTCAAGACTCCGTTCTCGCACGCTTACCTGACAACGTTGGGAGAAACGATGATGCCCAGCCTGCCCGTCTCACTGACTGCCCCCGTTATTCTCCCCTATTCCTTGAATGCGGTAACACCGAATATTGGTACCGGATTCGACTTAGGTGTGGAAATTCACGGTCTGATAGCCGACAAGTTCGGATACGAAATCGGCTTGTTCAACGGCACGGGAGCTTCGGTGAATACAGCCACAAAAACATTCAGTGACGACTGGCACATTCCATCCCTGCTATATGCCGGACGTTTCACGTATATGCCCAAAGGCGTGATGCCTGCTACGCAGGGAAATCCGAACCGGCTGAATGAAGATAAAATCATGTTCGGCATTTCCACCTCTATCAATGTGGAGAGCGAAAATGAAAGTACCAATGATTATCGTGCCGGAGTGGAGTTTGCGATGCTGAAGAACAAACTTTACCTGGGAGCTGAGATGTATTATATGAATGTAGGCTTCACCAAAAGACAGAAGATTTCCGAGTCATACAATTACCTGGGCGGCTACGTACAAGGCGGTTACTTTGTAGCTCCCCGCCTGCAAGCCGCCGCGCGCTATGATTTCTTCAATCGTAACGGGATGGACACCAATGGATTCCTGAATATGCCAGCCGTTGGTATGAACTATTTCTTCAGGAATTGTAACCTGAAGTTGCAGGCGATGTACCAGTATATCGCCCGCAAAGGACACGACACCCAGCTCGACCGTGACAACGACGATTTAGGTCTGGCCACACATTCGGCCACAATCTTGCTTCAGTACACATTCTAAATAGAACAGGAAAGGATTTGTTTATGAAAAAATATATTCTTTTGGGGGCTTACCTGCTGCTATCCGCAGTGCTCGTCTCCTGTGACGACGGGCCTGTTTACGAGAAAACAGGCACTATATCCGAAGAAGGGCGCACGCTGAAGATGAGTGGGACAATCAATGGTATCAATAAATGGCCGGATAGTTATAGCATCGTAGTGGCAGGCTTCAGTGATGAGAGCGAGTATGCCGTTGTCACAAAAACAATCCCGGTTCCGGCCACTGAAGGTGAAGAGATTAAGGTCACGATGACCGGTATCAGTGATGAGGTGAGCACTGTCGAATTATGCGCTATCGACAAACTGAGAAGACGGATAATCAGCTTCCAGTCGATGGATGACCTTACAACGGATGATGATACCCTGCGGATGAATACAGGCATTGTGAATGTAAGCATGTACAGCGCTATCCAACAAAACGTGTTCAATAAAGGCTGCATAGGCTGCCACGGAATAGCCACCAGTGCCGCGGCAGGGCTGACTTTATTAGAAGGAAACAGTTATCAGAATTTGGTAGGACATTCCTCGACGGTAGCAACCGGACTGCTGCGGGTGAAAGCCGGCAGTGCGGAAGAAAGTGTGCTACATCAGATTCTGCATACGACAGGCTGGAAAACCGACCACTCCAATATGATAACCGAGCCTCACACGCTGACTCTTATCGACGACTGGATTGACAACGGCGCACAAGAATAAATAGTCATTTATAAAAATAATATGAACAACAAAGAACAACAGAACATTCAGTCTGAAAAGACTCTAACTGAAATATTCAACTATCATGCAGCAGAAGGCTCTTCGGAATATCACATCATGATTCATTCCACCCGACCGGAAGATTCATACGAAGAACAACTGAATGCTGTACTGAATACTTACGACGACCTGCTTGCGAAAGAACTGAAAGGAGCAGTCGCCGTCTTCAAACGTTACTTCCTGAGCGATGCCGCCAACCAGGCAGACACGCTACTGGCATTGACGACCGAAGGTTCGGACTGCGCCCTCTCCATCGTGGAACAACCGCCACTGGACGGGACAAAAATTGCTTTATGGGTTTACCTGCTGACCGACGTGCAGACGCAAGTCCTGCACAACGGTCTTTTCGAAGTGAGACGCAGTGCTTACCGCCACTTCTGGGGCGGCAGCGCATTCAACCGCGCCGCCAATTCGGAATACCAGACCCGCCTGCTACTGAACGATTATGTGATGCAACTGATGGAACAAGGCTGCACTCTGGCAGAACATTGTATCCGCACCTGGTTCTTCGTGCAAAACGTGGACGTCAACTATGCCGGAGTAGTGAAAGCACGCAATGAAGTCTTCGTCACCCAAAACCTGACGGAAAAGACACATTATATCTCCAGTACAGGTATCGGCGGACGTCATGCCGACCCGAAAGTACTCGTGCAGATGGATACATACGCAGTAACCGGAGTAAAACCGGAACAAATTCATTTCCTCTACGCCCCTACCCACCTCAACCCTACCTACGAATATGGTGTCAGCTTTGAACGTGGTACGTATGTGGATTATGCCGACCGTCGCCAGGTATTTATCTCCGGGACGGCAAGCATCAATAATAAAGGCGAAGTAGTGCATCCCGGCGACATCCGCAAGCAAACGGAACGGATGTGGGAAAATGTAGAAATGCTGCTGAAAGAAGCGGACTGCACCTTCGACGACTTGGGACATATGATTGTATATCTGCGTGACATTGCCGACTATACTATCGTTAAAGACATGTATGACAAGCGTTTCCCGCAGATGCCTAAAGTATTTGTTCATGCTCCGGTGTGTCGCCCCGGATGGCTGATAGAGATGGAATGCATGGGAGTGAAAGACTATAAGAACAAGGAGTATGCTCCATTTTAGGAGCATTAAATTTAGGAGCATTAAGATTGAGTATCGTTAAAATTGAGTATCATTAAAAGATTGTACCGTTGAAAAGGTTGCTTATCATTTTATATATCTGTCTGGTGGGACTGCTCGCTACGACTACTTTTGTAGAACAGGCGAACGGGACAGATTTTGTAGAAAAGAATATATATCATACAAGTTGGTTCTGTTGTTTATGGGGAGTAATAGCCGTGATAGCATCCGTTGCTCTCATCCGACGCGCTTTGTGGCGACGGCTTCCCATATTGTTGTTTCATGGCTCCCTTCTCGTTATTCTGGTGGGAGCCATGATTACATTCATCAGCAGCGAAAAAGGATATATGCATTTAGTTCCCGGCACGGCAGTGAATAGTTTTCAGGAACCGGAAAGCGGAAGAAGCATAGACCTGCCATTTACCATGCAACTGGATAGTTTTCGTATCGAATATTATCCGGGTACGGAAGCTCCGACAGACTATGTCAGCTATATCACCTGCTCTCCCACCGACAACGGGAACACCCCATCACATGAGCAAATTTCAATGAACCGGATATTCAGCGCACAAGGTTTCCGTTTCTACCAATCTTCTTTCGATGAAGACCGGCAGGGAAGCTGGCTGAGTGTGAATTACGACCCTTGGGGGACAGGAGTGACTTATGCAGGATATATCCTGCTGGGAATCTCCATGCTTTGGTTACTATTCTCCCGCAGCGGTGAATTCCGCCGCCTGTTGAATCATCCTTTATTAAAAAAAGGAAGCGTGTTTATCCTGTTCCTTTTCTGTCTCGCAGGCACAGCGCAAGCACAGAGGAAACAACTTCCCGCACTAAAGCGGATACAAGCGGACAGTCTGGCACGGGAACAAGTGATTTACCATGACCGGGTAGTGCCTTTCAATACGCTGGCCCGCGACTTTATCCAAAAACTGACCGGAGAAGCCTTCTACAAAGGGCTGACTCCCGAACAGATAATAGGCGGCTGGCTGCTTTATCCCGAAGTATGGAGAAACGAACCGTTAATCTATATAAAGAATGCAGAACTACGTCATTTGCTCAACCTGCCGGCATCCCATGCACGCCTGACCGATTTGTTCGACGGTTCGGTTTACCGCCTGCAGAAACACTGGCAACGTGAACAGGGCAAACAAAGCAAACTGGCAAAAGCCATTCAGGAAACTGACGAGAAAGTGGGATTGATTCTTATGTTGGAAAAAGGAACATTGATTCATCCGCTACCCACCGACGGCAGTGTGCAGCCACTCTCTGAACGGCAAGTGAAAGCCGAACTGCTTTACAATCATATCCCATTCAGCAAGATTCTCTTTATGGTGAACCTGGCATTGGGAATATCGGCTTTTCTACTTTTACTTAACAACAGCCTGCGGAGAAACGCACTTTCACCGAAAGCACAGAAAGCCTCACGCATAGCAGGAGTTTCTTTTTCTATTGCACTCTATGCAGTCTTTGTCTTCCATCTGGCAGGATACTGCCTGCGTTGGTACATCGGCGGACGAATTCCACTGAGCAACGGCTATGAAACCATGCAGTTTATGGCACTTTGTATTCTCCTGGTAGCCTGTCTGCTCTACCGGAAATTCACGTTCATGCTTCCATTCGGATTCCTACTTTCCGGCTTTGCCTTATTGGTTTCCTATCTGGGACAAATGAATCCCCAGATAACCCCTCTGATGCCAGTTCTCGTCTCTCCCTGGTTAAGTATCCATGTTTCATTGATTATGATGTCTTACGCACTGTTTGCTTTCATTATGCTGAACGGAATACTGGCATTATGCCACACCAGGCAAAATGACCGGGTGGAACAACTGACTATACTCAGCCGCCTGTTACTCTATCCTGCCGTGTTTTTCCTGGGTGCGGGAATCTTCCTCGGCGCAGTCTGGGCAAACGTATCCTGGGGACGCTATTGGGCATGGGACCCGAAAGAGGTATGGGCATTAATCACTTTCCTTGTGTATGGAGCAGCCTTCCATTCGCAAAGCCTGCAAGCTTTCCGCAAACCTTTATTCTTCCATGTCTATATGATAATAGCTTTCCTTACAGTCCTGATGACTTATTTTGGAGTCAACTATGTCTTAGGCGGAATGCATAGCTACGCAAACGGCTGACTTCCACTCTTAGAGATAAAATCAAAACGATGTGAAATGAGCTTATCCTGTATGGAAATGAATTAAATTAGTTCTTATCCGCACGGTACATAATCATTACAGAACTGTATGTATTTTCCCGCTGGATATTTATTTTCAATCTTTCTATCTCCCTCTTTTACCTTTTCTCTGTCTCTCCGATGAATAAAGGGTTTGCGGGTGCAGGGTGGCAACTTCACCGCCTCTTCACCTGGAAACAATTAGTTTCAAAATTGTTTCTCCTAGTGAAACTATTCGTTTCTCGGTGTGAAACACTTCGTTTCAAGCAGTGAAACACTTTGTTTCTCGGTGTGAAACTATTAGTTTCAAATAGGGTTGAAACTAATTGCGAAATAGCTTTACTAAGAGATGGAAGAGAGGTTCTCACCCTATATATAGCTACTAAGTCTTATAAGAATACCCACTTCTAGGGATTGCGGGAGCAGCGCAAAGCCCCTATCTTTGCAGTATCAGAATTGAATTAATTAGTCATAATTATATTACGTAGCCACATTAAAAATACATAGGAATCGGCCGAAGTGATTCACCCGCATTTCCCCTATTTGGTTGTTAAGTTGAAAAAACCATATAATGTATTCATTTTGGAATATGAATAGATGACATATTCTAAAAGAGGCAAAAACGTCCGGCTTGTGAAAGCCGGACGTTTTCTTTAGTTACAATTTCCATCCCAATGTCTGTTCTTGTATATTCCAAAGCCTGGCATACAGTCCGGGCTGGCTCAACAGTTCTTCATGCGTACCTTGTTCGGCCATTCTCCCCTCTTCAAGCACGATAATCTTATCAGCATTCTTAACCGTTTTCAGCCGATGGGCAATTACAACTACCGTTCGTCCTGCTATCAAAGTATTAATGGCCTGTTGTACTTCCACTTCATTCTCCGGGTCGAGTGAAGCAGTAGCCTCATCCAACAAAACGACCGGAGCTTCTTTCAGAATAGCACGGGCAATGGAAATCCGTTGCTTCTCTCCACCCGAAAGCGTACAGCCACCCTCTCCTACCATCGTATCATACCCTTTTGGCAGCCGCATGATAAACTCATGGCAACAGGCTTTCCTGGCTGCCGCTATAATCTCTTCATCCGTAGCATCCGTCTTGCCGAAACGGATATTGTTCTTCAGCGTATCCTGAAACAGGTATACATCTTGAAAGACCATGGAACAATGCTTCATCAAGGATTCCGGTTCCAGTTCCTTCATATCCATTCCATTGAAATAGACCGCACCTTTCCGCGGGTCGTAGAAGCGTGCGCAAAGTTTCAGCATCGTACTCTTGCCGCTTCCTGAAGGCCCCACCAAAGCTGTGAGCGTACCTTTTTTCAGCGTTACGGAAATATCATGCAATATCTCTTTCTCCTGATAGCCGAATGATACATGGTCAAATGTAATGTCCCCG
The DNA here is from genome assembly GCF_012113595.1 of Bacteroides faecium. NCBI lineage: Bacteria > Pseudomonadati > Bacteroidota > Bacteroidia > Bacteroidales > Bacteroidaceae > Bacteroides > Bacteroides faecium. The sequence continues at coordinate 5,512,789 of NZ_CP050831.1, forward strand.
CTTTCGGACACTTCACGGGTACCTTTCATTTCAGGCTCATTCATCAGGGTAAGGATACGGCCACCCGCAATGGAGAAGTAACGGAACTCGGCAAAATTAGTCAGAGCAGACGTCAAAGGGTCAAATACACGCGAACCTACTACCAGGAACATGACGAAAGTCAATAATGAAAGTTCACCGCCAATCAGCAGATAAGTACCGCAAAGTATCATCAATGTCAATCCGGCACGGACTAGCGTGACCGAGAACAGTATAAAAGGCCCGATAAGCGCTTCCTGCCGGATACAGGCACGACGCAATTCACTAAAGGCATTCTTCAACCGTTCGAACTTACCGCCTATCAAATTATACGCTTTCATTACCCGGATACCTTGCAGGTATTCTTCCAGGCGATTGCCCGCATTAATCTTGGCTTCTATCTGCCGGCTACTCAATTTATGCTGAATGGCACTACTCAGCAAAAGAACGGCAACCGCAAGCGGAAGGGCGATAAACATAGCCACCGCCATGCGCCAGTCAATCCAAAGCAAGCCCAGGAAGGCAAGTATAGGCATCACCAATGCCCCCATCAATTGGGGTAAATGATGCGAAATACCCGTTTCGGCCATCGTAAAGTCAGTAATCAACATCGAAGAAAGGTCGCCCGGGTCGCGACGGGACAGGAATCCTAATGATAATTTACGCAGATGTTCGGCGAGATTAATACGTCCTTCGGCACTCATTTCATAAGCGCCGCGGAAATTGGCATTATAAGCGGCACATTCGGCAACAGCCATCACCGACATATATACCACCAAGATACCAAAAATCATCCAAAGCCTGTTGGTATCCAATGGAATACCGCTACCATCGAATGTACGGAATATAACATTGACAGCTTCGATAGAAAGGCAAAACGGGATAATATTCACGAAATTGGCGAGCATCGTATATCCTACCGGTTTACGTAAACGTTCGGTATGTCCCACCGTTATATTTTTAATTGCATTCATTTTACTTCCTCCTTCTTGATAGTTAATTGCCAACGGAATGCGCTGGTATAGGCATCCCACATTTTTTTATAAACTCCTTCTGTCGTACTCAGTACCTCGTGACGTCCGCTTTGCACCAGTTTCCCTTCTTTCAATACAAGAATCTGTTCCGCAGAGATGATGGATGAAAGCCTGTGAGCAATAATGATGACTGTCTTATTCCTGATAAGTTGCTGAATGGCCTGCTGCATCTTATATTCATTTTCCGGGTCGGCAAAAGCCGTCGCTTCATCCAAAACCAGGATAGGAGCATTTTTCAGAATGGCTCTTGCCACGCAGATACGTTGTGCTTCTCCACCCGACAAATATACACCCTTATCACCGATGCGGGTATCATAGCCGGCCGGCAGATTCTCTATAAACTCATGGCATTGCGCAGCACGTGCAGCTTCTATCACTTGCTCCCGTGTAGCCGAAGCATCCCCCACGCGGATATTTTCATAAAGCGTGTCAAAGAAGAGAAAGTTGTCCTGAAAGACAAAAGACACGAGACTCATCAAGTCTCCGTTCGCTATCTGTTTTATATTGGCTCCGCCTATCCGAATCTCTCCTTCATTGACATCCCAAAAACGTGGAATCAAATTAGCTACCGTAGACTTTCCTGAACCGGACGGACCTACCAAAGCGGTTATCTCGCCCTGGCGTGCCGTAAAGGACAAATCTTTCAATGCTTCAGTGCGTGTAGCTTCCGCTTTATTCTCATAAGCAAATGAGACATGACGGAATTCAATATCATAGGACGAAGGCAAATGTGAGATTTCCGGTTCGGCAAGTGGTTGTTCATCGAATATGCGGTCGATACGTTTCACCCCTTCGTCGATTTCATTGGTACTCGAACCGAGATACATCAACTTATAAATAGGAGAAGCAACTCCGGGTCCCATAATGATAAAAAAGAGATAAATGGCAGCCAGACCAATGTTCTGCGGTTCTCTGCTCAAAAGCAATAAGCCTGTCGGCAAGATAAAAGTTATCAGCGAGTTCAGCAATACGGTAAAAGCAACCATAGCCGGCAGATAGGTATCGCAAACTCTCAACGCATAGCTTTTATATGCTTCAATCTCGGCATTAAATCGCCGGAACGAACGCACACTCTGACCGAATATCTTCACCACGGGCATCCCACGTACATATTGCACAGCCGAAGCGCTCATTCGCTCCTGTGTATCATAATAGATTTTCGTAAACTCTTTCGCATTCTTACCGAAGAAGTTCATAAATTGCAAACCGATACTCAAAGCAATGCATACCACACAAATCACCGCCATCCATCCATTCAAGGAGAAGAAGATGATAAACATCAAAACAACTGTTGCCAGCACATTTACCAAATCAGGAATGGTATGGGCAACAAAATTCTCAATCTTCTCGATATTCTGTTCCATTATCTTTTTAATGGTTCCTGTTGCAGTACCGTTCAGATATCCCAAAGACAAGCGTCCGATATGCTCCGACAACCGGATACGCAACCCGTAAAGAATACGGAACGCCGCTACATGGGATGCCATCAATGACGCATACAGCAGAAGCAATCCTCCTACCAGGCCGGAAAACGCAACCCATCCCCAGTGGACGAGAATCCCGCTATCCAGTTCGCTAATCTTACTGCCATGCAATAAGAGTTCTCTCAACACCTGGTACACCGACCAATAAGGCACCAACATGCATAAAGCACTAGCCGCCGAGAGTATCCCGGCCAGTACCAGCAACCCTTTCTTTTCACCCGCTATCTCGAACAAACGGGCTACACCACTTTTCTTTTTCATTCTTTCATTCATCATATATCTAAGTTTTTAAAAAGGAATAATATTCCGATTCGTTCAAAAAAAGAAGGAGCTCATACATTCATGAGCTCCTTCCAACCAGCCGTTTCAAAGGCTATATATTCTGTTATAAATTTCTGCATCTCCTCTTTCTTTATGTGATGCAATACCAACTCTTCCAGTAAGGCAAAGAGCCATACTGTATTCAGATGAATAAAGAAGCCGGTTATCGCTATATTGATATGCGGATATTTCTGCTTCATTCCCTGAAAGAAAACTGAAATCGTACGCGTCATCAAGTCTGTATATTCGGAGCGGAAGTTTTCCATGCATGAACCTTGTGCCTGGAAAAGCAACAGGTGCAGGCGCTCCCGGTGTACGGAAACCAGTTCGATATATTCCTGTACGGATGCCTTCTGATAATCCTGGTTGATAAAGACATCTATTGTCATCTGTTCGGCATTATGATTGTAAATCATGGCATACAGTTCGTTCAATACCGGTTTCAGAATCGTACGGAATATCTCGTCCTTATTAGTGAAATAATGATAGATATTGCTGACCGTCACTCCCGCCCTCGATGCAATTTCACGCATAGAGGCATCCTTGTAACCTCGTTCCAAGAATACCTCTTCGGCTGCATGTATCATTTTTTCCTGTATATCTCCTTTTAAGATTTGCATAGAGTCAGTGTGAATATATAACGCAACAAAAGTAGTCCAAACGACGCTTCCGGGCAATACCTATTAATACTGATTCTATAAGTATCCGTTCCTTATTTATAGCTATTTATCAGCCTGCGGATTACGATGAAAAGAACAAAGCGGATAAAAGTATCACTACTTTCACCCGCTTCTGACCTAACCTAAACTTGACCTAATATTACAAAACTAATGAAAACTGATTATTAGAGAACATTTTTATTCATGTTTCAACCATTCTTTCGGAAGAACAGTCTTTTCACCTTTATCGTTTACCAATTCCATTTGCAGCACACCGCCATTGCAGTCGAAGTAACGTACTTCCATCGGATGCAATCCGGCTTTCAATGCTTTCTGCACGATAATCTCTACCGGAGAATGTGCGCCGTCGTTATCTCCCAGCAATTCGCCGTCGAGTTTCAACGTGCTGCCGTCGTCCGAGAGAAGGGCAAATGTATAAATGCCATCGGCAGGAACTTCCAGATAGCCGGTCAGTACCAGACCGATGTCTCCCTTCACTCCTTCGGGGATAGATACGGATTCTACGACGTATTCTCCTTTTACGGGAGCCGCGTCAATATCCGCGCAGAGATTTCCGCGGAAGTTGTGCCATACAGCTTTCAGTCCGGGTTGCAAAGAAGCCGGAGCTGTTATTGCTTCCGCATAAGGGGCTTTGACATATTTGGTACGTACCACGTCCGAAGGAGAACCATCCTTGCGGAAAGTACGGAAAGTAAAGTCCGTTGTCTCCTTTATTTTCAAGGTGCCGTCATAAAGAGACGATTGCTTATCAGGCATGCTTCCATCCGTTGTGTAGCGGATTTCAGTGCCGGGCAGCGGGCAAGTCAGATTCACCGTAGCATCATCAATAAATGCGTTCACCTTGTAGAATCCCTGTAAATCGGGGATACGGTAGTTCACTCCCATCACGTCCATGCGTTTGAATTGCGGGACAAGCTGACGGTAGAACTCGTCAAGTCCCGGTTTGGCTGCCGGCTCTGCCCAGGCTATTTCGCTCAATGCTATCATGCGGGGAACAATCAGGTATTCGATGCGCTTCATCGTCGGAATCCATTCCGCCCAAAGATTGGCCTGTACACCCCAGATATATTCTTTCTGTTCCGGCGACAGTCTGTCGTCTGCATACGGGTCGAATGCCAGTATTTTCTTTACTGAGTTTTGGTCTTGGGCGTAGTCGAAGTAGAAAAATTCGTTCGGGCAGGCAATCACTTTTTGCTGTTGCGCTGTTGCCGTGGGCAATGCATCCTTCGCCCAACTTCTCCACCACGTAATGGCAGCGTCCGAAGATAATCCGTCCTTCACCACTTCATCCCAGCCTACAAGTTTCTTTCCGTTGGCATGGAAGAATTTCTCCATATCACGTACGAACCATGCTTGAAGTTCTTCCACCGAACCGAGTTTCTCCGTACGGATACGCTTCTGGCAACGGGGGCATTTTTTCCAGTTGTTCTTTTCCACTTCGTCTCCACCCATATGCACATACTCATAAGGGAAAAGTTCGAAAACTTCCTTGAAGACATTCCGGCAGAATTCTAAAGTCGCATCTTTGCCCGGACAGATGGGAGAAGAGAATATCTCACCCCATCCGATTAGTCCGTCGCAAGCTAAATCCGGATACTGGCTGATAGCTGCCAGGAAATGTCCAGGCATATCAATCTCAGGTATCACATCAATCCCTCTCTGTGCAGCATAAGCCACTATCTCTTTTATATCATCATGTGTGTAATAACCGCCATACAACGTGTCGCCTTCCACAATCCGTAGCTTGTCCTCAGGAATCAGGAAGTCCGTATTGTCTTCCTCTATCGCACGTGCCATACAGCCACGGTCGTGCTTGTTGAACTGTCTCCATGCTCCTTTTTCCGTCAGCAACGGATATTTCTCAATCTCTATGCGCCAGCCCTGGTCGTCGGTGAGATGCCAGTGGAATTTGTTCAGTTTGTATAAAGACATCAAGTCCAACACGTGCTTCACTTCCTCTTTATTCCAAAAGTGACGGGAAGCGTCCAGCATAAATCCGCGCCACTCAAAACGGGGAGCGTCCTCTATCTGTACGGCAGGAATGGAGTAAGCCTGCTTCGCACCCTGTATTTCTATTTCGGCGGGAAGTAGCTGGCGGATAGTAGTAATGGCGGAAATAATACCCGAATAATCATTGGCTTCCACCCGGATAAATTCCGGTGTAGACTGGAGTTTGTAAGAACCGGGCTTCCCGTCGGTATTACCGGCATTTCCGGTATTCCCCAACTGGAAATAGACATCTACCTGATTTTTATCAGCAGTGACTTCGACAGAAGACGACACTACGTTTCGAAGAATCTCTTGCAGGTAGCCGACTGCCGGAAAGAGGGACTGGTCGGACACTCCTATCTTCATTTCATCCTTAAAAACGAAAGCGCCCGACTGCTCGGTCAGACTTACGGGGGTAGGCAAAATTGCGACTTCCTGCTTGACAACAGACGTGCAAGCAGAAAACACACAAGCTGATACAATCAGCAGAGAGGTACTTAGTTGTTTGAACATGAGGTTAACTATTTAATAAATGATTTGTCCTGTTTTTAATTGACTATCTATATATAATACAACTAAAACAGGCAAACTACTAAAAGGGAATGAAAACTTTTTTGCGTCTTGGGTTCACAAATTGCCATAAATGATTATCTTTGAACCCAATTATCACTACAAATAAGGATAAAGACCCGCTTAAATGTCAAGAGAGAATATCTTAATCAAAACCTCATGGATTAGCACCATAGGTAATGCAATCCTGTCTGCATCAAAAATCATTATTGGTTTGTTAGCCGGAAGTCTGGCGGTACTTGGCGATGGTATCGACTCGGCAACGGATGTCATTATCTCTGTCGTCATGATTTTCACGGCACGGGTCATCAGCCGCCCGCCTTCAAAGAAATACGTGTTCGGCTATGAGAAAGCGGAAGGCATCGCGACGAAGATTCTGTCGCTTGTGATATTTTATGCCGGTATGCAAATGTTACTGTCGTCCGTCACAAGCATCTTTTCGGATGAAGTGAAAGAAATCCCATCGGCTATCGCTATTTATGTGACTATATTCTCTATCGTCGGCAAACTGCTGCTGGCTTCGTACCAGTACAAGCAGGGAAAGAAAATAGACAGTTCCATGCTGACGGCGAATGCGATAAATATGCGTAATGATGTTGTCATTTCGGCAGGAGTTTTATTAGGGTTGATTTTTACTTTTATATTCAAATTGCCGATACTCGATTCGATAACGGGATTGATAATCAGCCTCTTTATCATCAAGTCGTCCATCGGCATTTTCCTCGACTCGAATGTGGAGCTTATGGATGGCGTGAAGGATGTCAATGTGTATAATAAGATATTCGAAGCTGTCGAGAAAGTGCCGGGAGCAAGTAATCCGCACCGGGTCAGGTCGAGAATGATAGGAAACCGGTATATAATTACGCTCGATATAGAGGTGAATCCGCAGATTACGATTACACAGGCGCATGAGATTGCCGGAGCGGTGGAGAAAAGTATCGAAAGCTCGATTGATAATGTCTATGATATTTTGGTGCATGTGGAACCTGCCGGGGAGTGTCAGACGGATGAGAAATTCGGGGTAGACAAGGATATGGTGTGACACGTGAAAATCTTCGGCAACAAAGAAAGCTATTCCGCTTCTTTTTCTTAACTTTGCATTCATCGTTCACATTTTAATAAAAATTTGATATGGAAGAAGGAACATTCAGGCGCTATCCTATCGGGATACAGGATTTTGAACAGTTGCGCAACAATAAATATATCTATGTTGATAAAACTGCATTGATTTATCAACTTGTCAGTACAAACACTGTTTATTTCTTGAGTCGTCCCCGTCGTTTCGGAAAGAGTCTGCTCATCTCTACGTTCGAAGCCTATTTTCTGGGAAAGAAAGAACTTTTCAACGGGCTCGACATGGAGCAGTTGGAGAAAGACTGGACAGTGTATCCGGTATTACATATCGACTTTAGCGGAAGTAAATATATGGAAGCAGAGTCACTTCGCGCATCTATCAATGTTCAGCTGTTACTTTGGGAAAACATCTACGGACGTCAGGAAGGCGAAGACACATTTAGTTTGCGACTCGAAGGTATCATCCGCCGCGCTTATGAACAAACCGGGCAGCAGGTTGTCGTATTGGTGGACGAATATGATGCCCCAATGTTGGACAGTAACAACAACCATGATTTGCAACGTGAAATCCGCGGTATCATGCGCGACTTCTTCAGTCCTTTGAAAAAGTCAGGCAAATATCTCCGTTTCCTCTTCCTGACGGGCATCAGCAAATTCAGCCAGATGAGCATATTCAGCGAACTGAATAATCTTCAGAACGTCAGCATGAGCGATAATTACAGCACTATCTGCGGTATCACCGAACAGGAACTGCTGACACAGATGAAAATTGATGTCGAACAGATGGCACAAGCCAACGATGAAACGTATGAAGAGGCGTGTGCCCACTTGAAGAAGCAATATGACGGATATCATTTCAGTAAATCCTGTGTGGACGTGTACAACCCTTTCAGCTTGATTAATGCTTTTGCCCAAAAGAGCTATGAGAACTACTGGTTTTCTACCGGTACCCCTACCTTTCTGATAGAACTCCTGCAACAAATGAACTTTGACATCCGTCTGCTCGACCGTATGGACGCCAAGCCGGAAGACTTCGACAAGGCTACGGATTGTCTCACCGACCCCATTCCAGTGCTCTACCAAAGCGGTTATCTCACAATCAAGTCGTACGATACTTTCTTCCGTACCTATACATTAGGCTACCCGAACGAGGAAGTGAGAATCGGCTTTATCGAGTCGCTCATCCCTTCTTATCTTTACCAACCAACGCGCGAAAGTAACTTTTATGTAGTGTCCTTTGTGCGTGATTTAATGAAGGGAAACCTTGAATCTTGCCTTGAACGCACCCGGTCTTTCTTCTCCTCTATTCCGAACGACCTGAACAACAAAGAGGAAAAACATTATCAAACTATATTCTATCTTCTGTTCCGCTTGATGGGACAATATGTGGATACCGAAGTCAAAAGCGCTGTCGGACGAGCGGATGTGGTTATCAAAATGCAGGATGTCATTTATGTACTTGAATTTAAAATGGACGGCACCGCAGAAGAGGCTTTAGCGCAGATTAACAGCAAAGGGTATGCGATTCCTTATGAGGCAGACCACCGGAAAGTGGTGAAGGTCGGCATCAACTTCGACAGTACCACGAGAACGATTGGAAACTGGAAAATCGAAACGGATTAACAGCGTACGCCACTTGCTTGAAGTAGACAAGGATATGGTTGTGACACGTGAAAAAGGCAGCAGTTGCTCTCGTCTGTGAGTAACTGCTGCCTTTTTGCGTGTTCTGTGCTGTCGTAGCCGGGAAATTAGGGTGTATTGCCACAGCTTGCTGTGGTGCGTTTCCCTAACTTGTTGTGGCATGCTCCCCTAGCCTGCTATGGCATGCTTCCCTAGCCTGCTGCGGCACGTCTCCCCAACCTACTGCGGCACACATCCCTTTCCGCCGTTCCGGTTTTACGTATTCAATAGGCTGTTGCTTTGATACGCAGCTTGATGGCATTTTCGGCTGTATCCAGTACCAGTTCGCAGTTTTCAGAGGTTACATAACTACCGGTGACGTCCATTTCCAATGAGGTGATTTTCTCAAGATCGAGTTGAGTTAAGGTGTATCCGTCTCCTTTCACCACCGTGAATCCACCTTCGGGAAAATGGGATGGCCGCATCACCCATTGAGCCACAAACGTCAGTTTGTACGGGTTGGCAAGTGCTTTGGTCAGAGTCATCGGCATCAGTGTGCTTGCGTTATCATAGGAGAACATAAGCTCGGCGTTCTCCCATGTCCCCCCTTTGTAGAAGAAGCTGCCGCCTTCATCACTGTTATATTCATTTGTTTGCAATACGATTCTCCCGTTCACGGAAGAACCTTCATCCATAATAAGCTGGCATCCCTCAAAGACATAAACAGCCCGGCCGGTAGGATTATCAAGCTTTGCCCCGCTGCCAAGTATCAACTTCGAATTCGTCCGATAAAGCGCTATCACACAATTTGAGTCATCAGTGGTATTCATCTTGATATTGCTGAGTTTCAGGGTGGTTGATTCTACAGCGATGACGTCTGAGCCTGTTACATTAGACAAAGTAAATCCACCGCCATCCAGTTCGATATACCGGTGCGGGTCTGAAGACTCTCCACACCAGAGTCCGAGTTCAAACCCTGCTCCCAGCCTGATTTTCGTAGGGCTATCGGGGTTGGTGGAAGCATCTTCGAACGCAGTTTGTAGTTGCTCGGGAGTATTGATAATTACAGCATCCGATACCGTTACGACACAGGTTGCCGACTTACCGCCTGCCGTTGCCGTGACGGTGGCGGTTCCTTCGGTCAGGGCGTTCACTTTCCCGTTTTGGTCTACGGTGACCACGGTGGTCTTATCGCTGCTCCATGTCACGGTGTTTTCCGTTGCGCCGGCAGGAGTTACGGTGGCGGTCAGTGTTTCCGAGCTGTTGGAATTCAGCAGGAGTGTTTCCTTGTCAAGGGTGATTTTCTCTACCGGTGTAGAGTTGTCTTTGTCGTCGCCGCCGCAGGCGGTTACCAACGTTGCTGCCACAAGGCAGAGGAAAAAGATTCTTAGTTGTTTCATGCGTCTTTCTGTTTTCTTTAAAATGGTAAATTATGAAAGGCTGCCGCCTTTTTTGTTTGCCATGAGGACGGATGCGCTGTCTGCAGCCGGACTGTCCGCCCTCATTCGTGACCTGCTTCTTTATGCAGCCGGGTCGGGGGTTTCACCTCCTCCGGGGATTTCAGGGTCGGGCGCTTCGCCGCCACCGCCGCCACCCGCGTTTTCGTCACCCAGCAGAATCGGGAAACGGTAAGAGCGTGGCGTTTTCAATGCCTTGTTGCTTCCGCTATATTGTGTCGTGACGCTTAGCGCATAGAGCTTTCCGGCTTCTATGGCAGGTAGCATGATGGTGAGTTGTGACGGTGCGTTGTGAACGATGACGGACACTTTCAACGGGACGGCTCCCTCTTCGTCTTTGGTGAGATAGATGCCGACCGAAGGGTCGTCACCGAGGATTTTAATGTTGCTTCCGCTGATAACGGCAGGACCGCCGGAAGTGATGACCTGGCTGATACTCTTCGTCACGGAGTCGGTGATGGAGTTGATGACCGGCCCCGTCTGTGCCAGCCCGTTGCAGATTACTTTTACGGCTTTGAGCTGGTCGCGCAGCAGTTGTCCCGGTGTGTAGGACACACCGAGCGAGTGCTTCGTGGCGTCAAACTGGGCGTTCTCCCCGAGGAACGAACCGCGTACGGTGACGATGTACTGTCCCACACCGTCTACCACGCTCTTCCCTTCGGCGATGGCTTCCACCTTCTTCTGGTCGGCAAGGTCGAGGATGTTCTCGATGGTTTCCTGCCGGTACTCGGTACGCTCCTTGATGATGCGTGCTGCGATTTCTTTGTTGTGCAGACTGCCTGTGATGCGTGCGCGTCCGGTGTAGTCGCCTTTTTGTTCGGTCATGATGTTGTCGTAAAGGTCAACATTGAGCGTGATTTTTTCGTTTGTTGCCATGATAATGATTGTTTTAAGGAAAGTGAATATCTATTTATTAGTTACGTTCTGTGCTGCTTGTCATTTCGCACGTATCTTGATAGCATTACCGTCCAGATAAAGTTCGAAATAACTGTCATAATATGTCATGCCCCCAGTAGTATTAGTCATCAGATGGAACTTCATAAGATCACTGTCAGTCAAGGTGTAGCTGTCGGTTCCCTTAACAACGGTTTCGGCTCCTGGCCGGACAGTGAAACTATTCAACACGTAATCATATAGATCTAATCTAAAATCAGAATCCGCCGGAAGTTCGTTTTCAACCGTAACGGTGGGGATGGTCACTTGATTGCCATTAATCGCAGCTTGCAGACAGAGGCTCCGTTCACTCCCATACATTCCCTCCTCCCTTGCTTTTATTTTTCCGCCTTTCAGTTGCAGTATTCCTGTAGGGGCAACAAGCACTTCCTGCCCCTTTATGCTTTTGGAGATTTCAGCATCGCCTTCCATAATGAGCGTGGCATTATCACCGACAGAGATACCAATTAGCTGGTCATTATCATTCCCATTGCCGGAATATAGTTCGAAGCCGTTACCCAGCGTTAGTTTGCAAGACGCCCTAACAAATATGCAGGCGACTTCATCAGCTGAATGGGCAGCAGCATTTCCATAAATGTTGAGGTTGGTCAGCTTCAATGACGCGCCGTTTGTTAGCTCAAAAAGGCTTTTGTCGCTAGCGGTACGGGAAATATTATAATTATCGCCGCTGATAGGATTATTTCCGCCGTCGATAGCAATGTGTTTGCCGTCTATTGAAAAGGCAAAATGCTCTGCATCCGCAGCAACCTCAAAGCCTTTACCGAGGATGATTTGTGTTGGTGCATCCGCAGTGCCGTCTGCCGTTTCAATAGCGGTTTTCAGTTCGGCTGCGGTAGTGACAAGCGTCTTGTTGCTGACCGTCACAAGGCAGGTGGCGGACTTTTCGCGTGCGGTGGCGGTGATGGTAGCTGTTCCTTCAGCTACGGCGGTCACCAGTCCGTCTTTACTTACGGTGGCTACGGAAGTTTTGTCACTGCTCCATACTACGGATTCGGCAGTCACCCGGTCGGGGACAATGGTGGGAACCAGCGTTTCGGTCGCTCCCGATTTCAGGGTCAGAGTCTCATGATTGAGGGTGATGCTCTCTACGGGCACAGAGTTGTCGTCATTGTTGTCGTCGCCACAGGCGGTTGCCAACGTTGCTGCCATAAGGCAGAGGAAAAAGATTCTTAGTTGTTTCATACTTCTTTTGTCTTTCTAAAAGGGTGAATAAATCGTGTTCTCTTTTCGGACAAAAGTAATATGCAACAACGAAAAGGTATAGCCAAAATCCTGCATTGTATAGCCAAAATCCTGCAAATCTTGCAGGATTGCCGGAAATTCCATTGTTCGGAGAAACTTCTACCTATGCATTGATGGAAACAACAGCATTTGATGATAAAAGAGTATCGCCTTCTCCTTTAAAGTACAGACTTTTGTCGGCGGAACTCGGTAGGAGTCATTTTTACCAATTCGCGGAAATTGCGGTTGAAGGTGCGCATTGCCTTGAAGCCCGACGCTCCGGCAATGTCTTCAATTGTGTGGTTCGCGTAGTCCGGAAGCAGGAGCAAGTCCATGGCATGACGGATGCGCAGGCGGAGAAGATAATTTTGCAAGGTCAGTCCTGTGGCACGCCCCACAGCGGCGGAGAGATTACGCTCGTTTGTGCCAAGAGCTTTAATCAGGTCGTCACGCTTGAAGTTGTAGTCGAGGTACGGTTGTTCTTTCTGCAGATAGGCTTCGAGCTCTTCAAACAAGTGGTTGCTATCGCCGGATTGCAGGTAACAGATGAGGTCGCCCATATCGGCTTCGAGCGGTGGTTGGGGCAGTTTCCCATCCTGTTCAACGATAAAACGGCGTAGCATCTCGTAAGTGTAATGATAGTTAGTGTACAGCCATGCAAAAGCAGGATAGAAAACCACGATAAGGAAACTGAAACTAAACTCGGGTATCGGTCCCGGACAGACAAGTAAAACCCATGCGCCAATGCCGATACTCAACGCATAAAGGAAAGCGCGCATCGTCCACCGGAGTTCCAGTTTTGAGATACACTCTCCGGTCAATTCTTTTAAATGCGTGATGTAGCGGTGTTTTTTACGGAAAAAGAGGCGGACGTAAACGAACAGTTGTACGGTATAGGTGACACCGAACAAGGTCCGCACTGCCAACGGGAGATTGTGAACGACACACGCACGCCATTCTGCTAAAGAATATACACAGACGTCCGCTTCAATGCAGCAACTCACCACATACAGCAGAATGAAAACGAGCGAAGGCGCCGCATGCTTCATCACATTGGCAAAAGTGACGTATCTGCTGTCGAACAGCAATATCAACATAAACGTGAACATCAACGCCTGCGAAGAAGCAAGCACCAACACCAATATTGAGAATAAGTCCAACGACCGGTATACGCCGAACCCGTCAACCAGCAACTCCGCCAAATGACCGGCAGCGATAATGAGAGAAGCAGCGATGAAGAAATGGCATGCACGCCTGTATTTGGGATTAATGGCGTGCGCCATCTGCTTGAAGCAGACAAGACCGAAAGATATAGACAGACATATTCCGATAATAATGCCGTTTGTTAGTGTGTGTAAAGCCGGTATATCCATTGCTTAGCATTTATTTTCCCGACAAAGTTAATGAATCTTGACGAGAAACCGACTAGTTACACCCTGTAAAACTCGACAAGTCTGCAAAATCGTATAGAAACAACCTAATAGCTAATCTTCACTCCGGCAAAGAAACTTCTCGGCAGAGAAGGCCCGTAAATATAGCCGGAATCCCGATTAGCTCCTCTATCAAAGTCCTTCTGATAAGACTCAAAGAGGTTCTGAACTCCGCCGTTTAGTTGCAAATCGACTGTTTTGTATAGCTTGAAGTCATAAGCCAGTTTCACTCCCAAATCGAAGAAACGGGGTGTACGGATGGCTTCCGCCTTTCGTTCGGGCATTGCGCCCAGTTCGGCGTTCTCGGCGGTGATATCCATGCGTTGCACTAACATTCTCCCGGTATAAGTTCCTGACAGGGCAATGGATAAAGGTTTGATGGGAGTATAAGTAGCTGTGAAGTAACCATATGTATCGGGAGTACGGAAAATTTTCTTTTCTGCCGGTGCGTCGTCATGCCATTTATGAGGTTCATCGTATCGGCTGCGTTGCAAAGTGAGTCCCGCTTGTATTTGCAAGATGGAAAGATAAGCCACTTTGCCCTCCAGCGTTAGCCCCATCACTTTCGCGCCGGGACCGTTACTGCGTGTTTTTACCAATATCCCATCGCCACGGTCATAAGGTTCGCCCAACACGAAGACATCTGTCAGTCTTGTATAAAAGCCCTCGATCAAGAAATTCGTCTGGAATACTCCGAAACGGTGATACATATCTGCGGACGCACTGAAACTTTGGGATTTCTCTTCTTTCAAGTTCTTCGCACGCTCAATCATTGCCACTGTTCCGCCCACATTTTCAATATGCATATCTTCATCAAAAGCCTGCGGAGCACGGAATCCGGATGAATAGCTCAAACGCAGGTTTATATTCTGTGTCGGGTTGAAACGCAAGTTGGCACGGGGGCTAAAGATGACATTATCTACCATGTTATGCTTATCCAGACGACCACCGATCAGAATGCCCCAACGGTCGTTCTTCCACTCGTTCTGCAGAAAAGCACTGTAAATATTTACCGTCTGATCCGTGTGGCGGTCATATCCCCACATATTATCTTTCAGACGATCACGGTTATATTCAAGTCCTGCCGTGAGGTCAGAAGGCATAAAAAAACACTTATCAAACGTATGTACATACTGCGCGCCGCCCATAGCGGTTAAATCCGTTGTTTTTCCATAGGCTTTCAGAGGATCGTTACCCGGTCCGTAATAACTGTCCCGATCTGTATTGGCGGCTGACGCAAAGATACTTAGACGGTTCTTTTCATCTGGCGAGAAATAATCGAACTTCAAACTTCCACCATCAATCGAATGTTGCAACTGCTCTGCAATATGGGCTTCGTGAGGAGGACGGTCCAACATATCCCCTCCCCGACGGAATTCCTGCATGTGGTGATATTCGAAGGTTAGTTTGGAGTAAGTGCTTGTTTTCAGATAAGAGCGGAAGCCCACTGTCTGATTCTTCAATTTAGGTAGTTCGGTGAATCCGTCTCCGTCATAATCATATCCGGACCGGTGACGGTTCTGACCAAAGATATACAGTCCGGCACGATGATCGTCCGTCACTAATGAAGCATTCAGGGAGGTATTGTTATCGAATGAGGAACTTCCGCCTAAGGAAGTGATGGTATGCGATAGCTGACCGGAATTACGCAAAGGTTCTTTGGTGATGATATTGATTGTCCCCGCGATAGCGGAAGAGCCGAACAAGGCGGAACCTCCCCCACGCATCACTTCTACGCGTTCAATCATGCTGGCGGGAATCTGTTCCAAGCCATACACTCCGGAAAGGGCACTGAATACGGGACGGGAATCTATCAAAATCTGCGTATACGGTCCGTCCAATCCATTGATGCGAACTTGCTGGAAGCCACAATTCTGGCAGTTTGTCTCTACACGTACACCGGGTTGAAAGTTCAGCCCTTGCGATAAAGTGGAAGAGTTAGTCGTTTCAAATAGCTTCAGATCGACGACATTTACCAAAGTAGGAGCCAAACGACGCGTCGTTTCACTCCGGTTGGCGGAAACCACTACCCCATCCAAAGCAATCGCGTCCTCTTCTATTTCAAAATCTTCTTCCAGTGTCTTTCCTTTTTTCAGAGTCACATTGCGGGTCACGGTCTTGTAGCCGACCGAGCTAACCTCCAGTATAAAGTTACCTTCCGGCAAATTCTTCAAAAAATAATGTCCGGTAGCGTCGGTCACGGTTCCTATCGTTGTTCCTTTCAGTGCAATGGTGATGTAAGGAAGGTGCTCTTTCGTTTTCTTATCCAGTACATGGCCTATGATGTTCGCATCGGATTTTTTCAGTTCAGGGTAGTCCGGATGTTCAGCCGATGCGTATGACAGGACACAATACAGGCCGACCAGGACTAAAAGATATTTCTTCATTGTCGTTAGTCTTTTAATGTTTAAAATCAAAAATAAGAATAAGGAAAAGGGAAGCAGCGATCATTAATCGTTGTTCCTAACTGATGAATACTGTTCCCGAAAAGATAGACTAAGCGACAGGAGGTGCTCTAAGAGATATGACGCCCGGACAAGAACGGTGATATGGCTCAACTTGCGAGCGGATAAACAGGATACATAATAGAGATAAAGCAGCGACCGCGAATGTAGGTATTAATCCGCTGTCTGTCACCAATACATGATTCAACAGGTGAATGAGTTGGAATTCAACCGTCGTATGGCTATGTTCACTGCCTTTTTTAAATGGATGCGAATGGACAATCGTTACCCCGTTTACTACATGGGAGTGAGTAAATAAAGTGATTCCTGCCATGTACGAGATAAACAGTACAGGCAAAAACCACTTCATTATATGTAGGTACAATTGTTTCATCCGGTAATCTTGCACATCTATTCTGTGCAGTAAAGTCAGGGTTTAGTTTGTTTTTTTGCAAAGATAAGGATTGTCTCCATGCAAAACAATCCCTATTTATAACGATTTTAAATCTTAACCGAATCTTAATAACTGATCTTCACCCCGGCAAAGAAGCTTCTCGGAAGTGACGGACCATAGATATAGCCGGAGTCACGGTCAGCTCCTTTGTCGAAGTCGTCCTGATAGGCATTGAAAATATTCTGTATGCCGGCATTCACCTGGAGGTTCATCGACTTGTAAAGTTTGAAGTCATAAGCAGCTTTCAAACCGATGTCGAAGAAGTCTTTGGTATTCACCGTTATCGGATTTTCAAGGAATCCCGGAACGGGTTCGTGAGGAACCAGCATCGAACCGGTATAGGTGCCCGAAAGGGCGATGGATAATGGTTTTATCGGGGTATAAGTTGCCGTAAAATAGCCGTAAGTATTCGGTGTACGCATCATTTTCTTCACAGCCGGAGCGTCTGGATTCCATACATGCGGTTCGCTGTAATGACTCTGTTGCAGAGTGACTCCCGCCTGAACCTGGATTTTAGTCAGATATGCCATCTTTCCTTCCAATGTCAGTCCCATTACACGGGCTCCCGGTGCATTGTAGCGTGTACGTGTCAGGATTCCATCCACTACCTCTCCGTCGGTAAGGGCAAATACATCTGATAACTTTGTATAAAATCCTTCTACCAGGAAGTTAACCTGAAACGCACCAAAACGATGATAAATATCTGCCGAAGCACTCAAGCTCTGTGATCTTTCTTCTTTCAGATTATCGGCCAGTTCAACCATCGCCACATTACCGCCTACATTCTCCACATGCAAATCCTCATCGAAAGCCTGCGGAGCACGGAAGCCGGATGAGTAGCTGAAACGAAGATTGATATTTTCCGTCGGATTATAACGCAGATTGGCACGCGGACTGAATATCACATGGTCAATCAGGTTATGTTTATCCAGACGACCGCCAATCAGGAATCCCCAATGCTCATTCTTCCATTCATTCTGAAGGAAAGCACTACCGATATTTACTTTTTGGTCTACCGTGCGGTTGTATCCCCACATGTTATCTTCCAGTTTGTCCTGATTGAACTCTATTCCGGCAGTCAGGTCGGAAGGCATGAAGATGCATTTGCCGAAGCTGTAGACATACTGTGAGCCTGCCATCCAGTTCAAGTCAGTGGTGTTTCCGTAAGCATCCAAAGGGTCTCTGTCACCTGGACCATAATAGCTGTCGCGATTGATATGCTGTGCAGATGCAAACACATTGAAACGATGTTTCTCATTTGGTGAGAAATAGTCGAACTTCACACCTCCACCATTAATCGAGTGTTCCGTCTGTTCAGCTACATTTGCTTCGTGAGGCGGACGGTTTAATAAGTCTCCTCCCCTGCGGAATTCTTCCATATGGTGATATTCGAAAGTCAGTTTGGAGTAAGTGCTTGTTTTCAGGAAAGAACGGAAACCGACTGTCTGCCCATGTATTTTGGGGATTTCAGAGTATCCGTCTCCGTCGTGGTCGTAGGCGGAACGGTGGCGGTTCTGTCCGAAGATATATAAACCGGCACGTTGGTCGTCTGTCACCAATGAAGCATTCAGGGCAGTACTATTGTCGAAAGCATCTCCGTCACCGATTCCCGTTATCGTATGAGACAACATGCCTGAGTTGCGAATCGGCTCTTTGGTGATGATATTGATTGTGCCCGCAATAGCAGACGAACCGAACAGTGCCGAGCCACCGCCACGCATCACCTCTACACGTTCAATCATACTGGCGGGAATCTGCTCGATGCCATATACACCGGAAAGAGCACTAAAGATAGGGCGTGAATCCAGTAGGATTTGTGTATAAGGACCGTCCAGCCCATTGATACGTACTTGCTGAAAGCCGCAGTTCTGACAGTTGGATTCCACACGCACTCCGGGCTGAAAGCTCAGTCCCTGAGCCAAAGTTGTGGAGTTGGTATTCTCAAAGATTTTCAAATCAACCACGTTGACTAATGTCGGAGCTAGGCGACGGGTGGTTTCATTACGGTTGGCAGATACTACCACACCATCCAATGCCACAGCGTCTTCTTCTATTTCAAAATCCTCTTCCAAAGTACGTCCTTTTTTCAGTGTCACGTTGCGTCTTACCGTTTTATAGCCGACAGAACTCACTTCGAGGACAAAATTTCCTTCGGGAAGATTCTTCAGGAAGTAATGTCCGGTCGCGTCGGTTACGGTTCCGATGGTAGTACCTTTCAATGCCACTGTGATATATGGCAAATGTTCTTTCGTGTTTTTATCAAGGATATGACCGATAATATTGGCATCCGACTTACGCAATTCCGGATGATTGGGATGTTCATGAGCTTGTCCTCCGAGGGCAGGCAACAGTGCACAGCACAAGAAGACAAGCGAAAAGATGTATTTCTTCATTTTTCGTTTGTAATTCGTTCTTCGTTAAGCATTCACGTGAAAAAGCAGATAATACCCTGCCTCGAACAAGGCAGAATGTCATCAGTTAAATCAAATAGTGGAAAAACGAATGGCAGGTGGAGCACGGAGTGCAGTCACCCCATGATAAGGAGCATGAGAATGTGTATGCTGCGGACGACCAAGCAACAGGCATAATAAAAAAGGGATGAAAAGGGAAAGAGCAAAAATAACAGCCGCACCGTCCGTCGTCAGATGAGACAGGAAATGAATATGTATCAGTTCGACTGTTGAATGTTGATGTGCCGCCCCTTTCTTAAACGGGTGCGAATGGACGATTGTCACGCCATTGACCACATGTACGTGGGCAAAGAATGTAAGACTTACCAGATACGACACAAAGAGTATCGGTAAGAAATAGCGTGTTATATTCAGGAGCAATCGTTTCACCTCATTTTTACTTTGGGACGGCAAAGATACAAACTATTTTTTTAACAATCAATTCTTCTACAGAATACTGTTAATATACGGCTGACGCTATCACTTGTATAAAGAGAATCAGGAATACCATAGCAATCGGATAAACGGTTGCGTATGCCACACTGGGGATATTACTGTCTACCATCGAATCGGCAGCAGCCAGACCGGGTGTACTGGTCATACCACCGGTAATGGTTCCCAGCAAATCAAGCAAGCTGATTTTAAATACAAAGTGTCCTACAATGGCTGCAACAAGCATCGGCACCAACGTAATGGCAGCTCCTACTCCGAACATCAATAATCCGCTTTCCTGGAAAGTGGCTACGAGATTCTTTCCGGCGGAAGTTCCTACTTCGGCAAGAAAAAGAAGCAGACCTAATTGGCGCAGTAACTGATTCGCCGGCCCTGACATAGACCAGATGATAGGTCCTGTCTTACCGATTGCACTCAGTACGAGAGCTACCATCAGGACTCCCCCCGTCAATCCCGGCGAGAATGACAGGCTTTCAGAGAAAGAGATATTTATTTTGCCGAACAATACTCCCAGCACAATACCCATTGCAATCGGGAAGAAGTCTGTGTCGGACAGTTTCTTTGCATTGTTTCCCAACAGACGGGCTACGCCTTTAAGTCCTTCTTTCTCTCCCACAACCATCAGTTTATCACCGAATTTCAATGCCAAATCTGGCGATGGGGACAGGTCGATACCGCTTCGACGGACACGGGTCACTGTGCAACCGAAGTTTTTCTGTAAGTTCAAGTCTCCCAGTTGCTTGTTTATCATATCCTTTTTGGTCAGCAACAGGGATTCTATTTCCTGTGTTTTGTCCAAAGGAAGTTCACCCTCTTCGCGTTCGCCTACCAATACAGCAAGCTGATTGAGTGATTCTTCGCTACCTACTGCCTGGATATAATCTCCTTCGTGCAACACAGTAGAGGCGGTAGGAATAGATATTTCGTCACTATGTTTCAGACGGGAAATAACAGCTCCCGTCATACCACGTGCGTTAATCTGCATCAGGCTACGGTTGAATACGTTTGAATTGGTGATACGATAGATGCAGGTAGTCAATTCCGGGAATTGTCCGCGGCGTTCTATCTCCAGGCGACGTGCTTCCTTATCCAAGTCCACCCGCATGATTTTAGGCAGCAGTTTGACAAACAAAATCACACCGATAACTCCAAACGGATATGCGATACCGTAAGCGATGGAAGCCAAAGATGAATGTGTGCTGTCGATAGCGACTGCCAAACCCGGTGTACTGGTCAATGCTCCGGCAATCAGACCTACCACACTGGGAGTGTCGATGTCGAACGCATACTTCAATCCCACTGCCGTGAGACAGGCGGAACAGATGATAAGCATGGTAATGAGAATCAACGTCTTTCCCTTGCTGCGGAAAGAATCGAAGAATCCGGGCCCTGCCTGAATACCAATGGTAAAAATAAAAAGTACCAAACCGAAATTTCCCAGTTCTTTGGGAATGATGACGCCAAAGTGCCCGAAAAGAAGCGCGATAAAGATTACCGCCGACACATCGAGAGATAACCCCTTAATTTTAATTCTTCCCAGCATAAATCCCAACGCGACAATCAGGAAAAGGGAGAAATAAGAGGAGTGCAACAAGTCAGTAAACATAAAAATAAAGGTTAGTTAGTTTTAAGGGCGCAAAGGTACGGATTTTATTTCAATCCGCACAACATTCCATCTTACAAGTGGCTTCTTCATTTTCAAATTCCAACGTGGCATGATGGATGCCTGCCCCTTCGAGCGCTTCTTTGATGTGATGTTTTATTTCTTCCATTTGTGTGACGTTATCAATGACGATATGGGCAGTCAATGCGGTTTCTGTGGTGCTCAACGCCCAGATATGTAAATGATGGCAGTTTTCTACACCGGGTTGCTCCATTATCAATTGCTGAATCTTTTGTGCATCAATGCCTACCGGGACGCCGTCCAATGATAGGCGGAGACTATCACGGAGCAGTCCCCAGGTAGAAATAATAATGATAACGGCTATCACGAGTCCGATTATCGGGTCGATAATACTCCATCCCGTATGCATGATGATAATCCCGGAGACAACTACACCGACAGATACCAACGCATCCGCTGCCATATGCAAGTAAGCCCCTTTCACATTCAGGTCCTTGTCTTTGTCTTTCATAAAAAGCCAGGCGGTGAGCGCGTTGATTATCACCCCTACTCCGGCTGTCCAGGCAATGGCAGAACCATCGACGGAAACCGGGTGAAATAATTTGTCTATACTCTCGGCGATAATTATGCCGACAGCAACTAATAATATCACTGCATTTAATAAAGAAACAAGCACGGTGCTCTTCTTATATCCGTAAGTGTAGCGGCTATTGGGGTGAACTCTTTCCAGCCGGAAAGCCAGCATGGCAAGTACAAGACTTGCTACATCGCCCAAGTTATGCCCGGCATCGGAAAGCAGACTGAGGGAATTATAATAAAACCCGACTCCGAATTCTACTATGACGAAAGCAATATTCAGAGCGATACCTATAATAAAGGCTTTATTGAGCGATGTCAACCGATGATTATGTTCGTGATGATGATGAGGTTCCATATTATACAGCTATTATTCTTTACTTAGAAAACATTCTGCAAAAGAATTGGTTCAAACTTTTTCATAATACCTACATATGATTAACAGCCCAACTCTTTTTCATTTCTTTTAGGTATTTTATCACTTTACACTTCCCTGTAACTTTGCAACCGGAAATTTAATTAATCATTATCTATCAAAATTAAGTATGAAAATCTTAAACTTTTGGATGGTCGCCATCATGGCACTATCATTCTCAACTACATTTGTTTCTTGCAGTGACAACGACGATGATACCAATCTTGCAAAAGAGATTGCCGGCATTTATAATGGATATTCGGTCGGTGAATGTAATATGTTCTCTGATTATTTATTGGGCAATCAATCTACCGCAACAATAACTGCGAACGAAGACGGTACCATCAATTTGGTATATAAATCCGGTTCAGGAGATTTCACCTTGAATAATTTAAAACTTTCTTCCAAATCATTCAGTGGTTCGGGTGAAGTTGCGATGTCAATGGGCGGTGGCACAGGTAGTAGCTATGATTACACACTGGAAGGTAGTGTAAATGAATCCAAGGTATTAACCTTGAAAGCTAATGTAGATATTCCGGTACCTATGGGAAAGATGGAAATCGTGTTCGTGCAGGGAGAAACACCGATAACTTATAATATAGCTGCCACCTATCAGTATAACAGTTCATTATCTATCAGTGTTATGGGTTCATCCTACGGTTCGACCGATGAGTGCAAGGCTGTTATCAAACGTGCATCGGACACAACGGTTGACATTACTCTGAATGGCTTTGCTAATTTAACAGGTGGTGGTAGTGGTATGAATTTAGGTGATTTCACTATCAGCGGGGTAAATGTAACAGCCGAAGCCAACGGAACTTATTCACTTAGCTTGGGAGAATATGAATCTACCGACAGTACTGAAAGGGCTATCACAGGAGAAAGCCTGAGCGGCACAATCGCAGCAGACGGTACAGCTACCATCAACACTGATTTCAGACCGGGCAGTATGCCAATGGCTATTTCCGCAGTCTTTACAGGAAGCAATACAGCAAGTGCAGAATAAACAATTCAAATGAAAGAAATGAAAAGAAGCAGTAACGCTATTTTCAAATATACAATAATACTGGGAGCGGCTATGTCGCTCTCAGCTTGTAATGGATTATTTGAAAATATTTATGACGCCCCCATCGAAACTGAGATGGAAATCAAGGAAAATAGTTTCTCACAGGTCAAGACCGTTGAATATACAGAATGGGCATACATTGACCTCTCCAACCGCAAGGTAACAACCGTACCAATCGGGGAAGAATACGAAAGCCAAATTCCCGAGGAGTGGGATTTTGCAATTCACCGCTATGATATAAAGACTAATGGTGGCGCTGCCTTCCAGACCAGTTATACGAGTATTGATGACTTTCTTGCAGCAAGAAAACTACCCGCTGATAAAGATTTTCTTGAAGATGAATGGACAACTGACAAAATAGCTATTGACATGTCGGGCATGATGGATGGCAAAATTGTCTATACGGAGTCTTACCGTAATGCAGTTTTATCCGGTTGGCTGGATGTGAACACCTCTACAATGCCACCTGTATACACCATGTCAAATCAGGTCTTTCTGATACGCATGAAAGACAATACATACGCAGCTATACGTTTCACCAACTACATGAATGCCAGAGGTATAAAAGGATATATTGATTTTGATTTCTCATATCCGCTTGATTTCGACGACAACAACAACGAAACCAATAATTAAGAATGAAACCTATATTTATTATATCAGCACTGTTTTTTTCCTTTATAACAACTTGTGCCACATTTGCACAACAATCAACTTATCACATCAGCGGACGTGTAACAGATACAACCGGAGACCCACTTCCCGGTGCTACAATTTCCATCAAAGGAAAAGGAACCGGAGCTGTCACGACTGCCGACGGCTCATATACTCTTCAACTACCCGGAATGGGGACATATCTTATCACCGCCTCTTACGTGGGTTATCAAACTCAAGAAAAAAGACTGACCGTAGGACGGGAAAAAAGATTGAGTTTCCGTTTATTGGAAGACCAGTTTGACTTGGGAACCGTAGTAGTGACAGGTACACGTACCCCCAAACTGCTGAAAGACGCTCCTATCATCACCCGCGTAATCACGGCAGATGATATCAAGAAAGTAGACGCAACCAATATAGGCCAACTATTACAGTCCGAACTGCCGGGAATTGAATTCTCCTATTCAATGGACCAGCAGGTTTCTATCAACATGCAGGGATTTGGCGGTAACTCCGTACTTTTCCTCGTAGACGGTGAACGGCTGGCAGGTGAAACCCTAAATAACGTCGACTACAACCGGCTGAATCTCGACAACGTGGAACGGGTGGAAATCGTCAAAGGAGCGGCATCTACCCTGTATGGTTCAAGTGCAGTGGGTGGAGTAATTAATATTATTACCCGTGAGTCCGAAGATGCATGGAACCTTAACTTAAACAGTCGCTTCGGAGAACATAACGACCAGCGATATGGCGGAACTTTCAGCTTCAAAGCCGGAAAGTTCAACAGCCAGACGAATGTACAGCATACAGTATCCGACTCTTACGACGTGCCGGAAGGAGATGTCACGACTGTCTTCGGCAACCGTACATGGAACGTAAAAGAACGTCTTGTGTACAAGCCATCCGACCAACTCAAACTGACGGCTCGCGGTGGATATTATTTCCGCGAACGGGATAAGACAGGCGACAGCAAAGACCGCTATCGTGATTTCAGCGGTGGACTGAAAGTGAACTATGATTTCAATATCATGAGTAACCTGGAAGTGGCCTACACATTCGACCAATACGATAAAAGCGATTATCTTACTTCATACAAATATGACATACGTGATTATAGCAACGTGCAGCATAGCGTACGTGCACTTTACAATTACACGTTCAATGACAAGAATATCCTAACCGTAGGCGGAGACTATATGCGCGACTATCTGCTGTCGTATCAATTCACAGATAATGGAAGCCATACGATGCACTCGGCAGATGCATTCGGTCAATTCGACTGGAACCCGACTGAACATTTCAACGTGATTAGCGGTGTACGCTTTGACTACTTCTCACAATCCAGTGTGCGCCATGTCTCACCGCATATCGGATTAATGTATAAAATAGCCAATTGCTCGCTCCGCGGTTCATACTCACAAGGTTTCCGCTCTCCCACCCTCAAAGAAATGTACATGAATTTTGATATGGCGAATGCTATGATGATTTATGGCAATCCCGACCTGAAATCGGAAACGAGCCATAACTTCTCGCTTTCCGCCGAATATACCAAAAGCCGTTACAACTTCACCGTATCAGGATACTACAATCTGGTCAATGACCGGATTGACCTGACTTCTTTTCGTGATACGGACGGAAGATGGGCACAACTATATATCAATACGGAAAAAGTGGACATCGCCGGTGTAGACCTCAACGCTTCTGCCAAATATCCTTGCGGATTGGGAGTGCGTGTTTCTTACGGATACGTCCATGAGTTCATGCGCGATGGTCAGATGAAGTTTTCCAGTACCCGCCCACATTCTGCGACGGCACGTATCGAATATGGCAAATCGTGGAATAACTACCAATTCAACCTCTCGCTGAACGGTCGTGCCTTATCCAAAGTAGAAACAAATAAATATGTCGGAAACAACCCGGATGAAGGAACTGCCGGAGTAAGCTATCCCGGCTACACAATGTGGAACTTAACTTTGACACAAGGTATCTGGAAAGGAATCAGCCTAAATATGGCTGTCAACAATATATTCAATTATATTCCCAGCTATTATGATGCCAATTCTCCCTATACCCGGGGAACTAATTTTTCTATCGGACTGGCATTAGATGTGGACAGGTTCTTCAAATAAGAAAAAAAATAAAAACTACATACAAAGCTAAAAATAAGAGAAATGAAAAAGAAAAGTAAAATCATCTTAGGCGTGTGCATTGTCGCAGCCGTCCTGGTAGGCATATCTATCTGGAACGCCTGGTTCAGCGCCACACAGATTGCTTTCGTCAACTTCCAGACCATACAGCAGGGAAGTATATCGAAAGCCAACGACAATTCATCCATCAAACTCAGTGAAGTGTCTCTCGACAATCTGGACAGCCTAACGGGGTATGACATGGTATTTGTCAACGGGATGGGCTTGCGTATTGTCGAGGAGCAACGTCAGCAAATACAGCAGGCAGCGGACAAAGGCGTGCCTGTATATACTTCCATGGCAACAAATCCTGCCAACAATATTTGCAATCTTGACAGCGTGCAACAGAACCTGATACGCGGCTATCTGTCGAACGGCGGAAAAAACAACTACCGGAATATGCTGAACTATATCCGCAAGGTAATTGACGGCAAAGCCTCTTCCGTACCGGAAGTGGAAGACCCGGCAGAAAGACCGTCCGACATGCTGTATCATGCCGGACTTACGAACCCGGACGATGAACTGGAATTCCTCACCGTCGCAGACTACGAGAAATTCACGAAAGAGAACAATCTTTATAAAGAGGGGGCAAAGAAAATCATGATTACCGGACAAATGGCGGATGCCACCGGACTGATTGAAGCGCTCGAAAAAGAAGGGTACAATGTTTATCCCGTGCAGTCAATGACAAGGTTTATGTCTTTCATCGACGAAATTGAGCCTGATGCTATCATCAACATGGCACATGGACGTATGGGCGATAAAATGGTAGATTACCTGAAAGAAAAGAATATCCTGCTATTTGCCCCGCTCACCATCAACAGCCTTGTAGATGAATGGGAAAAAGACCCGATGGGAATGGCGGGCGGATTCATGTCACAGAGCATCGTAACCCCTGAAATCGACGGAGCGGTTCGCCCCTTTGCGTTATTTGCACAATACGAGGACGAAGAAGGATTGCGCCATTCCTACGCCGTCCCCGAACGTTTAAAGACTTTTGTATCTACGATAAACAATTACCTGAATCTGAATACAAAGCCGAACAATGAGAAAAAGGTAGCTATCTATTATTATAAAGGTCCGGGGCAGAACGCATTGACGGCTGCCGGAATGGAAGTGGTTCCTTCGCTTTACAATCTTCTGGTTCGTATGAAACAGGAAGGGTACAACGTATCCAACCTGCCAGCCAACGCCGAAGAACTAGGCAGAATGATACACGCGCAAGGAGCCGTATTCAATACTTATGCCGAAGGAGCATTCAACGATTTCATGCAGAACGGACACCCCGAACTGATAACCAAAGAGCAATACGAAAGCTGGGTGAAAGAATCGCTCCGCCCTGAAAAATACAAGGAAGTAGTGGATGCTTTCGGCGAGTTCCCCGGAAATTATATGGTGACTCCCGACGGCAAACTGGGAATTGCCCGCCTGCAATTCGGAAATGTCGTCTTACTGCCGCAGAATGCTGCCGGAAGTGGTGATAACTCTTTCCAGGTAGTGCATGGCACGGACATGGCTCCGCCACATACCTATATTGCTTCATACCTGTGGATGCAACATGGCTTCAAAGCCGACGCTCTTATCCATTTCGGTACGCATGGCAGCCTTGAATTCACTCCAAGGAAACAAGTGGCATTGTGCAGCAATGACTGGCCCGACCGTTTGGTAGGTGCAGTGCCTCATTTCTATATCTACTCTATCGGTAATGTAGGAGAAGGCATGATGGCGAAACGCCGTTCTTATGCGACGTTGCAGTCTTACCTCACTCCGCCTTTCCTCGAAAGCAGCGTACGCGGCATCTACCGGGAGCTGATGGAAAAGATTAAAATCTATAATAACTCCCAGAAGGAGAATAAAGACCAGGAATCCCTGGCTGTAAAGACACTGACTGTGAAGATGGGTATTCATCGTGACTTGGGTTTGGACAGCATTGCCGGCAAACCTTATTCGGAAGATGAAATCGCCCGCGTAGAGAACTTTGCCGAAGAGCTCGCTACGGAGAAAATCACAGGACAGCTCTATACCATGGGAGTTCCTTACGAACCGGAACGGATTACTTCTTCCGTCTATGCAATGGCGACAGAGCCTATCGCTTACAGCCTTTTGGCTCTTGACAAGCAACGCGGCAAAGCAACGGAAGCTGTCAACAAACACCGCAGTCTCTTTACACAGCAATATCTGTCTCCTGCCCGCCTGTTGGTAGAAAAGCTGATGGTTAATCCTGCATTAGCTACGGATGAACTGATTTGCCGCACCGCAGGAATCACACCGCAGGAACTGGCAAAAGCACGTCAAATAGAAGCCGACCGCAACGCCCCGAAAGGCATGATGGCTATGATGATGGCTGCGGCAGCCAAAAAGGAGCATGCAAAAGACGGGAAGTCCGGCAACGGTCATCCCGGGATGGCTACGGCTATGACAGGAAAAGGAAAATCTCCTCATGGCAAAATGCCCGAAGGGATGAAAGAAGCCATGAAGAAAATGGGAGCTGACATGGACCCGAAGAAAGCCATGGAAATGGCCAAATCAATGGGAGCAAGTCCCGAAGCTCTGAAAAAGATGGAAGCCGGAATGAAGGCGAACAAAGAGAAAGCGGAAAAGCCACAAGGGATGACAGCCATGATGACCGCTATGGGACAAGCTCCGAAAGAATATAATAAGGAAGAAGTAGAATTCGCATTAGCCGTGAGCGAAGTAGAACGCACCATCAAAAATGTGAATAACTATAAGAGCGCCCTTCTGACAAGCCCTGAGAAAGAGCTTGGCAGCTTGATTAATGCTTTGGACGGCGGCTACACTGCCCCTACTCCGGGCGGTGACCCGATAGCGAATCCGAACGCATTGCCTACGGGACGCAATATGTACGCCATCAACGCTGAAGCAACTCCTACGGAGTCTGCCTGGGAAAAGGGTATCGCTCTTGCCAAACAAACGATTGAAACGTACAAACAACGTCACAACGATTCCATACCACGCAAGGTAAGCTATACTTTATGGTCATCCGAATTTATTGAAACCGGGGGTGCTACTATTGCGCAAGTTCTTTATATGCTGGGCGTAGAGCCTGTACGTGATGCTTTCGGTCGTGTCAGTGACTTGAAGTTGATTCCTTCCGCAGAGTTGGGACGCCCTCGTATTGATGTAGTAGTGCAGACTTCCGGACAACTCCGCGACCTTGCCGCTTCCCGCCTGTTCCTAATCAACCGGGCAGTGGAAATGGCTGCCGCTGCCAAAGATGATACGTATGAGAATCAAGTAGCAGCCAGTGTGATAGAGGCCGAACGTGTATTAACGGAAAAAGGATTAAGCCCGAAAGATGCCCGCGAAATATCTACATTCCGTGTATTCGGCGGAGCCAACGGTTCGTATGGTTCAGGTATTCAGGAAATGGTGGAAGCCGGTGACCGCTGGGAGAACGAATCGGAAATTGCCGCAACTTATCTCAACAATATGGGAGCTTACTATGGCAATGAGAAGAATTGGGAAGTCTTTCAGAAATTTGCTTTCGAAGCTGCGTTAACCCGTACAGATGTGGTGGTACAGCCCCGTCAAAGCAATACATGGGGAGCGTTAAGCCTCGACCACGTTTATGAGTTTATGGGCGGAATGAACCTTGCCGTGCGCAATGTGACCGGCAAAGACCCGGATGCTTATCTCAGTGATTATCGCAACCGCAACAATATGAAGATGCAGGAGCTTAAAGAAGCTGTCGGAGTGGAAAGTCGTACAACAATCCTGAATCCTACCTATATCAAAGAAAAGATGAAAGGCGGAGCTTCCTCAGCCAGTGAATTTGCGGAAGTTATCACGAATACCTATGGATGGAACGTGATGAAACCGGCTGCTATCGACAAAGAGCTTTGGGATAATATCTATAATGTATATGTAAAGGATGAGCTCAACCTGGGAGTAAAGAAATACTTTGAACAACAGAACCCTGCCGCCCTGGAAGAAATGACGGCCGTCATGCTGGAAAGCGTCCGCAAAGGATTGTGGAAAGCAAACGAGGAACAAGTAGCAGAGCTGAGTAAATTGCACACGGAAATAGTGAACACCTACCGCCCGTCCTGTTCGGGATTTGTTTGTGACAATGCGAAGCTGCGCGATTTTATCGCTTCAAAATCCAACGCGCAAACAGCCGCACAATATAAAGAGAACATTTCTAAAATCCGTGAAGCCAAGACAAGCGGAGAGGATAAAGGAGTGGTGATGAAAAAAGAAGAGATGAAGCAGGCTGCGGAACAGCAGACAAATACATTGAGCAATGTAGCCGTAGGCATCGCCGTTATCATCGTCATACTCGCTCTGATACTCTTTGTGCGCAAGCGCCGCAAAAACAGTCAGGTGTAAATCAGGAACCGGTAATTTAGAATTTGTAATCAGTAACTTGTAATTAACAATAATGGATACAGTTGTCCTTGTACTTATGCTTCTTACAGCATTCAATTTTCTGTTGAAGCAAACGTTTTGGAAAGCAATAGCGGTGGGTGCTATCGCCGCTGTCTGCGCTGTGTTTGCCGGATTGATGTGGCCGTATGCCATCGAGCAATCGAAATCACAGATAGCCAACTGGCTCGGCAACCAGCCCTTGATGCTGGATACCTCTGTGATTCTGAGTATCGAAGTCTGCATACAAATGGCTTATGCCATGCTGGCTGTTCACGTAGCCAATGACTATCCGGTCAAGCCGCGCATGATAGTGATGTACCGCTTTCTCCGCTGGTTTCCGGGATTATTGATTTTCCCGGTTTTATTCAGCGGATTGGTATATCTCATCTTTGCATTTCCCGGCACTTCTTTTCAAACGATAGCCTGGAGTTACGCTGCCTTCATCCTGGTAGTGATACCCTGCGGAAGATACCTGTTGCTTTATCTCCTTCCGGAGAAGGAACTGCGGCTGGAACTTTTCTTTCTGACCAATGCACTGGTAGCCATACTGGGCATCGTTGCAACCGTCAATGGAAAAACATCGGCAGCAGGTGTCAGCGAAATAGACTGGAAAGCGCTGTTGGGCGTGATAGCTATCGCATTGGCCGGTGGAGTCTTAGGACTCTTCTGGTGGAATATCCGAAGCAGGCGAAAAGAAAAAAGCATGAAATAAATAAAGAAATAACTTATTAAATAATCAACAACAATGAACTACATATCAGATATATTGTATTGGATTTCAACAGGATTGCTTGTTCCTGTTATCGTGTTATTAATCATCCTTTTCTGCCGGGCTATATTACTTGCCGGCAGTTTCTACGGCCAGTATTTATCCATCCGTAAGACAGAAGCCCTGCTCCGCAACGAACTGGGGAAATTAACTCCGGATACTGTCGGGGATTTAAGTTCCAAACTGCCGGAGAAATCCCGTTCACTTGTCATCATGTATATGCGCCAGGTACTGGATGCCCGTGATACTCCCGCGCAGGTACAACGTCTGCTTGCCAACTTTGAGATTGCAGCCGACAAAGACCTTGCTATCTCCAAAACGTTGACGAAACTTGGGCCAATCTTAGGATTGATGGGAACATTGATTCCAATGGGCCCCGCCCTCGCCGGGCTGGCAAGCGGTGATATCGCTTCGATGGCTTACAATATGCAGATAGCCTTTGCAACGACCGTAGTCGGACTGGTGGCAGGCGCGGTAGGTTTCCTCACGCAGCAGGTAAAACAACGTTGGTACTTGCAGGATATGACCAACCTCGAATTTATCTCCGAATTACTCAATGAAAAGCGAAACAATAAAACCACAGAAAAATGAAACATAACCTATTACGAAAAGAAGAGGACGCCGACCCTATCAGCGTAGTATCCAATTTATTCGATGTTGCTATGGTTTTCGCTGTCGCCTTGATGGTGGCTCTTGTCAGCCGGTACAACATGACAGAAGTGTTTTCGCAGGAAGACTTCACAATGGTAAAGAATCCCGGCAAGGAGAACATGGAAATCATCACCAAGGAAGGAGAAAAAATAAACCGCTACACCCCGTCCGAAGACCAGGACAAAAAAGAAGGAAAACGCGGCAAAAAGGTAGGTATTGCCTACGAACTGGATAACGGGGAAATCATCTACGTACCCGAATAATTAACCAATATACTACACGGATAATGCACATGCATATTATCCGTGTAGTTTTACATAAAACAAGCCACCGAAATGAGTCGCTCATTCCGATGGCTTATCCCCTTTAAACACCTTTAAACAAAATGAAAATATGCCTCATTTACTAACTAAACTAACTAACCCTTCGAGGCATATTTTAAAGAGGCTGTCGCATCAGCCCCCTTTCTTATATAGATGGCTTTCGCCCTCTAGTCTTATTTACGAGCTTCAGCGATATAACCGAGAGCTTCTTCACATTTTGCAGTTACATAAGCCCAGTCTTCTGCTGCCACTTTATCTTTCGGGAACAGTTTAGAGCCCATACCTACGCAGAATACACCGGCTTTAATCCATGCAGTCAGGTTTTCTTTTGTAGGTTCTACCCCACCGGTCACCATCAGCTTAGACCATGGCATCGGAGCCATCAAGCCTTTTACGAAGTTTGTTCCGTAAACGTCACCCGGGAATACCTTGCAAAGGTCGCAACCTACTTCCTGAGCGAAACCAACTTCGGATACAGAACCACAACCCGGAGTATAAGCTACCGAACGACGGTTACATATCTTAGCGATTTCAGGATTGAACAACGGGCCTACTACGAAGTTAGCACCCAGTTGCAAGTACATGGCAGCAGTAGCCGGGTCAACGATAGAACCGATACCGATAGCCATTTCAGGACATTCCTTTGCTGCGAATTTTACGATTTCAGCAAATACCTCTTGCGCGAAGTCACCACGGTTGGTAAATTCAAAAGCACGAACGCCACCGTCATAACAAGCCTTTACTACTTTTTTTGCAACTTCTACATCTTTATGATAGAATACAGGAACCATTCCTGTAGAGCCGATTTTATTCAATACGGCTATTTTATCGAATTTTGCCATTTTATTATTTATTATTTTAAACGAATTGGTAAATGAGTTGTTTTTTCAAACTCTCAACTCTCTATTTTCAACTCTCAGCTTATCTCTGTACGCGACCGCTTGCGTCACCACCAGCCAAAGCTTCAACTTCTTCTACAGAAACAAGATTGAAGTCACCATTAATAGTGTGTTTCAAAGCAGATGCAGCCACAGCAAATTCAAGAGCTTCGCCCTGGTTAGGTTTAGTCATCAAACCGTGGATGATACCACCGGAGAATGAGTCACCACCACCTACGCGGTCGATAATCGGGTCGATATCGTAACGTTTTGAAGTATAGAATTCTTCGCCGTTGTAAATCATGGCTTTCCAACCGTTGTGAGTAGCAGAGAAAGATTCGCGCAATGTAGAAACTACATATTTGAATCCGAATTCTTTCATCATCTGCTGGAAGATACCTTTGTAGCCTTCAGCATCAGTGTGACCAGCCTCAACGTCTGCGTCCGGTTTGAAGCCCAGGCAAAGTTCTGCATCTTCTTCGTTGCCGATACATACGTCAACAAACTGCATCAACGGCTTCATGATAGACTGTGCTTTTTCTTTTGTCCACAGTTTCTTACGGAAGTTCAAGTCAACAGAAACAGTTACACCGTGACGTTTGGCAGCTTCACAAGCCAGACGGGTCAGTTCGGCAGCCTTGTCAGAGATAGCCGGAGTGATACCAGACCAGTGGAACCAGTCAGCACCTTCCATGATAGCGTCAAAGTCGAAGTCAGCAGCGTCAGCTTCAGCAATAGCAGAGTGAGCACGGTCATAGATAACCTTGCTAGGACGCATAGAAGCACCGGTTTCAAGATAGTAGATACCTACACGGTCGCCACCACGAGCAATAAAGTCTGTCTTTACACCATACTTACGCAATGCGTTAACAGCAGACTGTCCGATTTCGTGTTTCGGTAATTTAGTTACGAAATAGGCTTCATGTCCGTAGTTGGCACAGCTCACGGCAACGTTTGCCTCTCCACCACCATATACTACATCAAAAGAGTCAGATTGAACAAAACGAGTATTACCCGGAGTTGATAATCTAAGCATGATTTCGCCTAATGTAACGACTTTCTTTCCCATAATTTTATGTTTTAAATTCTAAGTTATTAATATTATGAACTTTCAATTTATCATTTTATGCCCATTTTTAGGGTTAACACACTGATAACATGATTATTAAACCATTAAAAGGTTAACATCACATACCTTTCGTGTGCGGGCACAAAGATACAACAATTTTCGTAATTACAAAAATTGTTATATATTTGTATCGAAAATATTAAGATTATTATTGTGTGCGAGCACATATACCTATATAAATAAGGTTATCGTATGAATAAATTGCCCGAAAGGATTAGAATCAAAGACATCGCCCGCCTGGCAGATGTATCGGTGGGAACAGTAGACCGCGTCATTCACGGACGTAGCGGAGTATCGGAAGCAAGCAAAAAACGCGTAGAAGAAATCTTGAAGCAGCTTGACTACCAGCCTAACATGTACGCCAGCGCTTTGGCATCCAACAAGAAATATACGTTTATCTGTCTTTTGCCGGAGCATTTGGAAGGTGAATACTGGACAGCCGTGGAACTGGGTATCCATGAAGCTATCGCTACCTATTCGGACTTCAACACTTCGGTGAAAATCAACTATTACGACCCATACGATTATCATTCGTTTGTTGACGCAAGCGAAGCG
The DNA here is from genome assembly GCF_012113595.1 of Bacteroides faecium. Taxonomy (NCBI): domain Bacteria; kingdom Pseudomonadati; phylum Bacteroidota; class Bacteroidia; order Bacteroidales; family Bacteroidaceae; genus Bacteroides; species Bacteroides faecium. Next base: position 5,547,657 of record NZ_CP050831.1, read on the forward strand.
ATTCTGACTCTTCAGCCGGACGGAGTGATGGTAGCTCCCACCGCCCCCCAATATACAAAGGGATTCACAGACCGGCTGCAAGCATTGGATATACCTTATATATATATAGACTCGAATATCAAGGACGTCCCTCCCCTCGCCTTCTTCGGTCAGAACTCACGTCAAAGCGGATACTTTGCCGCACGGATGATGATGCTACTGGCACGGGACGAGAAGGAAATCGTTATTTTCCGTAAAATACATGAAGGAATTGTAGGTTCCAACCAGCAGGAGAACAGAGAAATCGGTTTCAGGCAGTACATGGAAGAACATCATCCGTCTTGTAATATACTGGAGCTCGACTTGCATGCCGAACGCAACGACGAAGACAACGAGATGCTGGATGAATTCTTCCGTGCCTACCCGACGGTGAAGAACGGAATCACCTTCAACTCCAAAGTCTACATCGTCGGCGAATACCTGCAAAGCCACGGAAAGAAAGATTTCAATCTGATAGGCTATGACCTTCTGGAACGGAATGTCACCTGCCTGAAAGAGGGAAATGTCTCCTTCCTCATCGCCCAGCAACCGGAACTACAAGGCGCCAACGGTATAAAAGCTCTTTGCGACCACCTCATCTTCAAAAAAGACGTGACTTGCATCAACTATATGCCTATCGACTTGTTGACAGTAGAAACAATTGACTATTACCATAGCAAATAACAACGAAATACAACTTTACAAGTACATTACATGGAAACAAAGTATTTAAGAATTAATCCTGCCGACAACGTTGCCGTTGCCATTGTCAATCTCCCGGCAGGAGAGCATCTTTCTGTAGATGGCATTGAAGTGACATTGAACGAAGACATTCCCGCCGGACACAAATTCGCATTGAAGAATTTCGCAGAAGGTGAAAATGTAATCAAGTACGGTTATCCTATCGGACATGCCCGAATGGCCAAACAGCAGGGAGACTGGATGAACGAGACGAATATCAAGACCAACCTCGCCGGATTGCTGGAATATACCTACAACCCTGTTCAAGTTTCTTTGAATATTGACCGCAAAGACCTTACCTTCAAAGGGTATCGTCGCAAAAACGGTGACGTAGGCGTAAGAAACGAAATATGGATTATCCCGACCGTAGGTTGCGTGAACGGTATCATCGGTCAATTGGCTGAGGGGCTGCGTCGCGAGACTGAAGGCAAAGGCGTGGATGCCATCGTTGCTTTCCCGCACAACTACGGCTGTTCCCAACTTGGCGATGACCATGAAAATACGAAGAAGATTCTTCGCGACATGGTGCTTCACCCCAATGCAGGCGCTGTGTTGGTAGTAGGTTTGGGATGCGAAAATAACCAGCCGGACGTATTCCGCGAATTTCTAGGCGAGTTTGATGAAGACCGTGTGAAGTTTATGG